>JAMFSN010000284.1 GCA_026225295.1 Frankia alni
CTGATGGGGAGTCGCGGGGCGCGAGGGTGGGGCGCGAGGTGAGCGGGGTCAGCGGGTCAGGGTGAACGCCGCCGGGTCGCGCGGAGCGCGCGGGGAGGCGGGGGCGGCCGGGTGACCGACCGCGATCGCGCCCATCGGCAGCCAGCCGTCCGGCAGCCCGAGTACCCCGGCCGCGACGTCCTGGCAGAACAGCGCCGACGAGATCCAGGCCGAGCCGAGGTTCTCCACCGCCAGCGCGACCAGCAGGTTCTGCACCGCCGCGCCCATCGAGACCACGAACATGTCCCGCTCGGCGCGGATCCGGCGGTCATCGGGGTAGGCGTGCATGGCCGACGGCTCCAGGCACGGGACGATGATGAGCGGGGCATGCCGCAGCGGCTCGCCGCGCTTGACCCGGCGGGCGATCTGCTCCTCGGTGAACCCGTCGGAGCGCAGGTCCGCCGCCCAGGCGTCCTGCATGGCGTCGAGCAGGTCCAGTCGGGCGGTCAGCGACGAGACGACCACGAACCGCCAGGGCTCGCTGTGGTGCGGCGCCGGGGCGGTGATGGCCGCCCCGATGGCCCGCTCGACGGCGGCCGGGTCGACCGGCTGGCCGGTGAACGCGCGCACGGTGCGCCGGGCGGCCAGCACGTCGGCCGCGCCGAGCCGGAACAGGTCCTCGTCCGACGGGCGCACGAGGACCCGCGCGCCCGGCCCGTCGGCCTCGGTGACGAGCGCGGGCAGGCCGCGTACGAGGGCGACCGGCAGCTGGGCGGCCTTGCCCTTGACTAGGTCGCCGGCCGCCGCGATCTCGTCGGCGACCGCCGCCATGGTGACGTCGAGCACGTTGCCCCAGGCGTCGGTGCCGCCGCGGTGGTCCAGGATGGCGGTCACCCCGGCCGCGCCGATCGCGGTATCGGTCTGCCCGGCCCGCCAGGGCCGGCCGAAGGTGTCGGTGACCACGACGCCGAGGTTCACCCCGGCCCGGCTGCGCAACGCCGTGCGCAGCCGCCGGGCCGACTCATCGGGATCCTCCGGTAGCAGCACGACGGTGCCCGGCTCGGTGTTGGACTCGTCCACGCCGGCCGCTGCCATGACGAAGCCGTGCCTGGTCTGCGCGATCGTGGTATCCCCGCGCCTGGCCACCACGCGCACCGTCTCGGCGGCGATGGCGTCCGCGCGGGACATCGTGGCGATCCGCCCCTCGGCCTTGCTGACCACCTTGGAGGTGACCACCAGGATGTCGCCGTCGAGCAGGCCGGGGGCGCCGGCCGCCAGCGCCGCGTCGGCGATCACCCGCGCCAGGTCGTCTCCGGGGGATATTTCAGGTATTCCGGCTATGCCGTGAATCTCTACGGCGGTCGGTGCCGCCCCGGGAGCCGCCGGGCGGGCCGCCGGTCCCTGGGCCGGCTCGGGTGCCTTGGTCATCGGGCCAGTTCCTTCGCGAGGTCGATGGCGGCCTTGGCGATCGCGGCCGTCGTGGGCACGTCGCGCATGTAGAGCGGCAGCGCGCGGACCGCGATGCCGGCCAGCACGGGGTCGTCGACGGCCGACTTGTCCTGCTCGTCCACCAGCCAGCCGTTGATCAGGGCGGGCCCGTAGTGCGCGGCTACGGCGGCCGCCGAGGTCTGCACGCCGATCGCCGCCAGGCAGGCGTCGGCCATGCCGCGGACCGGGGCGCCGCCGATGATCCCGGAGACGCCAACGACGGTCTTCGCCTCGACAGCGGCCCTGATGCCGGGCACGGCGAGGATCGGGCCGATGGAC
>JAMFSN010000285.1 GCA_026225295.1 Frankia alni
CGCGGGCGACGCGGGATCGGCGGGCGGCCCGTCGGCCCGGATGTCCGGTCCCGCCCGACGCCGCCCGACGCCCGGTCCGCCGGGCGATACCCCCGACGACCTCTTCATCGCTGACGACATCGGGATCGGCCGCGGTGGGGTCATGGGCCGGCGCTGGATCCGTGGTTTCCGTAACGTCTGGTTCCAGGCCGGCCGGCTCCGCGGCTTCGCCCAGCGCAGCCGCGTCACCCAGGCCGGCGTACGCCAACGGCTTCGTCAACCGACCTCGGCGGAGGCTCTCGGCCGCGGCCGGCAGGGCCACCGCGGCCTCCAGCGTTCCCTCCAACTCGCGGCACGCATCCGCGCTCACATGGCGGTCGATGTCCGAAGCGAGCCGACGGGCATCTCGGCCCAGACCAGCAACCAGACGCCGACGCTGCGACGACAGGCGGCGCAGATCGCGGGCCGCGCGATTCTCCTGTGCCTCGCGAAATGCGTCGCCCAGGGCCAGCAACTCCTCCAGGCGATCAGCGCGCTCGCGGGCCAGCAGGTTCACCAGCCACGCACTCACCGCCGGCCGCCGCAGCCCTTTGACCGCCGCAGCCAGGTCCCGATCTCCGGCCGCCCGCGCCTGCGCGGCGCGCTCGTCGCGGACCGCGGTGAACTCGTCGGGCGGCAGTCCGTACAGCTCGTCGGCGACCACATCGAACTCCACGTTCAGATCCTCCCGCACCGCGACGGTCGGCGACTTGCGACCCGGTTACGACGTCGCCCACGGGCGCCTCCCAGCCCCGTTCCGCGGGCCCCCGACCACCGATCACAACAGCCTGGTCAGCCGCGCCTTCCTCCTATTTTCCCGGACAATCCATCGCACATCGGCGGCGTCGTCGTCCCCGCGGGCCAGAAACCAGTGAAGGACCGCGGCCGGGTCGGCGGCGACAGCGACGCACCAGCCGTAACCGAGCGCCAGCCGCAGGGTCCGGACGTGCCCATCACGTCTTCCGGTCGGCGGTCGGGCCGCTAGAGTCGCATGGTTCTGCCGCCGTCCCACCGGGCCGAGCGTAGTAGGGCCGCCTCAGCGCCCCTAGAGTCGTCACGATGCCTCCCGACGCTGAAGACCTCGGGGCGGAGTCGACCGGGGGTCCGAAGCCCGCTGCGTTGGACGGGCCCGGTGTGACGGTGACCGATCCGGACCAGCTGCTCGCCGGCTACCTCGAGTGGTACCGCGAGGCACTCATCCGCAAGATCATCGGGTTGCCGGAGGAGGTCCTGCGAACCCCGGTGGATCCGCTCGGCTGGTCGCCGCTCGGTCTCGTCCGCCACCTCGGCTGGGTGGAGAGGCGCTGGATCCAATGGGGCTTCGCGGCCCAGCAGGTCACTCCCTATCCCCCGGCTGGGTCCGAGTGGCAGATCGCCGACTACGAGACGGCCCAGGCGGTGCTGGCCGCCTACACCGGGCAGGTGGTCAGGTCGCGCTCGCTCACCGCCGGACTCCCGTTGTCCACCCCGGCGCGCGTCGGCGGTCGATTCGCCGCGGCCGAGGAAGCACCGTCCCTGGGTCGGATCCTTTTCCACCTCTTCCAGGAGTACGCGCGACACCTCGGCCATCTGGACATCGCCCGGGAACTGATCGACGGCGTGACGGGCGAGTAGGCCCCCGGCAGCGATGGATCAGATGGTCGGGTCCGCCCCGCGGGAAGTGAACGCCCGGTGCACCGCAGCCATGTCGTCGGCCGCGTGCCCAGCCTCGCTGGCCTGGGCGTAAATGGCACCCAGCACGTCGAGCGGATCACTTCGAATGGCTTCGAGAACAGCCGGGGGTCGACCCCGGGCCCGGAGGCCAGCGCCAGCGACCGGGTGGTCCCGGCCACCAGCGTCGCCACCCAGGCATTGCCGCCCAGCTTGAGGGCCGAGGCCGACGAGAGCTGCTGACCGACCCGGACCGTCCGACTGCCGACCGCTGTCAGCACCGGCACGAGCTTGTCGATCAGCTCGTTCTCGCCGGCCACCAGCACGACGAGGTTGCCCTGCTCAGCCGGAGCCTTGGTGCCGAGCACCGGCGCGTCCACGACGGGTTCCGGCCGAGCGGGCGAGGTCCGCGGCGCGGGCCGAGTCGTCCAGGCCGACCGCGCTGGACTGCATCCACACCGCGGACGGGCTGACCGCGCCGACGGCGTCCGCCATGACGTCCAGGACCGCCGGCCCGTCAATGAGCCTGGTGGGCACCACGTCTGCCCCGTCCACCGCCTCGGCGGCGGTCGGGGCGACCGTGGCGCCGTCGGCCGTCAACGGAGCGGCGCCGCCGGGGGCGCGGTTCCAGGCCGTGACCGCCAGCCCGGCGCGCAGCAGGCTCCGCGCCAGACCGGTGCCCATCGCGCCGGTCCCGAGGACGGCAACGCGCGTGGTGGTTCCTCCCCGATGACTCTGCTGGGGCTGGGCGCCTGGTGCGGCCGACCGGCGCTCGCCGGCCTGCCCATCGAGTCAAGGTTTCGTGCGGGAACCGTGGCCGGCCTGACCGGCCCCCACCCAACTTTTCCATCCTTGGGTAGAACCAGGCTGACCGCACCATGGGCTCGAACGACCGGGCTCGGGCAACCAGCCCTGGAAACGACTCAGGGAGCCCGCCTCAATGAGGCGAACTCCCTGGTCCCGGTGGTAGCGGGGGCAGGATTTGAACCTGCGACCTCTGGGTTATGAGCCCAGCGAGCTACCGAGCTGCTCCACCCCGCGTCGGTGTAGCCCTACCTTACACAGAGAAGACAGTCAGATGTCAAACGCGTCGATCATGACTTCTGGGCCTTCTGTAGGCCCGTCGCACAGAACCTCCGGAGACCCACGCCGAACCCACCACCAACCGGCCCGGGACCCACCGATCACCATGGCGCACCGCCGTTTCCCGGACGCTCGGCAGCGACCGCGCACCGGTTGTCGCGGCGTCCGCGCACAACGGGTGGGCCGGGTCGTCGGCGATGTCAGGTGAAAGGGACGACGTAGCGAGCGGGCCGGCCGGCCGGCCGGGGTGAGGCTGGCGTCAGGTAAGTAGGCCGGAGGGTCGGGCCGACCGGACCTACCCGCTGGACCGTGGCGAAGGGGTTGAAGTCGCCCGCGCCGGGGTCGGTGTGGCCGACCGGCCGGCCTTGGCCGTCGAACCAGGACTCGGCGTCCCGGAACTCGGCGTCCCGGGACTTGGCGTCGCGGTCCTGGTCGGGGCCGGGGTCGCGCTGGCCAGTCGGGCCAGCGTGTTCAGCGCGGACGTCAGATCCTTCTGGTCCTCGCCGTACGCCGCGAAGTCCGGCGGGTTCTTGGCCAACGCGGCCTGCCCGGCCTTGAATGCCTTGTCCGCGGCCGCGATCGCCTGCTTGACGTTCTCAGCGGGCGCCGTGGTGGCGGGGGCGAAGGTGCCGGTCGGACCCGGCGTGGCGGAACCGCCGGTCGCATTCGACCCTCCCGCCGGGGTGCCGAACACCTGGGTGAGGGCGTCGCTGAGGGACGGCCCGAAACCGACCTTGTCGCCGAAGACGGCCGCCACCCGTTGCAGCGTCGGATAGCCGGACGGTCCACCGGCCCGTACGTAGTACGGCTCGATGTACAGCAGGCCGCCGCCCACCGGAAGCGTCAGCAGGTTGCCCTGCACCGTGGTCGATCCGCCGCCCCGCAACAGGGTGAGCTGCTGGGATACCGGACCGTTCGACTCGATCAGGCTCTGGACCTGGGTGGGTCCGTTGATCGTGACGCCCTGCGGGAGTTGGAGAACCTGGAACTGGCCGTAGTTGTCCGGGTCGCTCGAGACCGCCATGTACGCCGCGAGCTTCGACGAACGCCTCGAGATCAGCGGGGACGTGAGGTTGAACGATGGAGTCTTACGCCCCACAAGCTGGCTGTAGACGTAAAAGGGTGGTTGGGCGACATTCGGGTTGTCGGGTGACGCCGACACCGCCCAGAAGTCCTCTTTCGAATAGAACGCGCGCGGGTCGGTGACGTGGTAGGAGCCGATCAGGTCCCGCTGGACCTTGAACAGGTCTTCCGGGTAGCGCAGGTGGGCCCGCAGATCGGGACTAATCGCACTGTTGGGCTTCACTGTCCCCGGGAATGCCTTCATCCACGTCTTCAGCACCGGGTCATTGGGGTCCCACTGGTACAACGTGACCGTTCCGTCGTACGCGTCGACGGTCGCCTTCACCGAGTTCCGGATGTAGTTCACCTGGTTCGACGCCTGATTGGTCCGGTTCGCGGCGCTGTTGGTCTCGGAATCAGCGGTGACCGAGCCGAGCGTCTTGCGCTCGGCGTACGGGTAGCCGTTCGACGTCGTGTAGCCGTCGATGACCCACGTGACCCGTCCGTTGACCACCGTGGGATAGGGATCGCCGTCGAGTGTCAGCCACGGCGCGGCCTTCGCCACCCGGTCGCGTGGGTTGCGGACGTACAGGATGCGCGAACTCGGCTTCAGTGCGCTCGAAAGAAGAATGTTCTTCTCCTTGAAGCGCAGCGCGAACAGGGTGCGGCGGAAGGTCGAGCCGATCGACACGCCGCCCTTGCCGGTGTAGCTCGTCGTCGCCTGATCGTTGTTGTTGGTCGCCGGCCCGTCGATCTCCGGCTGGCTGGTGCCCACGATGGAATAGTTCGGCGAAAGCTCGCCGAAGTAGATCCGGCTTTCGGTGACGTTCAGCGGACCCGTGGGCGGGACGTTCTCCTCGGAGAAGACCGGGCGGCCCAGGCTGTCCACCGTGTTGGCCGGGGCGGCGACGTAACCCTTACCGTGGGTGTAGGTGAGGTGCAGGTTTATCCAGTTGCGCTGGTCGGAACTCAACCCGGACTGGTCCAGTTCCCGGGCCGCGACAACATAGTCCTGGGTTGTTTTGTTGATGGTGTAACGGTCGATGTCCAACGAGTCCGGGAAGCCATAGTACCCGCGGATCTGCTGCAACTGGTCGTACGTTTCGGACAACACGTTCGGGTCGAGCAGCCGAGCATTGGGGATCGTGCCCGTGTCATCCGCGATCTGCTGCGAGTTCGCCGTCGTCTGGGCGTTGTAGGGCGTCAGTTTGATACCGGTGAGGTTGTACGACTGACGGGTCGCGGCGATATTGCGATCGATGTAGGGCGCTTCCTTGCTGACCTCGTTCGGCTTGACCTGGAACTGTTGCACAATCGCCGGGTAGATCCCACCGATCACGAGCGCGGACAACACCAGGATGCCGGCCCCGAGCGCCGGCAGTGTCCAGCCCCGCTGGAAGATGTTGTAGATGAACAGCACCGCGCACAGCAACGATATGAACAGCAGGATCAGCTTGGCCGGCAGCACCGCGTGCACGTCGGTGTAGGAGGCACCGGTCACGACCCCCCGGGAGGAGAAAACCAGCCCAAACCGGTCGAGGTAGTAGGCCCACGCCTTGAGCAGGGCGAGCGCTCCCAGCAGCACCGAAAGATGGGCCTTGGCGGCGGGTACGACCCGCTCGGCCTGGGTCTGCAGGCGGATCCCGCCGAACAGGTAGTGCGTCACCACCGAAACGACCAGGGACAGCACGACCGCGGTGAACAGGAATCCGAGCAGGAATCGGTAGAACGGCAGCGTGAACATGTAGTAGCTGATGTCGCGGTGGAACTGGGGATCCTTCTGTCCGAACGGGACCTGGTTCACCCACTCCAGCCAGGTCCGCCACCGACCGGACGCCGAGAGCCCCGCCACGATGCCGAACAACGTGGTGACCACCATCAGGATGGCCAGGAGATAGGGCTCGATCGCGACCCGGTAGCGCTCCAGATTCTGCTGCTCGAGCGACATGGGCCGGACCGGGGGCCGGAGCCGGTAGGCGATGACGATATTGGCGCCGATCGCTGTCGCCATCGCGACACCGAAGAGCACGAACAACACAATTCGCGTGGTCAGCACGGTGGAGAACACCTTGCTGAAGCCGATCGAGCGAAAGAACAGCAGGTCCGTATAGAGCCGCGTGAATACGCTCACCACAATGATGAAAAGGATGATGGCGCCGACGACGGGTACCAGAAGCCGCGCGCGCGCCGGCAGGGGTCTGCGGGTTGCCACGCTGCTGTCCTCCGTACCCTCGGTGAGCGGGGAACGATGGCCTCCCCGCCAATGCAACCTACGCCAGGCGCCCTGCGCGACCGGACCTGGTCCATCGGAGAGGATGGTGTCGTGACCAGCCCTGACAACGACGAACTGACCTCCGTGGTGCTGGAGGTCGAACAGCACGTCGCGAACGCCGGATGGGACCAGCCCAGCCAGGTGTACGCGCTTGCCGATACCGGCGAGCTGTTGGCCCGCGAACCGTCGCTCCAGACCCACATCGGTGACGCGCCGGCCGGCTCCCTCACCCCGGTTGAGCAGGAACCACTGCCCGGCGGCCGCCTTGACGATGTCCTGGCCGGTATCGGCTGGCCCGGAGAAGTCCTCGGTTGCGTCCTCGTCACCGAACTGGTCGTGCTACCGCCCAGTGCCGAGCACGAGGCGCCCTACGACGAGCGGGACATCGAGCGGTGGGCCGCCACCCATCCCGAACGCCAGGACGTGCGCCTGGCCGTCGGAGTGATGCGCGATGGACGCCACGCTTCCTGCCTGCGGGTGCGCAATGACGACGACCTGGTGGTCCACCCGGATCTCGCCGACAACCTGATCGACGTTCTGCTCGCGACCTTCACCTGAGACCACGGCTCCCGGAGCCACGACGAGGGCCGGCCGGGCTCAGCACGACAGGAGCCGGGCGGCCGGATTGGCCCGCAGCGAGGTGAGCGCCCCCAACGCGTCGGTGAGCGTGCTCACCTTGACCAGCCGCAGTCCCTTCGGCGTGGCCTGGGACGCCTCGGCACAGTTCTGGGCGGGAACCAGGAAGACTGTCGCGCCTGACCGTCGCGCCCCGAGCAGCTTCTGTTGGATCCCGCCGATCGGGCTGACCGCGCCGTTCTGAGCGATCTCTCCGGTGCCGGCGATGGTGCGACCGCCCGCGAGGTCTCCAGGGGTGAGCTTGTCGACAATGCCGATGGCGAACATCAGACCGGCGCTCGGGCCCCCGACATCCTTGAGGCCGATCTTGACGGTCACCGGGTAGACCGCCTTCTCGCTGGGGGTGATGCCGATGATCGGCCGGCCCGGTTGGCCGGGCGCGCCGGTGGTCGTGATGCTGACGGTCCGGCGGGCCGCGCTGCCGCGCTGATAGGTGATGGAGACCGGCTGACCCGGCTTCACCCGACCGATCGCGGTCGTCAACTGCTCCGCGGTGTTCACCACCGAGCCGTCGACGGCCAGGATGCGATCGCCCACCGCCAACGTGGCCGCCGCCGGGGCCTCGGCCGAGAAGCCCGCTACGCTGACCGAAGTGCTGCTCGGCTTGATCCCGAGCTGGTTGAACGCCGCCGCCGTCGCCGCGTCCTGGGAGGTGATCATGTCCTGGGTGTTCTGCTGTTGGACCTGCTTCTGGGACGTGCCCGGCGGTTGCAGCAGCTCGCGGGGAATCACCGCGTTGTCGGAGGCGAACCAGTCGTGCAGAGCGGTGACCAGGTTGAGGCTCGGATGCTCCTCGACCGTCGTCAGCTCGAGCTTCCCGGTGGTCGGATACGTCCGGTGGCCGGAAATCTGGATCAGCGAGGCGGTCCCGGACCCGGCCAGGGTGTCGGTGACCGGCCCGGGCGACAGACTGACGAACGGGACCGGCAACGCAAGACCGGCAATGGCCAGCCCGAGGGCAAGCACCGCCGCCACGACCATCGACTGCACGCGCCGTGACATGTCGGAAAGTCTAGAGCCTGCCGCGGCGATCCCCCCGAACGCGCACCGTGCGGCCCCGGACCACGACTCGCGAGGCGGCCCGGGTGACGAGCCCGGGGCCCACCGACCTGACCTCCGACGCCGGCCCGTCGGCGGGCAACGGGCCGGCGAAGCGTCAGTGGCGGTGCGGGAAGGTGTGTCGGGCCGGGCGCTCACGCTGGCCGGTCGCGTCGTCCAGCGGACGGGCCAGGGCGTCCCTCGTGCGTCGGTAGCGCTCCATGGTCGCGCCGGGACCGGGACGGCGTTCGGGGCGGCTGATCAGCGCCAGCCACAGCAGGGCGAACATCACGGCAACAGGAGGAATGAGCAGGAACCACATGGGCGGAGCCTCAGCGTCGAGCAGGGAAGAGCGTCTGTCCTGATCCTAGGTGCCCCCGTCAGGGAGCGCCCACCCATTTTGCCGGCCCGTCGGTGAACACCTGACGCTTCCAGATCGGGACCTGAGCCTTGAGATCATCGATCAGGCGCCGGCAGGCGGTGAACGCCTCGCCCCGGTGCGCGGCGCCCGCCGCGACGATCACCGCGGCGTCACCGACCCGCAGCAGACCGACCCGGTGGACCGCCGCGACGGCCAGCACCCCGGTCTCGGCGGCCACGGCGGCGCAGACCCGTTCCAGCTCAGCGGCCGCACTCGGATGGGCCGCGTATTCCAGCTCGGTGACGCCCCGTCCCTCGTCGTTGTCGCGGACCGTGCCGACGAAAAATGTCGTGCCGCCGACCCCTGGCCCGTTGACCGCCGAGAGGCACTCGTCGATGGACAGCGGCGCGGACCGCAGCGCCGTCCACACCGTGCGCACCTGCTCCGTGGCTTCCACGCCACCCACGCTACGACCCGACGGCGGCCCGACGGGCTGCGCCCTGGGCGAACCGGCGGACCGGCACGGTTCAGAGCGCTCATTCGTTATTACGGTGGACACGGGCGCGACCGCGAACGATCCGGCCGGCATCACGACCCTTCCCGCGACGAGCAACGATCGGAGCCGGTCCACATGAGCGGTGACCAGCCCTTCGGGTTCGGCTTTGGCGGCGGCTCCGGTGGGGGGGGCTCCGGCGGCTCCGGTTCCGGCGGGATCTTCGGATTCGGATCCGGTGCCCCCTTCTTCGCGGAGTTGGAGAAACTGCTGTCCTGGCAGGGCGGCCCGGTGAACTGGGAGCTGGCCCGCCAGATCGCCGTCCGGGGCGCGCAGGAGGGCGACCGACCGGTCACCGGCCCGGAGGTCGACACCGTTCGCGAGGCCGTCCGGCTCGCCGACGTGTGGCTCGAGGCCACCACCACGCTGCCGGCCGGCGCGGCCGACGCGCAGGGTTGGACCCGGACCCGCTGGGTCGAAGCGACACTGCCGGTGTGGCGCACGCTGTGTGACCCGATCGCCGCCCGGGTCGTCAACGCGATGCGCGACGGCCTGACGACGGGCCTGGCCCAGATCGGCGACGGTGGGGCGCTTCCACCGGAGCTCGCCGGACAGCTGCCCGCCGGTCTGGATCTCGGCCAGCTGGCGGCGGCCGGGGGCCCGATCTCCCAGATGATGAACCAGATCGGGGGCCTGCTGTTCGGCGCCCAGGTCGGCCAGGCGATCGGCACCCTGGCCGGTGAGGTCGTCTCGTCCGCCGAGGTCGGCCTGCCGCTCGGGCCGGCCGGGGTGGCCGCGCTGCTGCCGGTCAACATCGCCGCCTTCGGTGACGGCCTGGACGTCCCGGCCGATGAGGTCCGGATCTACCTGGCCATCCGGGAAGCGGCCTCCCAGCGCCTGTTCGCCCACGTGCCCTGGTTGCGATCGCATCTGATGGCCACCGTCGAGGAGTATGCCCGCGGCATCGCGGTCGACCCCGAGGCCGTCGGTCGGGCGATGCAGATGGTCGATCCCTCGGTCCTCATGAACCCGGAGGGCCTTACCCAGGCGCTGGGCGAGGACGTCTTCGGGGACGCCACCACGCCGGAGCAGAAAACGGCGCTGGCTCGCCTGGAAGTCGCCCTCGCCCTGGTCGAAGGTTGGATCGACGTCGTAACGAACGCGGCCGCCGCGGCCCACCTTCCGTCCTCCGCCCGGTTGCGGGAAATGGTGCGTCGGCGGCGGGCCGAGGGCGGTCCCGGCGAGCAGACCTTCGCCGCCCTGGTCGGGCTGGAGCTTCGGCCCCGGCGGATGCGGGAAGCCGCGGCGCTGTGGCAGCTGCTGACCGACGAACGGGGCATTGAGGGCCGGGACGCCATCTGGGTGCATCCCGATCTGCTGCCGACGTCCGACGATCTCTCCGACCCGCAGGCGTTCCTGAACCGTCAGCAGACCGACGGCGAGGCTGTCTACGACCCGGTGGCGGAGATCGAGAAGCTCGGCGACGCGGGCCCGCGCGAGGACTGAACCCGGTGCCCGGGCCCGTGGATCAGCGGGCCGCGCCGCCGGTCAGCAGGCCGCGGGTCGCTTCCCAGCCTTCGAGGCCCGGATCGAGCCGGCCCACGTCCTCGGGCCGGCGCATCCGACGCCACCCGGGACCCACGGCCAGCGATCGCCGC
>JAMFSN010000286.1 GCA_026225295.1 Frankia alni
GGTTGAGGTCCGTCATGGCGTCGGTGGCCAGGGTGACGTGCAGTCCGTGTTCGTAGGCCTGCCGTGCGGTCGACTCCACACCGATGCTGGTGGCCACCCCGACGACGACCACCTGGGTGACGCCGAGTGCACTCAGGTGCTCAGCCAGGTCGGTGTTGTGGAACGCCCCCCAGGTGAGCTTGGTGACGGTCGTGTCACCGGACTGCTGGTTCAGTTGAGGCAGCAGATCGGTCCAGCCGTCGGGGAACTCGCGCCCACGACCGTCCTGCTCGGTACGGCCGGGGGCGCCTCCAGCAACGTTGACCAGCACCACGGGCATCTTTCTGGCCCGGAAGGCGTCGGCCAGCTTGACCGCGTTGGCCACGACGTCGTCGAACGGGTGGACGGTCGGCATTCCGGCCAACCCGGCCTGCAGGTCGACGACGATGAGGGCGGTGGTGGGGTCGAGCGTGGTGACAGGCCCAGCTTCTCCTTGATGCGGTGGGTTTCTGGCCGGTCGATCAGTGGGCGGCCCGGGTGCGCAGGGTGCGCTCGGTGAGGGTCATCAGCACCAGGACGAGACTGACGCCGACCATGATCCAGGCGATGAGATGCACGCCGTGGTCGGAGACCTGGGTGTGGAAGACGATGCCGGTGATGGCGGAGGCGGCGATCGAGCCGATATAGCCGAAGGTGCGCAGCAGGCCGGAGGCGGTACCGAGCAGTTCGGCGGGTGCCTGGCCGTAGAGCGCGGTCTGGTTGCCGGCCGCGGCCGCACCCATGGCGATGCCGAAGACGATGGTGACAACCACGATCCAGCCGATCCAGGCCGAGGCACTGAGCAGGAGCACTCCGGCTGAGCCGATCAGACAGGTCAGCGCCGCGGCGATGACCGGGCCACGGACGAGATTCCGGCGCGAGACCGGCGATATGACCAGGCCGGAGACCAACGTCATCGGCAGCAGCAACAGTCCGGCCGCGGTCTCGGACAGCTCCCGGACGGTCTCGACCCACTGCGTGACGCCGTAGAGCACGACGTAGACGCAGAGCAGAACAAGTCCATAGCGAAGGTAGGTACTGGTGAGAGCGAGATTGCTCGCCAGCAGGCGGAAGTCGAGGAACGGTGTGCGGGCGCGCAGTTCCCACAGCACCAGGGCGATCCACAGCCCGACCGAGATCGCCAGCAGGTACCAGCGCAGGGTGGGCAGGTCGAACAGGAACAGCAGCAGCGCGATCATCGCCGCGGCGAAGCCGGCGATGCCGATGACATCAAGGCTGGTCGCAACATCACGGGCGCGGCGGGTGCGGTCGAGCGGACCATCAGGTGAGACCCAGGCCAACGTCGCGCCCAGGGCGACCAGTGCGACCGGGACGTTGACGAAGAAGATCGCCCGCCAGCCCAGCGCGCCCACCAGCACACCACCGAGCGGCAGCCCGAGTGACGCGGTGGCGATACCCGCGATCTGCAGGCCGCCCAGAACTCCGCCCGGCGGCTGGTCCAGGCCCGCGTCCTGGGCGCGGCGGCGGATCAGCAGCATGGCCGTCGGATAGGCACACGAGGTGCCCAGGCCGAGCAGCACCCGGCTGATCAGCAACGTGACGAGGTCCTGGGCGAAGCCACCGACGAGTCCCCCGACGGCGACGAGCACGATCCCGACCAGAAACACCCGCCGGGGACCGAACACCTCGGCGGCCTTGCCCGCCGTGGGCTGCGCGATCGCGCTGGCCAGATACAGAGCCGTGACCAGTGCGGCGGTCTGCCCGATCGACACGTGCAACCCGTGGGCGATCGGCACCAGCGCAGTCGCGATGAGCGAGCTGTTGATGGGATTGAGCGCTGAGCCGATGAACAACGGCACGGTGAAACGCCACGAGAACGGGTGCTCGGGCGGCGGCGCGATGACCATCGGGACGCTGATCGAGGAGCCGAAGACAGACATCAGAATCTCCCGTATGCAGTGGTCACAGGAGCTCGGCGAGGCGCTGGATCAACCGGGCGGCGGCGTCGAGTGTCGCGATCTCTTCGCTGGTGAACGACTCGGCCAGTGCGACGGCGACCTGGTCGACGACGGCGCTGCGACCCGAACGGATCGCGGCCTGACCCGCCGGGGTGAGGCTCAGGATCGAGCGGCGCCCGTCGACGGAATCCGGCCGCCGCAGAACCAGGTCACGCTGCTCCAGGCTGGCGATCGTGGCGCCCATCGCCTGGGGGGTGATCTGCTCGCGCCGGGCCAGCTCCGCGGTCGTGGACGAACCGAACCGGTCGAGTCGCGACAGGGCGGTCAGCTGCGGCACGGTCAGGTCACCCTCGGACAACGCCTCCTGGGTGCGCCGCTTGAAGGCCCCGATACCGACCCGCAACCGGGTGGCGGTCTCGCGGACCGCGGCGTCCTGCGTGCTCGGCTTCCGGAGGTCGCTCACGTTTAGAACGTTAGCCTTCTAAACTCGAACTTGCAAACCCAGGCTTCCAATCACGAGCTACGTCAACCGCGGGGCTACCGGCTCGGGCTGTCGAAGCAAGTGATCAACGCCGTGATCCTGGCGGTCCGGGCGATGACCAAGGCCCGACCGCTCAGCGAAGCCCGGCTGTGGCGTTCGATCACGTGATCAACGGGGTTGCACGCTTCCGCGTCGTGCTCACCGCCCGGTTCGCCGGATTGATGCGCCAGTGGTTGGTCCGGAAGACGCGGCCCGCGAAACTGGTGTCTTGTTCGCCGACGAACGTGAATCCCAGGGTTCGGCAGATGCCGTTGGACGCGTCGTTCGTTATGCCCGGGAAGGCATGGATGATCCCCCATCGATCCTCGAACGCTGCGCGTTGCAGGAGCAGGCGGACCGCCGCCTTCCCCAGTCCTCGGCGCTGGAACGCGGGGAGCACCATCCAGCCGATCTCCGACACCAGGCCGTCCGGACCCTTGTGGGACCACAGGGTCACGGTGCCGGCCACCGTAGCGAGGTCGGTTTCGTCCGGCAGGATCATGCAGATCCAGGCTCGGTCCGATACGGCGTCGGCGGCGTCCCGGCGGACCTTGTGCTCAATCCCGGCCCGGGGCTGCGGACCACCGAGCTCGGCCATCATCGCCGGGTCACACCGCATCCGTGCATATGCGTCAACGTCCCCGGCCTGCACGTCACGCAGCCGCACAATGCCTCCTCATCTCACCGATGGCTGTTCCCCATATACCAACCCGAGTGCTCGGGGTCGCCTGGTCGGTAGCGTGCGGGGACATGCCGTTTCCGGTGCCGGCCCGAAACCTGGAACCGGGTCGAGGTCAGCGGCGGGCGCCGGTGTCGCAAGCTCGTGTTCGCACCCCCGCCGGGTGCCCGGCCCCGCAACGTCCACGTCCGGCAAGGTCGCATCCTGGGAGCATGGATTACCGGTTGGACAAGGCGCCGGTCGTGGCGGCGTTTGCTGAGGCGGTCCGGCCGGTGGCGGGGGTGGTCGGTTTCTCTGCCGGTGGGTCGTTGGCTATGTGCCGCAGGATGAGGTCGTGGACGTGGGTCACAACCATTGGACGTGGGCCAACGGCGCGCTGTTTCGCCGGCCGTTGAGCGGGATCGCCCGCGCCGAGTTGTTGCGGGGCGGGATCACCGTGTTCGGCCTGGTCCCGGCGCAGATGCTGCCCGCCGTCGACGATGCGGCGCTGCGGTCCGCCGCCCGTGGCTCTGGCTGGGGGACAGCTACGTCGATCTGGGTCTGGTGACCGTGGCCCGCGCCGAGGCAACCGTCCTGGAGGGTCGGCTCATCACCAAAACTGAGGCGTTCGGCCGGTTGCGCCGGTTCGGCGTACCCGACGGCCTCATCGCCGAGATCACCACCCGCCGCAACGGAGAACACCCCGCCTTCCCGCTGGGCGGGCGTATCGTCGCCGTCCCTTTGGCGAGCCTCTGGTCCACAAGCTGACTGCAAGCCAGGTAGTTGATCTGGCGGCTGGCCGCCGGGGTAGTTGGCTATGGCCCCGGGTGGGGCATGCTGAAGGCGTCGCCGTCAGGCAGTGTCACCGAAGGGAACAGCCTTGTCCGAGCTCAGGGTCGTCGCCGTCCTCACCGCCAGATCGGGCTCGGCCGACGTCATCCGTGACGTCCTGCTGGCGCTGGTCACGGCGACCCGCGAGGAGGAGGGCTGCATCTCCTACGAGCTGTTCGCCTCCGACGCACCCGATACCTTCGTCACCGTCGAGACGTGGCGCGACGCGGCGGACCTGGACAGCCACCTCGCCTCGCCACATCTTGCGGCGGCGATCAAGGCCACCGGGGACCACTTCGCCGGGCAACCCGCAATCCACCAGCTCACCCCGCTGAGCTGAGCCCGGCGACGCGACAGGCTGGCAACGTCCACCAAGATCTCAGCCCGAATTGCCACGAAGCCGGCTGGTGTCCCGTTCGGGGCGCCGCCCGTCCACCACGCCGACACCGCCGCTGGCCGCGCTTGGCTATCCGCGAGCGCAGCCACAATGCGAACCACACCCCCGCCATCGCCGGCATCCGGAAAGCGGTGCGCTGGCCCGCGTGAACCTGTTGGTCCATTGCGCAGGTCGTGCAATCGGACGACCGGAGGGCCGGATTCGGGCGATCAGGCGGCCACCCCTGGCGTCCCGGTCAGCCGCCCTCCAGCCAGCGGCCGAACCAGCGGGCGACGACGAGAATCGGCTCGAGTAGCAAGAACACGACCAGCTCAACGAGACCGAAGACCAGATTGCCGAACCAGACATCTTCCTGGTGAGTCATGAAAAGGGGCGGCATGTCGTCCGACGGTCGCGGAACGATGTAGCGGATATACAGAAAGCAACCGACCACCGCCGGTGGCAGGCCGATCATCCAGACGTACCGGGCCCATCCCGCTCCTTTCACGGAGAACGTCTGCCCGACATGTAGAAGCCAGGAGACCAGTCAGGCGCCCCGCAATGACGTCCTGCTGGTCAGCGGCAACGGCGGCATCCTCGAACATCACTCCACGCTGGTCCTCAGCCCGCAGGCCCGCGCCCTGACCGGGACCGCCCGGTGAGCGACGGCACGCAGCGGACACCGGGCTCGGGGGCCGTCCGGGGCACCGGTGACGAGTGGGCCGCGACCGACCCGCGCCCCGGCGTTTCCACCGGTGACGCGCGGCGACGCCAGCGGCTTTCTTCGACGCGGGCGGACCGCCGGGCGGCCACAGCGTTCCTGGTGCGCATCGAGGTGGACAGGACGGCGAGGAGCTGACGCTCGGGGAGCCGTGGCGGGCCATCCGGACCGCTGCCGACTAGTCACGGGCGGCAGCGGGCATGAACACCACGCGAGCCACCAAGAGCCGGGACAGGCGGGCCGCCAAGCCCACTAAGGCGGACCGGGGAAGATCTACAACGAACCCCGACCATGATTTTCATGATCGGGGTTCGAGTATGAATCCTTTGGTGGAGCTGAGGGGACTCGAACCCCTGACCCTCACACTGCCAGTGTGATGCGCTACCAGCTGCGCCACAGCCCCATCTCGTCAGATCCTGTTCAGGACCTGCTCCGCGAGTCTACAGGTTCCACGTCAGGGGCCGTCGCCGGGACCGTCGGGCCGGCGATCGTCAGCGGCGGCGCCGGCTCCGCCGCCACGTTGTGCTCCAACAGGCGGAATCCGCCCTCGAAGCTGCGCACCAGCGACCACCGGCAGTTGCCCAACGGGCCGAGCCGGTACCAGGAATCGACCGGCAGCCCCATCAGGCTGCCCAGCAGAGCCCGGGCCGATCCGCCGTGCAGCACGATGAGGGCCAGCTGGCCCCGTCCCAACTCGCCCTCGGCGACCAGTTCATCGACCACCTCGGTCGCCCGCACGCCCACCTGGCGATACGTCTCGCCGCCGCCCCGCGGGCGGTCCTCGCCGCGTCGCCAGGCGGCATCCTCGAGCGGAAACTGCGCCCGGGCCTCACCGGCCGTCAGTCCCGACCAGGCGCCGAGGTCGATTTCCCGCAACCGCGGATCGGTCCGGAACGGCAGGTCGAGCGCGGCCGCCGTCTGCCGACAGCGCCGCAGGTCGGACGACACGATCACCGACGGCCGCAGCGCGCGGATCGTGGCCGCCGCGGCGGCCGCCTGCCGAAGACCGGTATCGTCGAGCGGAATGTCCGTATGGCCCTGGAACCGGCCCGCGTCATTCCACGAGGTGCGACCGTGCCGCCACAGAACAAGCCTCACCGGGCGCTCGGGCGGACCGAACCCCCGGCCCCCGCCGAACTTCCGGCCCCGGCCGTCGCCGCGCCGACCGGTGTACCCGGCCCCGCGTCCCGGTCGTGGAACGGGATCGTCGGGCAGTCCTTCCAGAGCCGCTCCAGGCTGTAGAAGACTCGCTCCTCGACGTGCTGCACGTGGACGACGATCTCGGCGAAGTCCAACAGGACCCACCGACCGTCGCGCTCCCCCTCGCGGCGGACCGGCTTGACGCCCCGCTCCCGCAGCTTGAGTTCGACCTCGTCGACGATGGCGCTGACCTGTCGTTCGTTCTCTGCCGACACCACGACGAAGCAGTCGGTGATGACCAGCCGTTCGCTGACGTCGATGATGACGATGTCCCGCGCGACCTTGTCGGCGGCGGCCTGGGCGGCCACCTGCGCGAGGTCCGCGGCCAGCTCGGATGCGGTCACTGCACTCCCGGATGATCTGTGTCGTACCGTCCGGCACCCCAACGGTGCCCCCTTCAGCGTGACACACGCGGACAAGCGGCATCGTCGCGTTGGTCCGCGAGGCCACGCCGGGTCGCCGCAGGACGGCCCGTTAGGCGGGTACGGCCCGTTAGGCGCGGTGGTACAGCTTGTTCTTCTCGATGTAGCGGACGACATTGTCGGGCGCGAGATACCAGATCGGGGCCCCTCGGGCGACCCGGGCCCGGATGTCGGACGACGAGATGGCGAGCGCCGGAACCTCCAGCAGACTGACCGCGTCGGCGGGCAGGGTCGCGTCCCGTTCCAGCTGGTATCCGGGTCTCGACACGGCGACGAAGTGGGCCAGCTGGAACAGTTCCCGCGCGTTACGCCAGCTCAGGATCTGCGCGAGAGCGTCCGCGCCGGTGATGAAGAACAGCTCCGCGTCCGGGCGCAACGTCCGCAGTTCGCTCAGGGTGTCGATGGTGTACGTCGCGCCGGCCCGGTCGATGTCCAGCCGGCTCACGGTGAACTGGGAGTTCGACGATGTGGCGAGGAAGGTCATGAGGTAGCGGTCCTCGGGAGGCGACACCACCCGGTCGGTCTTCTGCCAGGGCCGGCCGCTCGGGATGAAGACCACTTCGTCCAGCCCGAACAGCGCCGCGGCCTCGCTCGCGGCGACAAGATGTCCGTTGTGCACCGGATCGAACGTGCCGCCCATGACGCCCAGCCTCACGATCGGACCCTACGGCACCTCCGTTTCACCCGCCGGCCGAGCCGCGGCGGCCGTTAGGCTCGGGGAACTCCCTCGGCGGCAGCGTCCCACCGGGAATCAGCGGCGTCAGACCCGCCGCGTGAGGGTTCATCGGTGGAAGGCGGTTGAGGCGATGACGGTGAACGCGCTCGCGGGAAAGCCGGCCCCGCCGGAGATCCTGGTCAACGTCGACGCGCTGCTCGGGGCCTATCACGACGTCCATCCCGACCCCGGCGAGCCGGGCCAGCGGGTCGCCTTCGGCACCTCCGGTCACCGCGGTTCGTCGCTGACCGGGTCGTTCAACGCCGATCACATCGTGGCGATCACCGAGGCGATCTGCGAGCACCGCGCTGCCGCCGGGGTGGACGGTCCGCTGTTCGTCGGCATCGACACCCATGCGCTGTCGGCCCCGGCCCTCGCCACGGCGTTGGAGGTGCTGGCCGCCCGGGGCGTCGACGTGCGGGTCGCGCCGGCCGGGGAAGCCACCCCGACCCCGGTGATCTCGCACGCGATCATCACCCACAACGCCCGGGGGGTCGGCGGGACGGCGGACGGCATCGTCATCACGCCTTCCCACAATCCGCCGGCCGACGGCGGCTTCAAGTACAACCCGCCGAACGGCGGGCCGGCCGACACATCGATCACGGGCTGGGTCCAGGACCGCGCGAACGCCCTGCTCACCGACGGTGTGGCCGGGATCGCCCGGGTCCCCGGGCCGGCGGCCCGCGCGGCCGCGACCACCCACGACTACCTGTCGGCCTATGTCGAGGACCTGCCGTCCGTGATCGATCTGGACGCGATCCGGTCGGCCGGGGTGCGGATCGGGGTCGACCCGCTGGGCGGCGCGAGCCTGGTCTACTGGCAGGCCATCGCCGAACGGCACAAGCTTGACCTCACCGTGGTCAACACGGCCGTGGACCCGACCTTCGGTTTCATGACCGTCGACTGGGACGGCAAGATCCGCATGGACCCGTCGTCGCCGTACGCGATGGCTTCCCTGCTCCGGCTGGCCGACCGGTTCGACATCGCCCTGGCCAACGACACCGACGCCGACCGGCACGGCGTCGTCACCCCCGGGGCCGGCCTGCTGAACCCGAACCACTACCTGGCCGTGGCGATCTCCTACCTGTTCTCCCACCGGCCGGACTGGCCGGCCGCCGCCGCGGTGGGCAAGACGCTGGTCAGCAGCGGACTGATCGATCGCGTGGCGGCCGGTCTCGGGCGACGCCTGGTCGAGGTGCCGGTCGGCTTCAAGTGGTTCGTCAACGGACTGGTGGACGGCTCACTCGGCTTCGGCGGCGAGGAGAGCGCCGGCGCGTCGTTCCTGCGCCGCGACGGGTCGGTCTGGACGACCGACAAGGACGGCCTCATCCCGTGCCTGCTGGCCGCCGAACTGACCGCGGTGACCGGCTCCGACCCGGGCGCGTCCTATGACGCGCTCACCGAGCGGTACGGCGCCCCGGCCTACCGTCGGGTCGACGCTCCGGCGACCCCGGAGCGGAAGGCGGCGCTGGGTCGGCTCACACCCGAGGCGCTCGGGGCGTCCACGCTGGGTGGATCACCGGTGACCGCGACGTTGACCCGGGCGCCCGGCAACGACGCCGCCATCGGGGGGGTCAAGGTGGTGACCGAGGACGCCTGGTTCGCGGCCCGACCGTCCGGCACCGAGGACGTCTACAAGATCTACGCGGAGAGCTTCCGCGGGACCGACCACCTCGACGAGGTGCTGGCCGAGGCGCAGTCCCTGGTCGACGGCGCGCTCGGCGGCGCCTGAGCGACCCGGTTCGGGTCCTCAGGCGTCCGGGTCACGCGACCCCGCGTCCCGCTCGGCGGTCGCCTTGCGGAACCGGGCGGCGCGGGTCGAGCCGAGGTAGTCGGGGTTGGTCTCCCACCACGGCCGGCTCCGCTCCGGTTCTTCGGACCGCTCGGCGTCGGGCCCGGGCCCGAGCCGGGTGGTGGCCGCCCGGGTCGGCACCGGCCGGTCGGGCGCGGGCGGGACCGGAGCCGGGCGGGAACGCTCGCCGGACGCGGCCGGCCCCGGCTGACGGACGGCGGCCAACGCGTCGAGTTCCCGGTCGACGCGCGCCGCTTCCTGGGCGTCGACCCGGATCCAGCGGGACACCAGCAGGATCAGGAACGGCAGGTCGATGATTTCGGCGACGAACCACAGGATCGCCCCGCCGAACCGCTGATCGGAGATCGGCGACGGCCCCCACGGGCGGTGCACCGCCCCGTAGTACCCGGGAGCCAGCAGATCATCACGCAGCCGCACGAGGAGGCCCGGGATGGCGTCCAGCAGCAGTTCCAGAAAGCCCAGGAAGAGGCCGGCGGCGATGGCCAGGCTGGTCGTAGCGCCCCCTTCCTCGCCGGCCAGGGGCAACGCGAGGACGAATCCGGCCAGCAGGAAGACGACCCGGACGACCTCGCCGACCACCGCGTCGCGCTGGGTCGAGGCGAGCAGCCCGGTGAAGAACAGCACGAAAATGAACACCGGCACGAGCAGCGGACCGAAGGCCGGGTGCGCGCAGAACCGGAACACCCGGCTGCTCCGGACCCGGGTGACGACCGCCGCCGGGCGACCGCCGGCCGCGACGGCCAGGGTCAGGGGTCGACCGAACGCCAGGAAGACCGGCGCGACGATCAGCAGCAGAGTCACCTGGACGGTGAAATCCCAGAACAGGACGCGTGAGTAGGCCCCCACCCACCACACCGAGGCGAGCAGGATCAGCCCCACTCCCGGACCGGCGAAGCAGGCGGTCCGGAGCGGCGGCCACTGGCCGCCGACCCGGCGGACCCGCGCCACCGCGAGCAGGTAGGCGACCA
>JAMFSN010000287.1 GCA_026225295.1 Frankia alni
CATCGCCGGACTGGTCGCGCGGGACCGCGAGGCTCGGGTCGAGGGGCTCGCGACGACGACAGTCCCACTGCTGCGGGCGCTTGCCGACCGGTCGGCGGACCCGACCGACCCGACGGTCCGGGCCGCCTGTGCCGTCGAGGCCGCCCGTATCCGCCGGCTGTTCGCGGAGAGCGACGACGTGCCGGACCCGCTCGCGCACGAACTTCAGGCCTGTATCGACACCGCGGAGCGGGCCGGGATCGCCGTGACCCTCGCGATCCGGGGGACCCGGCCGGCGCTCGCCCGTGAGATCCGCCGGGCACTGACCGAGCCGGTGATCCGGCTTCTCGCCGCCGCCCGCGGCTCCGCCCGCGTCACGCTGATCGGCTCGGCCGGCGAGGTGACTGTGAGTGTGGTGGCCGCCGTGCCCGATCCGGACGCCGTCCCCGCCGTCCAGGTCGACCCCGTGCCGGGCGACCAGGTGCGGGTCGCGCGTTTCGCCGGTGCGGGCCGCGTCTGGTTGGAGGCGACATGGACGACAGCGGCGTGATCACCGTGGTGCTGGTGGACGACCATCCCGCGATCGTGGCCGGCGTCACCACCTGGTGCGCAGCAGCCGACCCGCCGGTCCAGATCGTCGCGGCCGGCCCACGGGTCGCGGACGCCTGGGCCGAGCCGGGCCGCTCGGCTGACGTGGTGATCTTCGATCTACAGCTGTCGGGCAACGTGCCCGCCTACACCGAGCTGCGCCAGCTGGTCGAGTCCGGCCGGCGCGTGATCGTCTACTCGATGCGGGAGGACGACCGAACCGCGCTAACCTGCCTGGACCTGGGGGCGGTCACCTATCTGACCAAAGCCGAGGGCCAGGAACATCTCGTCGCGGCGGCGCGGGCCGCGGCCGCCGACCGGCCCTACACGCCGCCGTCGCTGGCGGGAGCGATGCGGATGGACAAGCGGTCCGACCGTCCCCAGCTCGCCCCGCGGGAGATCGATGTGCTGACCGAATGGTTCCGTAGCGAGTCGAAGGACCTGGTCGCGCTCAAGCTGCACCTCTCGCCGCGGACCGTCTCGACCTACCTCGACCGGGTCCGGGTCAAATACGCGGCGATCGGGCGCGCGGCACCCACGAAGGCGGCGCTTGTCGCCCGGGCCATCCAGGACGGCCTCATCAGCCTCGACGAGCTCTGACCGACACACTGATCACGGCTGCGGCGCCGAGGTGCCTTCCCGGCGGCTGTCCCGCTGACCAGAACGGCCTACAAGGATCGTGGCCGTGGCCGGCTCGAGGGTCGGTAGGACTACAGCGCAACCTCCGAACTGGCGTCGCGGCCTCAGGGACACAGCGATCCCTCGCCGGCACGGGGTGGTTAGCGCTCGACGATCTCGTCGATCTGGAGCGCGCCCACCACCCCGATCAGGGTCGAGATCCGGTTCGAGCTGGCCGAAGCGCCTCAGGCGGCCGGCGTGAACACCCCGAAGTGGTTGCCGACCGGATCGGTCAGCTCGGCGAAGACCAGGCCGTTCGCGGCGGTCGACGGCGGGACGAGGATCTTCCCGCCCTGGCTTTCGGCCCGGGCACAGACCGCTGCCACGTCTTCGACGAGCACGGAGAAGATCGCGCCCCGTGGGTACCCGTCGGCCGAGTTGGTCAATCCCCCCGCGGGTCGCTCCGCGCCGGCGTAGCTGACCGTCTCGTAGGAGGCGCCGAGGCCCGGCTGGGAGGAGAACCGCCAGTCGAACAGGTCGCCGTAGAAGGCTTTGGTGGTGGCCGGGTCGTCGGTGCTTACTTGGAACCAGGCGACGGTGTTGTAAGGCGGGCTGCCCTGGGTCATGACGGTCCTTCCCATCGGGGTACGTGTCGAGGACACCTTCCCAAGGTCCGGCGACAGCCCTATGTCGGTGTTTGCAGCACCAGAGCGGTGGTGGGCAGGCCGCGGCAGCGGATCGCCTCGTCCGGTCGGACCCGCTCCGGCGCCGGCGCCCCGGTCGCCCGGACGGCCGCGATCCGGTCCAGTCGAAAAGCCCGGACGTCCTCCCGCACCCGGCACCAGGCAACGAGATACCAGCCCTGGTTCCACGCTAGGACGGCCAACGGTTCAACATCGCGCCGAGTGGTCTCGCCGAAGCGGTCCCGGTACGACAACTCGAGAACCAGCCGGCCGCTGAGCGCGCGCTCGATGACTGCCGGCAGTTCGAACCCGGCCCGCGGTACGGCTCCGTCGGCGATCCGCACGCGGCCGGCCAGCCGCTGGGCTGACTCGGCGTCGCGCGGCGCCATCGCGGCGAGGATCTTGCGCAGGGCGCCCCGGCCGGCCGCGCCGAAGGGCCCGGGTTCGGTCTGCCGCAGCGCCAGGGCGATGGCGACGGCCTCGGCGGGTGTGAAGTTCAGCGGCGGCAACGTCATGGCCGGATCGATCGTGTATCCGCCGCGGCGGCCCAGGTCGGCGTAGACAGGAACCCCCGCCTGCTGCAGCGCGCCGATATCCCGCTCGATCGTTCGACTGCTCACTTCGTACAGCGCCGCCAATTCGCGGGCCGAGCGTCGCCCGGGGGCGCTCGCCCGAAGCTCCTCAACGAGCGCGTACAAACGATCGGTCCGGTTCACGGGCGCAGTGTAGGGGTCGGCAACGACAGTTCCCCGGTGACCGTGGCAGGTTGACCGGAGCGGGGCAGCAACTGCATCGGGAAGTCGGGTAGCCCGTACGGCGGACCACTAGGGCCGATCCGGCCCGGACGGGGCCTCCCTCGCGCCGGCACCCGGAGGTCAGAGGATTTAAAAGGCACTACACCGCCTACACACGCTACGCCACCAGCCGGCTGCGCCAATCCCAACGGCGGTCACTCGCGTGAGCCGATTTTCTGCTTGCAAGACGCACTAAGTGTTGTTCTGTGACTCAACCACGATTTTTATTCGTTCCAGAGTCTGTCGCATGCCGTAGGCGTTTCTTCTACTCCGCCGCCGGCCTGCGAATGCCCAATACACCTTGCTCATCAGCGTGGCCGGTAATTCGAACGACTCGGTCACGTCAGTACCTCCCGCCTGCGGCGCGAGCAGGTAACGCCAGTGGTTGGCGGCTGAGTCGCCGACATAGACCGTGAAACCGATCGCCCCGTCGACCCGTCGCTGACCGCCCGCCTCCCGACGCCCCCCAATGGCCGATCGTGGGCAACGGGGGGGCCACGGCCGGATCGTGGTGGACCTGGCCGTGGGCGGGGGTGTCTTTGGTTCCCCGAGCCGAGGGTGCCGGTCGGGCCGGGTCAGGAGCGGGTGCTGCAGGTGCTGGTGATGACGTTGGGGTTCTCTCGGTTCACGGCCGCCACGATGATCCCCTCGCGGCAGGCCGGGGACATTCTGTCGGGGATGTGGCTGCTGATCTGTGGGATCGGGCGGGTCACGAAGACGTTGGTCTGGGACCGGGAGTCCGCGATCGGGGGGACCGGGCGGGTAAGCGCGCCGACGGCGGCGTTCGCCGGGACGTTGGCCACCCGGATCCAGTTGGCTTCGCCTCGGGATCCGGAATACAAGGGGATGGTCGAGCGGACGAATGGATTCCGGGAGACCTCGTTCCTGCCCGGCCGACGGTTCGCCTCGCCGACGGACTTCAACACCCAGCTGGGCGACTGGCTGGTGCGGGCCAATGCCCGCATGGTCCGTTCGATCGGGGGCCGGCCGGTCGACCTGCTGGAGGTCGACCGCCTCTCGATGCTGCCCCTGCCACCGGTCGTGCCGCCGATCGGGCTGACCCACCGCGTCCGGCTGGGCCGGGATTACCACGTGCGGATCGACACGGTCGATTACTCCGTCGACCCGCGGATGATCGGCCGGTTCGTCGAGGTCACCGCCTCCCCGGCGCGGGTGACGGTGGTCTGCGACGGCCAGCTCGTCGCAGACCACCCCCGCTGCTGGGCCAAGCACGGGGTGGTCACCGACCCGGCCCACGCCGACGGTCACACGGTCCCGATGCGGGCGCTGCCGGACTCCGACGCGCTGTTCGGCGTCGAGGACTTCACCCACCCAGCGCAGAAAGCGAGCAGCGAGTGAGCACAGCTACCACGGCGAAACCCCCGGCCACCAGCCCGACCGATGGCCTGCCGGCGATGATCGCCTACCTGACCCGGGTGTTGAAAACACCGACGATCAACACGTTCTGGGAGGAATTGGCTGGTCAGGCCCGCGACGAGAACTGGTCGCACGAGGAGTACCTCGCCGCCCTGCTGCAACGCCAGGTCGCCGACCGGGAATCCAAGGGCACCGTCATGCGGATCCGGACCGCGCACTTCCCCACGGTCAAGACCTTGGAGGACTTCAACGTCGACCACCTGCCCTCGCGCGCTGCGGCGGGACCTGCTCGCGCGCCTGGCGACCAGCACCTACGTCGCCAAAGTCGAGAACGTGATCCTGCTCGGCCCACACGGGATCGGGAAAACCCACCTCGCGATCGGGCTGGGCGTCAAAGCCACCCAGGCCGGCTACTCCGTCCTGTTCGACACCGCCAGCAACTGGATCACCCGGCTCGCCGACGCCCACCAGTCCGGCCGCCTCGACGTCGAACTCAAAAAGATCCGCCGCTACAAACTGATCATCATCGACGAGGTCGGTTACATCCCCTTCGACCAGGACGCGGCGAACCTGTTCTTCCAGCTCATCGCCTCACGCTAACGAACAAGGCTCCGTCATGGTCACCTCGAACCTGCCGTTCGGCCGGTGGGGCGAAACCCTCTCCGACGACATCGTCACCGCCGCCATGATCGACCGTCTCGTCCACCACGCCGAAGTCCTCACCCTGACCGGCGACTCCTACCGCACCCGCCAACGACGCGAACTCCTCGCCAAAGACAACCGCAACCGAGACTGACCAGTCCCACCCCAGGGTGGTCAGTTTTCACTCGGCGATACCCGCTCAATTTTCAGTCGGCGTTGACACGAGTACGCCTCGGCGGTGACCGCCACGGCTGGACCCATATCCGGGAATCAGCTCGGATGTCGTTCCTATCCGGGCGTTGTGCTGGTTCGGGCGTGCTTGGCGTGTCCTCGACGCCAGCAGCGGGTGCACGTCCGGTGACCCCGGAGTTGTAGATGTTGGACGGAGTAGATCGGTTGTCCCCACGGTGCGGATTCCTGACCGGTTTTAGCTGGTCATGGACGTCTGGGCTCGAGGGACGCTCGGGGCTGGAGTCCCCGGAGGGGGCCGGCCGGCGTGACTGCTGGCCGGGACGTCGGGGGAGCAGTGATGGCTTCTACCTGCGGCGATGATGGTGGAGATGTAGCGATCCCCGGCCGCGGCACGCCGTCATCAGGCGGCACTGCGGTCATCCGGAGGCTCATCCTGTCCCCAGTGCAAGAGGCCCCTGACTCATCGTTGCTGGTCAGGGGCCCCTCGGGTGGGCGGAGGCTCGGGGATTTGAACCCCGTCCGCGATCTTGCTCTACCAGCGCGAACGGATATCACGGCTGGTCAGGGCGTTGCAAATCGTTGGAGACGGTGGGGTAGAGGTGCGTTGCATTGCTCGCTGTCCCCATCTGTGTCCCCACAGGCCGATCATCGGTCATGACCGAATGGCCTGGTGATCGGCACGGCGTGGTGACGGCATCTCGCTCTCCTCTTACCGGGCACCGCTGGCTGTGACCGCGTAAGTATGCGGATGCTGTCCCCCTCTTGGGCCAAAGATGACCGGTCAGGCGTGTGACTTGTCAGCGAACCGTTGGCGTGCTGCTTGTCGGGATACGCCGAGAGCGACCGCGATCTGGTTCCATGATCTGCCGTGGGCTCGCGCGATCTCAACGGTCTCCCGAAGGCGGGCTTCGTCCGCTCGCACTGTCTCGGAGACCGCGGCGACCTGTCGCAGGTCGTCGGTGTGGTCGACCTCGATGGTCGCGGGGTCCAGGTCATCGGCGAGCCGCTCGAATCGCCGCGCGGCCCGGTCGATCTCATCATCGGTGTGTCGCATTGTGATCACCTCCTCATCCCAGGAACCGGTAGAACTTCCGCCGTAGTGGCATGGCGTGGATGACGACCGGATCGTCTCCGTCAATGTCAAGCAGACCGATCTCCAGCAGCGCGCCGTCGGACGCCGGGCCGATCAGCATCGTCAGATCGTCGTCCATGACGATCCGGCGCGTCGCGGTACGCACGGCATGCCAGATGTCGGTGTCGACAACGCCGTGCTTCCGTGCTGGCTCGCCGATCCGCACCTAGACAACATATCTTGTCTGATGCGATGTCGCAAGACGAGCCGGTCCCGTCGCGTCCCATGATGGTCTGCGGGTTCCACGTCCATCGGGCCCGGCAGCAGGCGCTGTTGCGTTGGCGGGCACCACTGCTGGGTTGGCCGGACGCGCATGATCGAGTGATGCACCGTCATCGTGTCCGTCCCCCAGCCTGGACCTCGGAGTTCGCTGGGTTCCGGTTCCCAGCCGAGGTGATCGTCCTGGCGGTGCGGTGGTATCTGCGATACGCCCTGTCCTACCGCGACGTCGAGGAACTACTCGCCGAACGTGGCCTGATCGTCGATCATGTGACGGTCTACCGGTGGGTCCAGCGGTTTACCCCGCTGCTGATCGAGGCTGCCCGGCTGTGCCGTCACCTGTCGGGGGACCGGTGGCTCGTCGACGAGACGTAGGTGAAGGTCGCCGGCCGGTGGACCTATCTATACCGGGCGGTCGACCAGTTTGGGCAGGTCATCGATGTGTTGGCTTCCGAACGGCGGGACCTGGCCACCGCCCGACGGTTCTTCATCCGGGCCTTGTCACATGGTCGGAGGCCGGTCAAGGTGACCACCGACCGAGCCGCCACCTACCCTGCCTGTGGGGCTCGGAAACTGGAAGTGGTCTCTGACCTACATCCGCCAGTAGGGCTCGCGAGGTTGGCGGGATGTTGAGTCCGGAAAGTGGTCGGGTGCCTGTCGCGCAGGGAAAATTGGGGTTGCGAAACCAGTCCAAGGATCCCAGGCGAGAGGCACCCGACAGGTGGCAACGATACCCAGCACCCGGTCGTCACGGAAGCCGGCCAGCGCGCCGGCTGGTGGGCGGGCCCGGAAGAAGAA
>JAMFSN010000288.1 GCA_026225295.1 Frankia alni
CGCCCTGTTCGCCCTCGAAACCGCCCTCTACCGCCTCGTCACCACCTGGGGCCTACGACCCGACTACCTGGCCGGCCACTCCATCGGCGAACTGACCGCCGCCCACGCCGCCGACGTCCTGACCCTGCCCGACGCCGCCACCCTCGTCGCCGCCCGCGCCCGCCTCATCCAGTCCGCCCGGGCCGGCGGGGCCATGATCTCTATCCAGGCCCCGGAGGACGAGGTCCGCGCCGCGGTCCGGGACGAGCCGGCGCTCGACGTGGCGGCCGTCAACGGGCCGTCCTCGATCGTCATCTCCGGGGACGGCGACGCGGCCGGCCGGATCGCGGAAACGTTCGCCGGGCGCGGCCACCAGACCCGTCGGCTCCAGGTCAGCCACGCCTTCCACTCCCCCCACCTCGACCCCGTGCTGGCCGAGTTCCACCAGGTCGCGGCCACCCTGACCTACCGGGAACCGGCCATCCCGATCGTGTCCGCCCTCACCGGCCAGGTCGAGGACGAAACGCTGACCGACCCGGCCCACTGGACCCGCCACATCCGCGGCCCGGTCGACTACCACCGCGCGGTCCGGACCCTCGCGGCCAGCGGCGTGACCACCTACCTGGAGCTGGGGCCGGCCCCGGTCCTGACCGTGGCGACGGCCGAGATCCTGGCCGACCGACCAGTGGTCACGGCCTCGACCGGGCGGCCCGACCGGCCCGAACCGGTCGCGCTGCTGACCGCGCTGGGGCGGGCGCACGCCCACGGCGTGCCGGTCGACTGGACCGCCGTGCTCGCCGGCCACCCCGGCCGGACCGTGGAGCTGCCCACCTATCCGTTCCAGCGCAGCCGCTACTGGTTGGAGCGGTCCGCGCCGGCGTCCGACCCGGCCGCCCTGGGCCTGACCGCCGCCGGTCACCCGCTGCTCGGCGCCTCGCTCTCGCTCGCCGACCCGGCCCCGGCCGGCCCGCCCGGCAGCCACCTCGTGCTGACCGGCCGCCTGTCGCTGCGCAGCCATCCCTGGCTGGCCGATCACGTGGTGCACGGGACGGTCGTCGTGCCCGGGACGGCGTTCGTGGAACTCGCGGTCCGGGCCGCCGACGAGGTCGGCTCCGACACCGTCGAGGACCTCGTCCTGGAGACGCCGCTGACGCTGCCGGCCACCGGCGGCGTCGATCTGCAGGTCGCGGTGGGGGCCCCGGACGCCACCGGCCACCGCGCGATCGGCGTGTACGCGCGCAGTGCGTCCGACCACGACGCCGGGGCGTCCGGGGGCCGGTCCGGCGGGCGGGCCGGCGACGGGTGGACCCGCCACGCCGCCGGACTGCTCGCCCCGGCCGCCCCTGACACCGTCGCGATCCCGACCGAGCTGACCGGCGGCTGGCCGCCCCCGGGCGCCACCGCCGTCGAAGCGGCCGAGGTGTACGAGCGGCTCGCCACGGCGGGCCTGCCCTACGGTCCGGCCTTCCGGGGGCTGACCGCCGCCTGGCGGCGCGGCCCCGAGATCTTCGCCGACGTCACGCTGCCGGACGGGCAGCACGGGGCGGCCGCGTCGTTCGGCATCCACCCGGCGCTGCTCGACGCGGCCCTGCACGCCGCCGTGCTCGTGGACCGGCCGGGCGCCGACCCGACCGAAGCCCGGGTGCCGTTCGCCTGGTCGGGTGTCCGCCTCCACGCTGCCCGGGCCGTCACCCTCCGGGTGCGGCTCACGGCCGACGGGGACACCGTCCGCGTCGAAGCCACCGACCCGACCGGCACGCCGGTGGTCTCGGTCGGGTCGCTGGTCTCCCGTCCGGTCACGGCCGCGCAGGTCGGGACCGGCTCCGAAGCGTCCCCCGACAACGCCCTGTTCAGCATCGAATGGTCACCGCTGTCCGTCGGACCGACGGACGGAGCGGACCGCCTCGAGATCCGGACGCTGGCCGGGTCGACCACGGCTGACCCGGCCACCACCGGGCCCGGGCCGCTGGCCGGGATCGGAGTCGACGAGCCGGTCCACGTGCTGGCCCCGGCCTCGACCGACGCCGACCCCGCGCGCCCCGGATCGTCGCCGCCCCGGGCGGCCCGCGACCTGACCCACCGGATCCTCGCGCTGCTCCAGGACTGGGTGGCGCACCCCCGCCACCCCGGGTCCCGGCTGGTGGTGGTGACCCGGAACGCTGTGCCCACCGACGGCACGTCCCCGGACCCGGCGGCGGCCGCCGGGTGGGGACTGGTGCGGTCGGCCCAGTCCGAACACCCCGACCGGTTCGTCCTGCTCGATCTGGCGGCCGAGTCGCCGGACAGCGACCGCTCGACCCGGCCCGAACTCCCGGCCGTGCTGGCCGCCGCCCTGGCCCGGGACGAGCCGCAACTCGCCGTGCGGGGCGCGGTCGTCCTGGTTCCCCGCCTGGTGGCCGCCGCCGGACCGGCGCCGACCACCGCACCCACCCCGTTCGGCGCGGACGGCACCGTCCTGATCACCGGCGGGACGGGCACCCTGGGCGCCCACCTGGCCCGTCATCTGGTCGAACAGCACGGCGTGCGGAACCTGCTGCTCACCGGTCGGCAGGGCGCGGCCGCCCCGGGGGCGGAACTCCTGCGCGACGACCTGGAACGGCTCGGCGCCGCCGTGACGGTCGCGGCTGTCGACGTCGCCGACCGGGCCGCGCTGGCCGCGGTGCTGGCGACCGTGCCGACCGACCGGCCGCTGCGGGCGGTCGTGCACGCCGCCGGCGTCATCGACGACGGGGTCGTCACGGCGCTGACGCCCGACCGGCTCGATGCGGTGCTGGCCCCCAAGGCCGACGGTGCCTGGCATCTGCACGAACTGACCCGGGACACCGACCTGGACGCCTTCGTCCTGTTCTCCTCGGTCGCGGGAATCCTCGGCAGCCCCGGGCAGGGCAACTACGCTGCCGCGAACGCCTTCCTCGACGCGCTGGCCGAGCACCGACGGGCCCTCGGACAGCCGGCCACCGCACTGGCCTGGGGCCTGTGGGCGGCCGCGAGCGGGATCACCGGCGAGCTCACCGACGCCGACCGGACCCGGATCGCCCGGACCGGGGTCCGACCCCTGGCGGTCGCCGACGGCCTGGCGCTGTTCGACGCGGCCCTGGGCCTGGGCGCCGTCCCCACGCCGACGGGCACCGGTGCGGCCGTGATCGCGCCGATGCTGCTCGACCGGGTCGCGGTCCGGGCCCGCGCCGCCGACCACGGGCTCCCGGCCCTGCTGCGCCGCCTGGTGCGGGCCCCGCGCCGGTCGGCCCGCGCCGCGGCCGGGGCCGGAACGGCCGCCGGAGCACTGGCCGCCCGGCTGGCCACCCTGACCGCCGACGAACGCGCGACCCACCTGCGGGACCTGGTGCGCGGCGAGGTCGCCGCCGCCCTCGGGCACGCCGAGCCGCGGGCGGTCAGCCCCGGGCGGCCGTTCACCGATCTCGGCCTGGACTCCCTGACCGCCGTCGAGGTGCGCAACCGGCTCGGCGAGGCGACCGGGCTGCGGCTGCCCACGACGTTGACCTTCGACCAGCCGACCCCGGACGCTGTCGCCGCCCACCTGCTGACATTGCTCACCGACACGGCGCTGACCGCCACCGGACCCGACCGCGCCGGACCCGCCGGGGACCGGACCGTCACGACCACCGACGATCCGATCGCCATCATCGGCATGGCCTGCCGGTTCCCGGGCGGCGTCACCTCGCCCCAGGACCTGTGGCGGCTGGTGGCGACCGGCGGGGACGGCGTCAGCCCGTTCCCGGACGACCGGGGCTGGGACGTCGACGCCCTCTACGACCCGGACCCGGACACGACCGGCACCTCCTACACCCGCCACGGCGGCTTCCTGGCCGGGGCGGGCGATTTCGACGCGGACTTCTTCGAGATCTCCCCCCGCGAGGCGCTGGCCACCGACCCGCAGCAGCGACTGCTGCTGGAAACCACCTGGGAACTGCTGGAACGGGCCGGCATCGACCCGGCGACGCTGCGCGGCAGCCGGACCGGGGTGTTCGCCGGCGTCATGTACCACGACTACGCCCCCCGGCTGGACGAGGCGCCCGCCTCCCTGGAGGGCTTCCTCGGCAACGGCAGCGCCGGTTCGGTGGCCTCGGGCCGGGTGTCCTACACGTTCGGCTTCGAGGGCCCGGCGGTCACCATCGACACGGCCTGCTCGTCGTCCCTGGTCGCGCTGCACCTGGCCGCCCAGTCGCTGCGCACCGGGGAATCGAGCCTGGCGGTCGCCGGCGGCGTGACGGTGATGGCCTCGCCGGGCGCCTGGGTGGAGCTGTCCCGCCAACGCGGGCTGTCGCCGGACGGCCGGAGCAAGGCGTTCGCGGGCGCCGCGGACGGCGTCGGCTGGGGCGAGGGCATCGGGCTGCTGCTGGTCGAGCGGCTGTCCGACGCCCGTCGCAACGGCCATCCCGTGCTCGCACTGGTGCGCGGCACGGCGGTCAACCAGGACGGCGCGTCCAACGGCCTCACCGCTCCCAACGGCCCGTCCCAGCAGCGCGTCATCCGCACGGCGCTGGCCACCGCCGGCCTCGCCGCGACCGATATCGACGCCGTCGAGGCCCACGGCACCGGTACCCGCCTCGGCGACCCCATCGAGGCCCAGGCCATCCTGGCCACCTACGGGCAGGACCGGCCCGAAGGGCGACCTGTCTATCTGGGGTCGCTCAAATCGAACATCGCGCACGCCCAGGCCGCGGCCGGGGTCGGCGGCGTCATCAAGATGGTCCAGGCCATCCAGCACGGCGTGCTCCCGAAGACGCTGCACGTGGATGTGCCCTCGCCGTACGTCGACTGGACCACCGGCGACGTCGACCTGCTCATCGAGGCGCGGACCTGGCCCGACACCGGGCAGCCGCGCCGGGCCGCGGTCTCCTCCTTCGGGGTCAGCGGCACCAATGCGCACGCGATCCTCGAGCAGGCCCCGGCGGTCCGGCCTGAGCCGTCGCACGTACCGGTGCCGGCGGACGCGCCGGTCGAGCCGGCCGACGCCGCCCGGGCCTGGCCGCTGTCGGCCAAGACCCCCGACGCGCTGCGGGGTCAGGCCGGTCGGCTCGCGGCCTGGCTGCGGGCGGAAACGCCGGCCGGCACCGACGGGGACGGCGGTCCGGACAGCGGTCCCGACGGTGGGGCAGGCGGCGGGCCGGATCTGGCCGCCGTCGCCCGGGCCCTGGCCACCACCCGGGCCGCGCTGCCCGAACGGGCGGTGGTCGTCGGTCGGGACCGCGGGGCGCTGCTCGCCGGCCTCGACGCCCTGGCCCGGGGCGAGCTGCCGGCGAACGCGGCCCGGGCCACCGCCCGCCCGGACCGCAAGGTCGTGTTCGTCTTCCCGGGCCAGGGCTCCCAGTGGGACGGCATGGCCGCCGGTCTGCTGGCGGCGTCCCCGGCCTTCGCCAGCCAGCTCGACGAGTGCCGCCGGGCGCTGGCGCCGTTCGTGGACTGGGACCTCCTCGAGGTCCTGCGCGGGGCGCCCGGCGCTCCGTCCCTGGAACGGGTGGACGTCCTGCAACCGGCCCTGTGGGCGATTCTGGTGGCCCTCACCGAGGTCTGGCGGGCCCACGGCGTCCACCCTGACGCCGTGGTCGGTCACAGCCAGGGCGAGGTCGCCGCCGCCTACGTCGCCGGCGCGCTGAGCATCGACGACGCGGCGCGCATCATCGTGCGCCGCAGCCGGGCCGCGCTCGACCTGAACGTCGCGGGCGCCATGGCGTCGGTCGCGCTCGGCGCGGACGCCCTGGCCCCCCACCTCGAGCGGTGGGCCGGGCAGCTCGGCATCGCCGCCGTCAACAGCCCCGGTTCGGCGGTCGTGGCCGGCGACGGGGACGCGGTCGGGGAACTGGTCGCGCACCTGACCGGCCAGGGGATCCGGGCCCGGATCGTGCCGGGCGCCTTCGCCTCGCACACCGCCCACGTCGACAAGCTGCGCGACCGCCTGCTGGCTGACCTGGCCGGGGTCGCGCCCCGGGCGGGCACGATCCCGCTCATCTCGACGGTGACCGGCGAGCGGATCGATCCCGCGACGCTCGACGCCGGGTACTGGTTCGCGAACCTGCGCTCCCCGGTGCGCTTCGAGGCGGCCGGCCGGGCCCTGCTCGACAGCGGCCACGACACGTTCGTGGAGATCAGCCCGCACGCCGTGCTGACCTTCGGGCTCCAGGAGACGGTCGAGGCCAGCGGCGTGCCGGACGTCCTGGTGACCGGCACGCTGCGGCGGGACCAGGGCGGTCTGGACCGCTTCCTGCTGTCGGCCGCCGAGCTGTACGCCCACGGCGTGCCCGTCGAATGGTCGGGTCCCCGGCCCGGTACCGGGCCCGCGTCCGGGCCGGGGTCAACGCGGCCGCCCTGGGTCGACCTGCCGACCTACGCGTTCCAACGGCGGCGTTACTGGCTGGACGTCGGCCGCTCGTTCGCCGGGGAGCCGGTCGGCCGGGCGGTCGACGGACCGGCCGCCGACGCCGCCCCGACCGCCGGCGGGCCGCTCCTGCTCCAGCGGCTCGTCGGCCTGGACGAGGCCGACCGCGACGCGCTGCTGCTGGAGGCGGTCCGCGCCGAAACCGCGACCGTGCTCGGCCACGCGGACGTGACCCCGGTCGCGTCCACCCGGGCGTTCGGCGAACTCGGCCTGAGTTCCGTGACCGCCGTCGACCTGCGCAACCGGCTCGGTACCGCGACCGGGCTGACCCTGCCCGCCACGCTCGCGTTCGACCACCCGACCCCCGAAGCGGTGGCCACCTACCTGGGGGCCGAGCTGTCCGGGGGCCCGGGCGGCGCCGCCCGGCCGGCCACCGCGGCCGCCGCCGTCGCCCAGGTCGAGCTCGCGCTCGCGGCGGCCGGGACCGACCCCGCCGACCGGGAGGCCGCCGTCGCCCGCCTGCGCGCCCTGCTCGACACCTGGGACACCGGGTCGGCCGGTCAACCGGCCGACGACCTCGACCTCGATGCCGCCAGCGACGAGGAACTCTTCGCCCTCATGGACCGGGAGGACGCCTGACATGTCCACCGACGACAAGCTCCGGGAATACCTCAAGCGGGCGCTCAACGACTCCCGGGCCGCCCAGCGGCGCCTGCGGCAGGTCGAGGAGAGCCGAACCGAGCCGATCGCGATCGTCGGCGCCGCCTGCCGCTATCCGGGCGGGGTCACCTCCCCGACCGAGCTGTGGAAGCTGGTCGAGGCGGGCGGCGACGCGATCACCGAATTCCCGGACGACCGGGGTTGGGACGTCGAGGCGCTCTACGACCCGGATCCCGACCGGGCCGGGACCACCTATGTCCGCCACGGCGGTTTCCTGGCCGGGGCCACCGACTTCGACGCGCCGTTCTTCGGGATCTCCCCCCGGGACGCGCTGGCCACAGACCCCCAGCAGCGGGTGCTGCTCGAGGCGGCCTGGGAGGTCTTCGAGCACGCCGGGATCGACCCGACCACCCTGCGCGGCTCTCGTACCGGGGTGTTCGCCGGGATCGCCGGCCGCGACTACGCGGCCGGCTTCCACGAGGTGCCCGCCGAACTGGAGGGGTACCTCGTCACCGGCGCCCTGGGCAGCGTGGCCTCCGGCCGGATCGCCTACACGTTCGGTTTCGAGGGGCCGGCGGTCACGCTCGACACGGCCTGCTCGTCGTCGCTGGTCGCCCTGCACCTGGCCGCCCAGTCCCTGCGGTCCGGCGAAACCGACCTGGCGCTGGCCGGCGGCGTCGCCATCATGACCTCGCCCTTGGGCTTCGTGGACTTCTCCCGGCAGCGGGGCCTGGCCGCCGACGGCCGCTGCAAGGCGTTCGCCGCGGCGGCCGACGGCACCGGCTGGTCCGAGGGGGTCGGCCTGCTGCTGGTCGAGCGGCTGTCCGATGCGCAGCGCCGGGGTCACCGGGTGCTGGCCGTCGTCCGGGGCTCGGCGGTCAATCAGGACGGCGCCTCGAACGGGCTGACCGCGCCGAACGGCCCGTCCCAGGAACGGGTGATCCGGGCGGCCCTCAGCGCCGCCCGGCTCACGACCAACGACGTCGACCTCGTCGAGGCGCACGGGACGGGCACCCGGCTGGGTGACCCCATCGAGGCCCAGGCGCTGCTGGCCACCTACGGGCAGGGCCGGCCCGCGGGCCGGCCCCTGTACCTGGGCTCGTTGAAGTCGAACATCGGCCACGCGCAGGCCGCGGCGGGCGTCGGCGGGGTCATCAAGCTGGTCGAGGCGCTGCGGCGCGGGGTCCTGCCCCGGACCCTGCACGTGGACGAGCCGTCGCCGTTCGTGGACTGGTCGGCCGGCGACATCGCGCTGTTGACCGAGGCCCGGCCCTGGCCGGAGGTCGACCGGGTCCGGCGGGCGGCGGTGTCGGCGTTCGGGGTCAGCGGCACCAACGCGCACATCATCATCGAGCAGGCGCCCCCCGGGGCGGACGACCCGACCGACGACGACCGTCCGGGCGCCGGATCCGAGCCCGCGGGACCGGCCCCCGAAGCGCTGCCGTGGCTGTTGTCGGCCCGGTCCGGGCCGGCTCTGGCGGCGCTGGCCGGCCGGCTGCGCGACACGGTGCCGGCCACCGACCCGCGACCCGTCGACGTCGCGGTCTCGCTGATCACCGGGCGGGCCGCCCTGGAACACCGCGCGGTGGTCGCGGCCGCCGACCCGGCCGGCCACCGGGCCGGGCTCGACGCCCTGGCCGCCGGCCGGTCCGCGCCGGGCCTCGTGCGGGGCACCCTCCCGCCCGGCGCGACCGACCATGGCCAGCTGGCCTTCCTGTTCACCGGGCAGGGAGCCCAACGGGCCGGGATGGGCCGCGAACTGTACGCGACCTACCCGACCTTCCGCGCCGCCTTCGACGAGGTCACCGACGCCCTGGACGCCGCCCTGACCGGAACCGTCACCCGACCCCTACGCGACGTGATCTTCGACGACGACCCGACCGACCTCAACCGCACGATCTACA
>JAMFSN010000036.1 GCA_026225295.1 Frankia alni
CCGCCCCGCCGACCCGCTCCGCTGAGACCTGACCAGCCGTGACGACCCCACCCCCGAGGAGGCCGCCGATGACCGACCTCGCTCCGTCGACCGTCCGACCGACGGCCGGGGCGCCGGCCTCGCCGCCCGCCCAGCGGCTGACCCGCAAGCGGTGGCGTGACTCGCGGCTGTTGATCGGCATCCTGCTGGTGCTCGTGTCCGTCGTCCTGGGCGCCCGGTTGTTTGCCGCCGCCGACCGCACCCAGACCTGGGTGACGGCCCGGCGCGACCTGCCGGCCGGCCACGTTCTGACCCGGGCCGACCTCGGTGAGATCAAGGCCAACCTGACCGGACGCACAGCGGACCTCTACTACCCGTCCGGGCGGTCGGCGGATCTGCTCGGGGGCACGCTCGCGCGGCCGGTCTCGGCGGGCGACCTGTTGTCGGGAACCTCGTTCGCGCAGAGCCGGCCCAACCCGACCCGGGTGGTACCGGTGATCGTCAACGCCGGTCGGGCGCCCACCCTGCAGGCCGGTGACAAGGTCGACGTCTACGTCTTCCAGCGCGCGGGGACCGGGGCCGCCGCCTCGACGGCCGCCCCGGCCGGCGGATCGGCGGCCGGCGGTTCCGAGACGCTGGTCCTGCACGACGTCGAGTACCTCGGCGAGGACGATCTGAGCAACGGCGACCGGTCCTTGTCGCTACGGGTCCCGGTCAGTGGAGCGATCGCGGCGGTGGCCGCGTCCCAGAGCGACCGCGTCGACGTGACCCGGATCGACGGCGGAGCCGCGGGGGGCGGACCCACGTCGGCGCCCGGCTACGGGTCATGACGCTTCCGATCCTGACCGCGGTGACCGACTCCAGCGTGGAGGCGGGTCTGGTCTCCGCCTTCGACCGGTCGGATCTGGGCGTGCAGGTCGTGCGGCGCTGCGTCGACCTGCCCGATCTGCTCGCCGCCGCCGGGGCCGGAACGGCGCGCGCCGCCCTGCTGTCGGCCGACCTGCGCCGGCTCGACCGGGAGGCGCTCACCCGCCTCGGCTCGGCCGGGGTGGCGGTCGTCGGTCTCACGGCCCCGGGCGACGAAGCCGCCGAGCGGCGCCTGCGCCAGTTGGGCGTGGTGGCGGTCATCCCCACCGACGCGACGGCGGAGGTCGTCGCGTCGGCGGTCGTGGCCGCGGCCGACGCGTTGGCCGTCGCCGATCACGGAGCCCTGGCTCCGGCCGGGTACAGCGAACCGCTCGCCGCGTTCGGGGCCCGCGACGTCGCGCAGGTGCCAGGACAGTCCGCCGGGGAGGCCGCCGAGCCGGGCGACGGCCGGGTGATCGCGGTCTGGGGGCCGGCCGGCGCTCCCGGGCGGACCACGATCGCGTTGGGTCTCGCGGCCGAGCTGGCCGGCGCCGGCCTGCCGACCCTCCTGGTGGACGCGGACGTCTACGGTGGATCGGTGGCCCAGCTGGTCGGTCTCCTCGAGGAGGCACCGGGCCTGGCGGCCGCCGCCCGGGCTGCCAACCAGGGCACCCTGGACGTCCCGCGGCTGGCCATGTTGTGCCGGGATCTCGACGGGCTGCGGGTCCTGCCGGGGATTTCCCGGCCGGCCCGGTGGCCGGAGCTGCGACCCGCCTCGATCGAGGTCGTGCTGGCGCTGGCCCGCCGCCTGTCCGCGTTCGTCGTCGTCGACTGCGCGTTCTGCCTGGAACAGGACGAGGAGTTGTCGTTCGACACCGCCGCGCCGCGCCGCAACGGCGCCACCCACGCCATCCTGGGTGCCGCGGACACGGTGATCGCGGTGGCTTCGGCGGAGCCGGTCGGGCTGGTGCGGTTCGTCCGGGCCCTCGCCGATCTGCGCGAGGTGCTGCCCTCGGTCGACCCGCAGATCGTCGTCAACCGGCTGCGGGCCTCCGTCGTGGGCGGGGACGCGCGGCGGGAAGTGTCCCGGGCCATCGTCCGGCACACCGGCATGGAGCCGGTGGCCGCGGTCCCGTTCGATCTCGCGTCCCTCGACGCCGCTCAGGTCTCGGGGCAGCTGCTGCGCGACGTCGCGCCCCAGTCGCCGGTCCGCCTCGAGCTGGCCGCGCTGGCCGCTCGGCTGGCCGGTCGCGCGGCGCCCGGCCGGCGGCGCCGCTCCATCGTCCGCCGCTGAGGTCGGGTCACGCCGTGCCGCCGCGGTCTCGGCGCCGCCGCCGTCACGCGCCGCCGGACGCGGTGACGCGCCCCTGACCGGGCCGGAGAACTACTCGCCGGTGGTGGTCGGCTCGCGTAGCGGGCCCCGGACGGCCTACGGTCCCGAAGGTCCCGAAGGGAGAGCCGCCTCCGGTGGCGCTCGCCCATAGCACGACGGTAACCATCTGAGCACGCTCGGCACGCCGTCGAGTACAACCCGTAACCAAATCCTTACTCGCGCGTTGAGCAGTACGAGCAGCGGAGGGCCCGCCGTCAGGGGCGGCCCAGGTGACGCTCGCCAGTGTCGGGGACGGGGGTGTGTCGGTGACCCGGGAATATGCGAAGGCGGTCGGCGCGCGACTACGGGCGATCCGGATCCAGCAGGGTTTGTCCCTGCAGGGGGTCGAACAGAAGTCGCGCGGTCGATGGAAGACCGCGGCCGTGGGCTCCTACGAGCGCGGCGACCGGATGATCAGCGTGAACCAGTTGTCCGAGCTGGCCGGTTTCTACGGGGTGCCGGTCTCGGCGCTGCTGCCGGACGAGGACGCCGGGCCGCCGCGTGAGCGTCGACCCCGGACCGTCCTCAACCTGGAGCGGCTGACGGACGCACCGGCCGACCAGTCCGCGTTGCTGCGGCGGTGGGTCGCCCAGATCCAGCGGCAGCGCGACGACTACGCCGGCCGGGTGCTCTCGATCCGGGACAGCGACCTGCGGGCGTTGGCGCTCCTGCACGACACGTCCCCGGTCGATCTGGCCGAGCGCCTGCGGGCCTGGGGCGTGCTGGAGACCAACTTCCCGCCCGAGGACGAACCCGAGTAGAACGTCTCGGCGACGCAGATCAGGACGCCGCGTGCGGCGCCGGCGGACGGGGGTCGGTGGTGCCAGTGGAACCGGAATCACGGGTCCGACCGACCCGCGGAGCCGACCGGCCGCCGGTCGGTGGGGTCACGGCCGGGTCGGCGGTGCGCGGCCCGGCCGTGACCGGAAACGTGCCGGTCGGCCGGTCGGTGGCGCACGCCCGACCGCGGCGGGCGGGCGGTCGCGGTTCGCCCGGGACGGCCCGGGCCGGTGACTCCGGCCGGCCCGGCGGAGTGCGCCGCGGACTGGTCCTCGGCGGGGGTGGCGTGCTCGGCTCGGCCTGGATGATCGGCGCATTGCACGCCTACGAGGAGGCGACCGGCGTCGACCCCCGCACGATGGAGATCATCGTGGGCACGTCGGCCGGGGCGGTGCTGGCCGCGTTGGCCGGTCACGACGTGTCGACCACCACGATGATCGACCAGCAGCGGGGCGTCGTGCTGGAGGGCGTTCCGTACCTCGATTACGCGCGCATCAACGCGACCGCCCCGCCGACGCCCCGGCTGCGGCTCGGATCCCGCCGACTGCTGGTGGCGAGCGCCCGCAATCCCCGCTCGGTGACGCTCCTGATCGCGTTCACGGCCGTCCTGCCCCAGGGCCGGGGAACGATGGAGCCGGTCGAGAGACTGGTCGAGTCGGCGGCGATCGGGCGTCGGGGTGGCTGGCCGGCGTCGCCCCGGGTCTGGATCGTGGCGATGGACTACGCCACCGGCGAGCGGGTGGTGTTCGGTCGCCCCGGCGCCCCGCCGGCCCGGCTCTCCCGGGCGGTCGTCGCGTCCTGCGCGATACCGGGCTGGTACGAGCCGGTCCGGATCGGCGACCGCCGGTACGTCGACGGCGGCGCCCGGTCGGCGACGTCCCTCGACCTGCTGGCCGATCTCGGGCTCGAGGAGGTGCTGGTCCTCGCGCCGGCCGCGTCCTTCGACACCGATCGCCCGCGGCACCCGGCGGCCCGGCTCGAGCGCCGGTTCCGGCGGTCGGTGACGCGGCGGCTGCTGCGCGAAGCGGCGTTGGTCCGCGCGGGCGGAACGGTGGTGACGATGCTGGCCCCGGGGCGCGACGACCTGGCTGAGATCGGCGCCAACCTGATGGACGTGCGGCGCATTCCGCGGGTGCTGGAGACGTCGTTGCGGACCAGCGCCGCCACCCTGGCCGCGCTGCGCGGCGATCCGACCCCGGCCTGATCACCGGCCCGGTCACCGGCCTGGTCACCGGGCGTTCGGACGGCCGGTGAGCAGGTCGGGGTGATCGGGGCCGGGCCGCGCCCGGACGGTCGGGGTGGCGCGGTCGGCCCGGCGGGGGACCACGGAGCAGACTGGGGCCGTGCGGGTCTACCTTCCTTCGACCATTCCGGCCGTGCGCGCCGTCCTCGACAGCCGCACGGTCCCGGCCTCGACCGGCTACGCCGTGACGCCCGCCCTGCGGGAGTGGTACGCCGAGTCCGGCGCGGACGAGATGGAGTACGCGGCGCTGCTGGCCGCCGCCCGGGCGTCCCTCCGGTTGCTGGATGTCGACCCGACCGCCGCCCGGCGCCGGGTCGTGCTGGCCGTGGACGTCCCCGACGCCGACGTACGGATCGATGACCAGGCCGACCGGGGGGCCGTCCAGGTCGGCGGCCCGGTGCCGATCGCCGAACTCGCCGCGGTCCACGTGGATGCGCCGGAGGCCGAAGCCGACATCGCCGCGGCGGCTGACGCGGTGATCGAGGCCGATCTGGGCGGCACCGACGCCGAGTTCACCGTCGACAGCGCCGAGGGTCACGAACTGCTCTGGTACGCCACCCAGGAGCTCGACGCGCTGCTCGGCGAACTGTCATCGTGACCGGCTTTCGGACCGCCCGCCCGGGCCGGCGCCGCACGGACCGCCACCGCGCGCAGCCAGGGGGACGCCCGAGATGGATCCCGTGACCGACCCGTCGGAGCCGGTGAACGAGCCGGTCGTGCTCTACCCGGCCGGCAGCCCCGCGCGGGCCCGGCTCGACGGTGCCCTGGCCGATCTGGCCGGCCAACGCTGGGAGCTCACCCAGACCATCGGCGGCGTCGAGCGGATCGGCCCCGGGCAGCCCCATGACGTGGTCGTCCCGCACCGGCACGCCCAGGTGCTGGGGACGCTGCGCGAGGCGACCCGGGCCGACGTCACCGACGCGGTGGACGCGGCCCGCGCCGCCGCGCCGGCCTGGCGGGACCGCGATTTCGAGGACCGGGCGGCGATCTTCCAGCGGGCCGCCGACCTGCTGGCCGGGCCCTGGCGGGACCGTCTGAACGCGGCGACCATGCTCGGCCAGAGCAAGACCGCCGACCAGGCCGAGATCGACGCGGCCTGCGAGCTGGTCGACTTCTGGCGGTTCAACGTCGCCTTCGCCCGCGGCCTCCAGAACGCGCCGCTGCGCTCGGCGCCCGGCACCGCGAACCGCTTCGACGACCGGCCGCTGGAAGGCTTCGTCCTGGCCATCACCCCCTTCAACTTCACCTCGATCGCTGGCAACCTGCCGACCGCGCCCGCGCTGCTCGGCAACACCGTGGTCTGGAAGCCGAGCCCCACCCAGCAACTGTCCGCCCACCTGACGATGCGACTGCTGGAGGCGGCCGGCCTGCCGCCCGGGGTGATCAACCTGGTGACCGGCAACGGGGCGGCCGTCTCGGAGGTCGCGGTCGTGCACCGGGATCTGGCCGGCATCCACTTCACCGGCTCGACGACCACCTTCCGGCGGCTGTGGCGGACCGTCGCCGATGGGCTGGAGTCCTACGCCACCTACCCGCGGCTGGTCGGGGAGACCGGCGGCAAGGACTTCGTCGTCGCGCATCCGAGCGCCGATCCGGGCGCGCTGGCCACCGGTCTGATCCGGGGCGCGTTCGAGTACCAGGGGCAGAAGTGCTCGGCGGCCTCGCGCGCCTACCTGCCGCGCTCCCTGTGGGAGGGCGGTCTGGCCGAACGGCTGGTCAGCGACGCCGAAGGGCTCGTGTACGGCGACGTGGCCGACCCGGCGGTGTTCGGCGGGGCGGTCATCGACCGGCGGGCCTACGACCGGCTGGGCGCGGCCCTGGCCCGACTTCGTTCCGACCCGAGCGTCACCACCCTGGCCGGGGGGCGCGGGGACGACACAGAGGGCTTCTTCGTCGCGCCGACCGTCGCGGTCGGTGAGCAGCCCGGGCACGAGCTGTTCACGACCGAGTACTTCGGCCCGGTGCTCGGCGTCCACGTCTACGACGACCGGGCCCCGGGCAGCTTCGGGGCGGTCCTCGACCTGGTCGCCGAGACCTCCCCGTACGGGTTGACCGGGTCGGTGTTCGCGCTCGACCGGGACGCGGTGGCGGCGGCCACCCACCGGCTGCGGTTCGCGGCCGGCAACTTCTACATCAACGACAAGCCGACCGGCGCGGTCGTCGGGCAGCAGCCGTTCGGCGGGGGTCGCGCGAGCGGCACCAACGACAAGGCCGGCTCGCCGCTGAACCTGGCCCGGTGGCTCTCGCCGCGCGTCATCAAGGAGACGTTCGACCCGCCGACCAGCCTCTGACGCCGACCGGCCACCGGAAGATCACGCAGCTGGCCCGGCCGGCATCCGGCGGCCTCCCCCGCGACGACCGTCCGGTCGCCGTGACCTGGGGATCGGCGGGACCCGGGCCGGCGGTCCGGGTGGGGCCCGGGTGACCAGCCGGCCACCGACATACCACCGGGGCGGGCCCGGTCGGGGGATTGCGCCTTTCGTTGCGGACGGGTTGTTTGACCTGACCTGGACGGCCTGATCAGGCTTGTGGAAGTCTTGGGGCGTTAGCACCCTGTGCGGCGATCACCGGTCATCCCTCGTCGCGGCCGGGCCTCGGCGCGACCGACTTCGGCCGGATCACGCTCCCGCCGGTTTGCGGCACCCGGGTCGGATCGTCGGTCCGCGGGGAGCCGCTGACGACGCTCGGACGGCGGGAAGGAGACTGGTAGCCGTGCTCTACCTTTTGGGTCAGATCGCGGTCTTCCTCCTGGTGGCGCTGGTGGTCGGGGCCGCCCTGGCCTGGATCTTCATCGGGGGCCCGCTGCGCCGCCGGGAGGCGGAGGCGCGGGCCGCCCTGACCCGCGCGGACGGGCGGGCCAGCGACGCGGAACGCGGCCGGCGTGATGCCCTCGCCGAGCTGGCCCTGACCAACGGCGCCGAATCGGACGACCCCGACGGGGTTCGGGACGACAGGATGCGGGACGACGGCGCGCAGGACGATGGCGTGCCGGACGACGGCGTGCCGGACGACGGGGGTTGGGTCACCGGCCCCGCCGTTCCGTCGCAGGCGATCGACCCGGATCTGCGGGGACCGTCCCGGTCCGGCGCACCGGGCAGTCGCACCGACGCGTCGGGCCGGCCGCTGCGGGACCCCTCGGTCCTCATCACCGAACTCACGGCCAAGCTGCGTCGCCAGGAGGCCGACAGCGCCCAGGAGAAGGCCGACCTGGCCACCCGGCTGGACGTCGCCGAGCAGCAGGCGGCCGAATCCGAGCGGCGGGTCGGTTCGGCCGAACACCAGGTCGCGGAGGCAGAACGGCGGGTCGCCCGGGCGCAGGCCCAAGCCGCCGCGTGGGCGGCCTCGGCGTCCCGCGACGACGACGAGAAGCGGGAAGCCGAACGGCTGCGCACCCAGCTCGCCGACGCGGAGGGCCGGGCGGCTAAATTCTCCTCCCGGCTGGCGATGGCCCGGACCGAGGCCGAGGATTCCCAACGGCAGGTCGCGACCACCACGACCCGGCTCGACCGGCATCAGGCCGAGTGGGCGGCGGAGCGGGTCCGCCTCCTGGGCCGGATCGCCGAGGCCGAGGAACGCGCCGGTCGTCCCCGGCCCCCGGCCGCCGGTCCGGACGAGGACGAAACCGGCGATCGCGGCGGGAACGACCCCGGCGACGACGCCGACCGCCGGTGGGCGGCCCCCGATGAGGCCGGCCAGTACGAGGCCGGC
>JAMFSN010000289.1 GCA_026225295.1 Frankia alni
CGGCACCTCCGGAACCGGCACCGCCGGAACCGGCACGACGACCACATCCACCACCGGGGGCTCCACAGGAACGGTCCCCCAAGGTCCGGGCTGATGGCACTGATCGCCGTCGCGTCCGCCAAAGGGTCGCCGGGCACCACGACGCTCGCGCTCGCCGTCGCCGCGCTGTGGCCCCGCCCGGTGCTGCTGGCCGACTGCGATCCGGCCGGTGGCGACGTGGCGCTGCGGATGCCCGGTCCGGACGGGTCAGCGCTGGACGCCGACCGCGGCCTGGTCTCGCTGGCCGCCGTGGCGCGGCGCGGGCTGCACCCCGACCAGGTTGGCGGGCACGTCCAGGCGGTCGCCGGGGGCCTGGATGTGCTGGCCGGCGTCGGCCGGCCGGAGCAGGCCCAGGCCGGCGCCGGGGTGTGGCGCGATCTGGGCGGCTGCCTCGACAGCATCGACGGGATCGACGTGGTGGCCGACTGCGGCCGGCTCGGTGGTGGCCTCCCGACGGGACGCGGGGACGTCCCCCGACCGGACGCGCCCGGCGTCGGGATCGTCACGCCGGTGCTCGCCGCGGCGCGGCTCGTCGTGCTGGTCTGCCGACCCGAGGTCACGTCCGTCGTTCACCTGCGCGACCGCCTCGCCGTGCTGAACGGAGTCCTGCGGCCCGAGGCGGTCGACGGGGTGCCCATCGCGGTCGTGGTGGTCGCCCGGCCCGACGACCGGAGCGGTCCGGCCGGGGTCCGGGACGTTCTGGCCCGCGAGTATCCCCACGTGCGGGTGGTCGGCCAGGTCGCGGACGACCCGAAGGGGGCCGCGTTCTTCAACGGAACGCCGGGCCGGCGTGCGGCCCGCACCCTCCTGGTCCGTAGCGCCCGGGACCTCACCACGAGCCTGGCCGGCTACGTCGAGCCGTTCTTCGTCCCGGGCCCCGGCCTCGCGGCGGCCACCCGGCCGGCGCCGGCCCTCGAACCGTCGCCGACGATCCGCCCCGAGCCCGCGCCGCGGCTGACCGCGTCCCACACGTCCGCCCCCCAGCTTCCGGCCGCGCACTTTTCCGGACCGGGTCGCTCCGGGGCCCCGCTGCCCGGCCCGCCACTGTTCGATCCTCGCCACGCCGAGACGCCGCTGGCCGGGTCCTGGCCCGCCGAGACGGTGCCGTCCGGGTCCCGATCGGTCGGCCCGACCGCGCTCACGCCGGCGCCGTCTGGGCCGCCGATCGCTCCATCGAGCATCGCGGCGCCCCCACCGCCGCCGGGCGAGAACTGGTTCGCCGTCGAGCGCGGTCCGGACCGCGCATCCGATCCGACCTGGGACCGCTCGGGCTGGAACGGCGCCGCCCGGGACCGCTCGACCGACGATCTACCGACGCCCGGGAACTCACCGGACCGCGGCACCGGTCCGGTGACGACGCCATGATCGACCACGGCCTGGTCCGTCGGCTGCGCAGCGGGGTCGCCGAACGGCTCGGCGACCAGCGCCGCCGGGACGCCGCCGCGGGCCTCGCGCCGATGTCGACCGAGGACGAACGCGAATACACGCGGTCGCTGATCATCCAGGTGCTCGAAGACCACGCCCGCGCGGAGATCGCCGGCGGCCGGACGCCCCCGTCGCCCGAGGAGGAAGCGGCGCTCGCGGGCGCGATCCACTCGGCCCTGTTCGGCGTCGGTCGACTCCAACCGCTGTTGGACGACCCCCGGGTCGAGAACATCGACATCAACGGCTGTGACCAGGTCTTCGTGTCCTACAGCGACGGACACGAGGTGCTGGCCGATCCGGTTGCCGACAGTGACGACGAGCTCATCGAGCTGGTGCAGCTGCTCGGAGCGCACGCCGGACTCACCTCGCGGCCCTTCGATTCAGCCAACCCGCAGCTCGACCTGCGACTACCCGACGGATCGCGACTGTCGGCGGTCATGGGGGTCTGCCAGCGGCCGTCGGTGTCGATCCGGGCCACCCGGCTCGGCAAGGTATTTCTCTCGGATCTGGTCGGAAACGGCACCATGACCGAGGAGATTGCCGACTTCCTGCGCGCCGCCGTGGCCGCGCGTAAAAACATCATGATCGCCGGCTCCACGAACGCCGGAAAGACGACGCTGCTGCGCGCGCTGGCCAATGAGATCAGGCCGGAGGAACGGCTCATCACCGTCGAGCGGGCACTGGAGGTGGGTATCGGCGAATTTCCCGACATCCACCCGAACGTCGTCAGCTTCGAGGAACGGCTGCCGAACTCCGAAGGCCTCGGCGGCATCGGACTGGCCGAGCTGGTGCGCCGCAGCCTGCGCATGAACCCGAGTCGGGTGATCGTCGGTGAGGTTCTCGGGGACGAAATCATCACCATGCTCAACGCGATGAGCCAGGGAAACGACGGTTCCCTGTCGACCATTCACGCTAATTCGTCGATGGAGGTGTTCAACCGCATCTCGACCTACGCGATCCAATCCGTCGAACGGCTACCCATCGAGGCGACCCACATGCTGGTCGCCGGAGCGCTCAACTTCGTGGTGTTCATGCGGCGCCGCAACGACTTCGGCCGGGGCGGGGTACTGAGCCGGTACATCGAGAGCATCCGCGAGGTGACCGGCATCGACGGCCGGGTGCTGTCCTCCGAGGTGTTCGCGCTGGGACCGGCCGGACGGGCGGTGGCGCACGCGCCGATCGGGTGCGTCGCGGACCTCGAGGAACACGGATATTCGCCCCGCTCGAACGGCGGTTGGCGATGAACGCCCGCGCGGGCCGGGGAGCCGGGTGATGGGCCCGGACCTGTTCCCGCTCGCGGTGGCCGGCGGGGCCATGCTCGGCGGCGGCGTCCTGACCTTCGTCGTGTTCCTGGTCGGCGGACCGCCGCGTCAACGGACCGGGCCCCCGCTCACCGAGCAGCTCCGGGTGACGGTCCGGGTACTCGGCACCCGCGTCGGAGTCGGGATCGTGGTCGGGATCGTCGTGCTGGTGGTGACCCGTTGGGTGGTCCTCGCCGCCTCGCTCGGCTTTCTCGCGGCGTCCTGGCGCAAGGTGTTCGGCGGCGCCGCCGAGGAGCGGGCCGGCATCGGGCGGCTGGACGCCCTGGCCTCCTGGACCGAATCCCTGCGCGACACCATCGCCGGGGCGGTCGGGCTGGAACAAGCCATCCCGGCGACCGCCGCGACGTCCGCGCCGGCCATCCGACCGGCGCTCAACCTGCTGGTCGACCGGCTGCGGATCCGTGAGCCGCTCCCGAACGCCCTCCTGCGTTTCGCCGACGACCTGGACGATCCGAGCGCCGACCTGATCGTCGGCTCGCTGGTTCTCAACTCCCGTCTGCGGGGCCCCGGGTTGCGTGACGTGCTCACCGCGCTGGGCACCTCCGCGCGCGAGGAGCTCGACATGCGGCGCCGGATCGAGGCGTCCCGCAAAAGCACCCGGCGCAGCGTACAGATCGTCGTCGGGGTCACCCTGGGCGTCGCCGCGATGCTCATCCTGCTCAACCACCGGTATGTGACCCCGTACAACTCGGTCGTCGGGCAGGTGGTTCTGCTGGTCGTCGTCGCGTTGTTCGCGGGCGGGGTGTTGTGGCTGCGGCGACTGGCCCACATCGACATGCCGTCGCGGTTCCTCACCGGCGGGGCGGCGTCCGGTGACCGGTCGGCCGGGGCGGCGGGGTCGCGGTCGGGCCCGGGGCTGGCCAACCAGAACGGGGCGGTCCGGTGACCTCCGCGATGATTGCCGGCGCGCTGGTCGGGCTGGGCATCTACGTGCTGATCCGCGCCTTCCTGCGGCCCCGACCGAGCGTCGGGGTACAGGTCGCGCGATTGGACGCCGGCCGGCGGGCCATTGCCCGGGCGGGCCGGGGGCCGGGCGGCGCGAATCCGTCGGGCCCGGGCGGGACGCCCCCCGGAGCACGGTCCAGCGGGTCCTGGCGGGCCGCGTTGGGCGAGCGGCTGGAGGTCGAGGCGGCGGCCCGGGGCTGGCGCCTGCCGCGGCTGCGGGCCGATCTGGCGCTGCTCGACCGGCAACTCGGTCCGCTGCTGGCGACGAAGGTGCTGCTCGGGCTGGGTGCGTTGGTCTGGGTGCCACTGCTGTGGTTCGCGGCCCGCACGTTCGGGATCTCCCCGCCGCCGACGGCGCCGGCGGTGCTGGCCCTGGTCGCCGCCGGCCTGGCTTTCGTCCTGCCCGATTTCGCTCTACATGAGGAGGCCGAACGCAAACGGAAGGATTTCCGGCATGTGCTGGGCTGCTTCCTGGATCTGGTCGCCATGAATCTGGCCGGGGGCCGCGGACTGCCGGAAGCGCTGCTCGCCGCGTCCTCGGTGGGCGGGCACTGGGCGATGGCCCGGATCCGCTCGACCCTGAGCAGCGCCCGCCTCGCGGGCCGGACGCCGTGGGACGCGCTCGGGCAGTTGGGCGACGAGATCGGGGTCGAGGAGCTGCGCGACCTGGCTGGCGCGTTGACCCTCGCCGGCGAGGACGGGGCGAAGGTGCGGTCGTCGCTGTCGGCGCGGGCCGCGAGCATCCGCCGTAAGGAACTGGCGGACGCCGAAGGGGAAGCCGGCGAGCGGTCGCAGTCGATGCTCGTCGCCCAGTTGTTGATCTGCGCGGCGTTTCTGGTGTTCCTCGGCTACCCGGCCACCTACCAGATCCTGCACACGTAACCGGGCTGTCGGCGGCGCCTGTCCGGGTCGTCGGCGGCCGACATCGGAAGTACCAGCGGAAGGGCACGTCGTGTACGTCGTACTGGGGGTTGTGCTCGCACTGGGCGCGCTGAGCGCCGTTCGGATAAAGGTGCTACGAAGCCGGGCCCGGGCCGCCGGCGCCGGCGACACCGGCGCTTCGGCCCTGGAATGGGCCGTGATCTCGGCGATTCTGGTGACCGCTGCGGTGATCATCGGCGGAATTGTCTACAACGCGGTGCAGAAAAAGGGGGACGCCATCCAGCAGTGCGCCAACCAGGGCGCCAACGCCACCCAATGCTGACGTCGCCCCGGGGCGCCGCGCACCTGTCGATCCGGGCGTGACGTGGGCCGACGGAACGACCGCGGGTCGAGCGCGCTGGAGCTTTCCATCGTCGCTCCGGCACTGCTGTTCCTGATCTTCTTCATGGTGCAGGCGGCGTTGTGGTTGTACGGGCGCAACGTCGCGCTCCAGTCCGCGCGCGAGGGGGTGTCCCAGCTCCGGCTTGTCCAACCGACCGCGAACATCGCCGCCGCGAACCAGTCGGCGCAGGACCACACGACCCGGTTCGCCCGCCAGGTCGGCGGCGAGACGTTGATCGGCGCGACCGCGACCTCGGCCTACAACACCAACGGATCGGGCCGCGTCCGGGTGACGGTCGAAGGCCGGACCGTGTCGCTGCTGCCCGGCGTGACCCTGCACGTCACGCAGACCGCATCGGGCGAGATCGAGCAGTTCGATCCCGATCTGAGGACCCGATGACCAGCGCGGTCCCGACCGTCCGCCGGGATGGCGGGTCGATGGCTCTGGAGCTGGCGATCATCGCCCCGGCGTTGCTGGCGCTGATCGCCCTGATCCTCAGCTACGGGAGGTACTCGCAGGTCACGGGCCTACTCGAGTCGGCCGCCCGGGACGGGGCCCGGGCCGCGACCCAGTCCCGGAGCCTCCCGGAGGCGCAGCAGCGGCTCGACGCCGTCACCACCGACACGCTGCGGTCGGCCGCGCCGTCGTGCCGGAACTCCGCGGCCGACCAGATCGACAGCACCGCCTTCCAACCCGGCGACGAGGTGACGGTGACCGTGAGCTGCACCGTCAGCTATTCGGACCTCGGCATCTGGGGCGCGCCGGGCTCGATGACGGTGCGCCGCAGCTTCGTGAGCCCGCTCGATCCGTACCGGGGGGTCGGATGAGCCGGCCCGCCATGCTTCGGGCCGCCATGCTTCGGCCCGCCGTGCTTCGGGCCGTGTGCCGGGCCGCGCCGACCGGCGCGCGCCGTGGTCGGCGGGACGACGGGTCGATCGCGCCGTTCGTCGCCTTCCTCGGTATCACCATGTTCCAGCTGGCCGGCCTGGTGATCGACTCGTCCCGGCAGCTCACGGCGCGCGCGCGGGCCGTGGCGATCGCCGAGGAGGCGGCGCGGGCCGGCGCCGAGGCGGCCAATCCGGCCGACC
>JAMFSN010000290.1 GCA_026225295.1 Frankia alni
CCGAACCACCCGAACCACCCGGACCCCGTCCGGGACCGCCTGATCATCGACACCCCTGGGACAGCGCACGTGACACAGCTGGAGAAGGTCTTCGCGGCGGTCCGGAACGAGGGCCGGGCCGCGCTGATCGGCTACCTGCCGGCCGGTTACCCGTCCGTGGCCGGGGGGATCGAGGCGATCCGGGCGATGGTCGACGCGGGCGTCGACATCGTCGAGGTCGGGCTGCCCTATTCCGACCCGACCATGGACGGGCCGGTCGTCCAGCAGGCCGTGGACGCGGCGCTGGCCGGCGGCGTCCGGGTCGCCGACGTGCTGCGGACCGTCGAGGCGGTCGCCGCGACCGGCGTGCCGACCCTGGTCATGACGTACTGGAACCCGGTGGCCCGGCACGGTCCGGCCGCCTTCGCGCGCGACCTCGCGGCGGCTGGTGGCGCGGGGGGGATCACCCCCGACCTGCCGCCCGAGGAGTCCGGGCCCTGGATGGCGGCCTGCCGGCAGGAGGGGCTGGACGGCGTCTTCCTGGTCGCGCCCAGCTCGAGCGACGAACGGATCACGCTCGTGGCCCAGACCGGTTCGGGCTTTATCTACGCGGGGGCGGTCATGGGGGTCACCGGAGCCCGGGCCACGGTCGGCAGCCGGGCGGCCGGCCTGGTCGCCCGGGTCCGGGCCCTGAGCGACCGGCCGGTCGCGGTCGGCCTGGGCGTCAGTGACGGGGCTCAGGCGGCCGAGGTGGCCGGGTACGCCGACGGGGTGATCGTCGGCTCGGCGCTGGTGCGGGCCCTGCGCGACGGCGGCCCGAGCGCCGTGGCCACGCTGGCCCGGGAACTGGCCGCCGGAGTCCGGGCGGCCGAGGGCGGGGACCGGCTCAGGTCGTGACGGTCTTGACGGTCCGGATCACCGGGGCGATCTCGATCTGGCGGACGGCCGGCAGTTCGGCGATCCGGGTGGTCAGGTAGTCGTACAGCCCCGCCGAGTCGCGGCACAGGACGACGGCCAGCACGTTCGCGACCCCGGTGATGGCCACCGCGAAGGCGATCTGCGGGTGCGCGGCCAGGGCGGTCCCGACCGCGGCCAGCCCGGACGGCTCGACGGTCAGCCACAGGATGGACGTCGCGTCGTGGCCGAAGTAGTGGCGGGATGCCTCGATGTCGAGGTACAGCGCGCCCGTCTCCAACAGATGGTTCAGCCGGCGCCGGACGGTGGTCTGTGACCAGCCGGTCGCCTCGGCCAGGGTCGCCAACGGGGCGCGGCCGTCGACGACCAGCGCCGCGATGAGCCGTCGGTCGCCGGCGTCCAGGACGACGGGCGGCGGGCCGGTCGACAGCGGGGGCGGGTCGGCCCGGCCGGGATCGAGGGCGGCGACCTCGGCCGGGGTCAGCGCGCCCTTCTTCTCGAACGGACTCGAACGGCCGCCGAAGAACGTGTGCAGGACCCGCGCAGCGCTGATACCGACCACCTGCGGGGTGCGGGGGAGTCGCTGGAACAGGGGGGCCTCGCCGTCCTGGCCGGACCCGGCCGGGTACCGCGCCTCGCAGATGATCTCGGTGCCGCCGGAGGTGAGGTGCACCCAGGCGGTCTCCGGCCGGCGGGCCAGCGTTTCCGCGAGCGGGGCGGCCGCGTCCGGCGTGCACTGGATGCGCAGGAACCACTCGACCTCACCCAGCCGGGCCGGCGCGGTCTGGGCGACCACCCGCAGCAGGCCGGCCGACCGCAGCCGGCTGTACCGGCGGGCCAGGGTCTGGTCGGAAACCCCGAGGACCTGGGCCAGACGGTGCAGGGGCGCCCGGCCGTCGACCGTCAACGCGTGGGCCAACCGGTAGTCGAACGCCGTCGCCGCGCCCTCCGCCTCCGCTGGTTCGATGGAGGAATTCACCGCCCAAGCTTAAATGCTGACGGGAAATCGCCGATCTGAGCGCCGTGGCTGGGTGTACGCGCCCGCGCCCGGCACGGTGGGACGAGTTGGCGCCGGGTGCCGAACCCGGCCGGCGGGCTCGGCCCGCCTGTCACCGTAAGGAGAATCACCGTGCGCAAATGGGCGCCACTGGTCGCCGTCTGTCTCGGCGCCTTCATGCTTCTGGTCGACGTGACCATCGTCAACGTCGCCCTGCCGGACATGGCCCGGGCCCTGCATTCGTCGTTCTCGTCGTTGCAGTGGGTGCTCGACATCTACGCGCTGGCCCTGGCCGCGCTGCTGCTGGCGGCCGGCGCGCTGGCCGACCGGCTCGGTCGCCGGCGGTTGTACATCGTCGGGCTGGTCGTCTTCGCCGGCGCGTCGCTGGCCTGCGGACTGGCCCCGAACGTCGGCATCCTGATCGCGGCCCGGGCCGTCCAGGGGGTCGGCGCGGCGGCGATGTTCGCCACCACCACCGCCCTGCTGTCGACCACCTACTCGGGCGCCGACCGGGGCGTCGCGTTCGGCGTCTGGGGCGCGGTCAACGGGGGCGCGGCGGCGGCCGGACCGATCATCGGCGGGCTGCTGACCGAGCACGTCAGCTGGCGGGCGATCTTCCTGGTCAACCTGCCGATCGCGGCGATCGCCGTGGTCATGGCGCTGCGGGTGCTGCGCGAGTCGCGCGACGCCCGGGCGGCCCGGGTCGACCTGCCGGGCGTGGTCACGTTCACCGTCGCCGCCGCCGGAGTCACCTACGCGCTGATCCGCGGGGGCAGCGACGGGTGGACCGACGGCCTGACCGTGGCGCTGTTCGTCGTCGCGGCGGTCGCGCTGGTCGCGTTCGTCCTGCGCGAGAGCCGGACGGCCGCGCCGCTCGTCGATCTGGCCCTCTTCCGGCGCCCGGCGTTCTCCGGGCTGATGGCCGGGGCCCTGCTGCTGCAGGCCGCCGCGTTCGCGGACCTCACCTACATCTCGCTGTGGCTGCAGTCGGTGCGGGGCATGGGGCCGGTCGGGGCCGGGCTCGCGACGCTGCCGCTGGCGGTGACCGCGTTCGTGGTCGCCGGAGCGTTCGGCTCCCGGCTGCACGCCCTGCCGCCCCGGATCCCGATCGGCGGCGGCCTGCTGCTGGTCGGCGGGGGCACGCTGGGACTGACGGCCGTCTCGTCCGGATCCTCGTGGGCGGTGCTCGTTCCCGGCCTGATCGTGGTGGGCGTCGGGGTCGGGATGTCGACCCCGATCGTTGTCTCGGCGGCCCTGGGTATGGTCCCGCCCCGCCAGGCCGGTATGGCCGGCGGCGCGGTCAACACGTTCCGCCAGCTCGGCTACGCGCTCGGGATCGCGGTCCTCGGCACGGTGTTCACCAGCCGCATCGCGGCGGTGGTGGCCTCTTCGGGGGCCGCGAACGGTTCCGGCGCGGGGGCCCGGACGGCGGCCGCGCTGAGCGCCGGGCGGGCCGAGCCGCTGATCGCGGCCACTCCGCCGGCTGGCCGCCCGGCCCTCGACCAGCTCGCCCACACGGCTCTGGCCGCCGGCCTGGACCGGATCTTCCTGATCGCCGGCTGTTGCGGCCTGGTCGCCGCGATCGTGGTGTTCGCCCTGGTCCGCCCGGCCCGGTCGGCGGACGACAGCCCGACCGACAGCCCGACCGACGTGGCACCGGCATCGATGCCGGCGCTTCCGCCGGCCGAGCCGGCCGACGGGGCCGGGCGGTCACGGGGCGCCGTCGTCGGGTCCGGGGCGACGGAGGGATAGCCTGGCTCCGTGCTTCTCGCGGCGATTCCCAGTCCCTCCCGCGGGGTCGTCCATCTCGGGCCGATCCCGCTGCGGGGCTACGCACTCATGATCATCATCGGGATCGTGGTCGCCGTCATGCTGTCGGAACGGCGGCTGCGGGCCCGGGGTGAGCCGGCCGGCCTGGCCGCCGACCTGGCCACCTGGGCGGTGCCCTTCGGGATCGTCGGATCCCGCATCTACAGCGTCATCACCACCCCGGGGCCGTACTTCGGCTCCGGCGGGGACCCGGTGCAGGCGCTGGAGATCTGGAAGGGCGGCCTCGGGATCTGGGGCGGGGTCGCGGGCGGGGCGCTCGGCGCCTACATCTGCGTCAAGCGCCGGGGCCGGAGCCTGGGGCTGGTCGCGGACGCCTGCGCGCCGGGGCTGGTGATCGCCCAGGGGATCGGCCGGTGGGGCAACTGGTTCAACCAGGAGCTCTACGGACGCCCGACGCACCTGCCGTGGGCGGTCACCATTGATCCGGGCCGGCGGATCGACCCCGCCGTGGCGCACTATCAGCCCACGTTCCTCTACGAATCGATCTGGGACATCGGGGTCGGGTTGATCCTGCTGTGGATCGACCGACGTCACCGGCTCGGCCGGGTGCGTCTGTTCTGCCTGTACGTGGCGTTTTACACCCTGGGCCGGGCCTGGATCGAGGCCCTGCGCATCGACGAGGCCGAACACTTCTTCGGGGTGCGCCTCAACGACTGGGTCTGCCTGGTGGTGTTCCTGGGCGCGGTGATCGTCTTCGCGACGGACCGCCGCCCGGTCGATCCCGACGGGGTGCCCGCCGCCGGGGTCGCTTCCCCGGATACCTCGGCAGCCGGTACTGCGGCAGCCGGTACCTCGGAGTCGGAGACCGCCGCCCCGGCGACCTCCGAGGCCCTCGCGGCCGCCCGGGCCGGCGGTCCGGACCCGGACCCGTCGCCAACCCCGGCCGACGATCCGACCTCCGCCGGCGGCTGACCGAGCC
>JAMFSN010000037.1 GCA_026225295.1 Frankia alni
GGCCCTCTCCGTGTCCGAGCCCGACCGACCGACGGTCACCCGATGAGCGGGTCCGGCAGCGTCGACGCACGTTATAGAGCGCTCTGACGACGACGTAAGCGACCGAGGTGTCCGAGCGACACCCGGTCGGGCCCAGTCGGGCGGTGTGGTCGGGCCCGACCGGGCCGTGTGGCCGGAGCGTCAGTGTCAATGGGACCCGGTCGGGCCGTGTGGCGCTGGCTGGCCGGAGCGGCGGTGTCAGGGGGCCAGAGCTGACAGTGTCAGCGCGCGTTCCGCGCACGCTGACGATGCCAGTTGTCGCGCAGGTCTCGATTGGCATCGTCTCCGCACGTCCCCACGCCCGTCGACGACGACAGCTCCGAGGCCCACCGCAAGTGTCATCGTCCCGGCGCCACAGAGCCTTCGCTGACCCTGCTGACCCTGCTGAACCGGTCCGCCGGCCACACGGGCCGCGGACAGAGACCAGGCCAGGGTCAGCAAGTCAGCGGCGGGCCATGATCAGGGACATTCCTTCGCCGCGGGTGGCCGGCTGCAGGAACTGGCCGCGGACCGCGGACGTCACCGTCCGGGCGCCCGGCTTGCGGACTCCCCGCATCGACATGCACAGGTGCTCGGCTTCGAGCACCACCATGACGCCCCGTGGCGCGAGGGCTGCCTCCAGTGCGTCCGCGACCTGGGTGGTCAGCCGCTCCTGGACCTGCGGCCGGCGTGAGTAGAGGTCGACCAGCCGGGCCAGCTTGGACAGGCCGGTGATCTGGCCTTCGTCGTTCGGGATGTAGGCGACGTGGGCCTTGCCGACGAAGGCGACCAGGTGGTGCTCGCACAGCGACGTGAAGTCGATGTCCTTGACCAGCACCATCTCCGAGTGACCTTCGTCGAAGACGGTGGTCAGAACCTCGGAAGGATCCCGGGCCAGACCTTCGACGGCTTCGCGGTAGGCCCGGGCGACCCGGTCCGGGGTGTTGACGAGGCCTTCGCGGTCCGGGTCCTCGCCGATGCCGATGAGCAGTTCACGGACCGCCGCGGCCACCCGGTCGTGGTCGAACGGGCGGATGGCCTGCGGGCCCAGGGCCGGGCGGCGGACCCCGGCCTCCGTCTGGGCCGCCTCGTGCTCATCCGCAATGGCCTCGAGCGTGCCGGTGGATCCGTTCACAACGCTGGTCATCGCCGTCGGTCCTCGTCGTCAGGCCAGGTCGGGGGAGCCCAGGGGTTGGTCAGCGGCGCCGACGACGTGGCCGGACCGCTCTCGCTGCCGGACTCCCCGCCGGTGGTGACGCCGGGGGTGCTCGGCGGGGCCGTCCCCAGGCCGTTCCCGCCGTGCGATCCGTTGGTGCCGTTGGTGCCGTTGGTGGCCGCGCCGTTGGTGGCCGTGGCCGTGCCCTTGCGGAGCAGCGGGGTGACGTCGTCCTCGGTCATCAGGCCGAGTTCGGCCGGAGTCATCACCGGGGGCCGGTCCTCAGCCGAGACCCGCTTGCCGGAGCCGACGTACGCTCCCCGGCTCGGCCGCTTGTCCACGGTCGCGAAGATCTCGAGGACCTGCTCCTTGGTGAGCGTCTCGGCGTCCATCAGCTTGAGCACCAGGTCGTCGAGCACGTCCCGGTAGGTGACCAGGACCTCCCACGCCTCGTCGTGCGCGGCCTCGATCAGGCTCCGCACCTCGGCGTCGATCTCGCTCGCGACCTCTTCGGAGTAGTCGCGCTGGTGGCCCATGTCGCGACCGAGGAACACCTCACCCGAGTCCGACCCGAACTTCAGAGTGCCCAGCTTGTCACTCATCCCGTACTGGGTGATCATCGCGCGGGACAGGCTGGTGGCCTTCTCGATGTCGTCGCTCGCGCCGGTGGTCGGCTCGTGGAACACGAGCTCCTCGGCGGTCCGGCCGCCGAGCAGGACGGCCAGCTTGTCCAGCATTTCCGAGCGGGTCTGGAGGTATTTGTCCTCCAGCGGTAGCTGCATGGTGTAACCCAGCGCCCGTCCGCGCGGCAGAATTGTGATCTTGTGCACCGGGTCGGTGTTCGGCAGTGCGTGGGCCACGAGCGCGTGACCACCCTCGTGGTAGGCGATGATCTTTCGTTCCTTGTCGCTCATCGCCCGCGTCTTGCGCTCGGGGCCGGCCATGACGCGGTCGATGGCCTCTTCGAGCAGCGCCCCGGTTACGAACTTCTGGTCGGAACGGGCGGCCAGCAGCGCCGCCTCGTTGAGCACGTTGGCGAGGTCCGCGCCGGTGAAACCGGGCGTCCGGCGGGCGATGACCAGGAGGTCGACGTCGCCCGCGATCGGCTTGCCCTTGGCGTGAACCTTGAGGATCGCCTGGCGACCGAGCAGGTCGGGACGGTCGACCACGATCTGGCGGTCGAAGCGGCCGGGCCGCAGCAGCGCCGGGTCGAGAATGTCGGGCCGGTTGGTGGCCGCGATGAGGATGACGCCGCCCTTGACGTCGAAGCCGTCCATCTCGACCAGCAGCTGGTTGAGGGTCTGCTCGCGCTCGTCGTGGCCACCGCCCAGGCCGGCGCCCCGGTGGCGGCCGACCGCGTCGATCTCGTCGACGAAGATGATGGCCGGCGCGTTCGTCTTGGCCTGCTCGAAGAGGTCCCGGACCCGGCTCGCGCCGACGCCGACGAACATCTCCACGAAATCGGAACCGGAGATCGAGTAGAAGGGCACCCCGGCCTCACCGGCGACCGCCCGGGCGAGCAACGTCTTACCGGTGCCGGGCGGCCCGTAGAGCAGCACACCCTTGGGAATCTTCGCGCCGATGGCCTGGAACTTGCCCGGATTTTCGAGGAACTCCTTGATTTCGTGCAGTTCCTCGATGGCCTCGTCCGCGCCGGCGACGTCGGCGAAGGTCGTTTTCGGCGTGTCCTTGCTGACCAGCTTGGCTTTGGACTTGCCGAAGTTCATGACCCGGTTGCCGCCGCCCTGCACCTGGTTCATGAAGAAGAACAGGACCAGCAGGATCAGCAGCACCGGCAGGAGGTTCACCAGCAGGGACACCAGGATGCTGCTGTGTTCGACGGCGACGTTGTAGTCGACCTTGTTGTCGCGCAGCTGTTCGGCCAGCTGCACGGCCTGGTCGGTGGTGTACGACGACGTGAACTTCTGGTTGTCCTTCGTCGTGATCTGGATGTCCTTCTTGGAGTCCTGGATCGTCGCGTCCTGCACCTGGCCAGCCGAGATCAACTGCTGGATGGCGCTCAGGTCGCGCTTCTTGTAGTCGCTCGAGCTCGAGAACGCGTGCGACGCAAAGATGACGACTAGTAGGACTATGAGCACCCAGGGCACCCAGCCGCGGAAGATTCTTCTTGGACTCATCTGCCTGGGGCGCGAAAAGCGCGCGCTCCGTCCTCCTGCCGTGGTGTGTGCGAGCCAGATCCCCTCGTGGTCGAGGGTACCGCCGGGAAGCGCTGTCGACAGCGCGTCCACCCCTGCAACGGGTAACGGGGCGTCTGGTGTTCCACCGGCCGCTGGTCAGGCTCGCTCAGCCGGTCGTCTCATCCGCCGGCGGCGATCGCCGCCGGCGTCAACGTCCCGACGAACGACAGGGTCCGGTACCGCTCGGCGTAGTCCAGGCCGTAGCCGACGACGAACGCGCTCGGGATGTCGAAGCCGACGTACCGGACGTCCAGGTCGATCGCCTGTGACTCGGGCTTGCGGAGCAGGGCCAGCACTTCGAGGGAGGCCGGCCCCCGCGAACGCAGGTTTTTCAACAGCCACGACAGGGTCAGGCCGGAGTCGATGATGTCCTCGACGACCAGGACGTGCCGACCTTCGATCGAGCGGTCGAGATCCTTGAGAATGCGGACCACGCCAGACGACGAGGTCGACGAGCCGTACGACGACACCGCCATGAACTCCATGGTCACGGGCGTCTCGAGGGCGCGCGACAGGTCAGCCATGAGCATCACGGCGCCCTTGAGCACGCCGACCAGCAACACTTCGCGGCCGGCGTAGTCGGCGTCGACCCGGCGGGCCAGTTCGGTGATCTTGGACGCGATCTCCTCGGTACTGACGAGGACCTCGCCGATGTCGGGGTGGCTCGGGGCGGCGTGCGTGTCCGTCACCACCCGAACGTACCGGTGGGGTCCGACCACCGCGCCCACCGCGCGGCGCCCGGGCCCGGCTCGAGATGCCCGGTCTTCTCAGCCGGGTCGTCCCCGGAGCGTCAGTCGCCCTCCGGCCCGCCGGGCGGTCACCCCGGCCGGCAACGCCGCGCCCCGCTGGCCCCGCCACCGGATGACCAGGTCCTCGACCGCCCGGACGTGCCCGGCGGTCAGCGCGGTGGGCGGGCAGCCGACCTCGATGAGCGCCCGGCGCAGCACCCGACCGCGCACGGCGGCCGAGAGCGCGGTGAGCGCGGCCACGTCGAGGGCCACGGCGGGGCCGACGTCGGGGCCGACAGGGGGGTCGGCCGGGGAGGCGGCGCCGGCCCCCGACCGCGCCGGCGTGGTCAGCGCCCCCGCCAAGGCCGCGGTCAGCGCCGTAGCCGCCGTCGCGTCCAACGCGTCGGCGTCGTCGCGCAGCAGGTCCGCGGAGCGGGCCAGCGCCGCCGCGACTCCGGGCCCCAGCTCGGACTCCAGGGCCGGCAGCAGGCGGTGGCGGACGCGGGCCCGGGCGAAGGCCGGGTCGGCGTTGGTCGGGTCGTGCCACACCTCCAGCCCGGCGTCGACGCCGGCCTGGCCGGCAACGGCCCGCCGGACGTCGAGCAACGGTCGGCGGATCAGCCCGTCACGCCGGGGCATCCCGGCCAGCGAGCGGGCCCCCGACCCCCGGGCCAGCCGGAGCAGCACGGTCTCGGCCTGGTCGTCGAGCGTGTGGCCGAGCAGGACGGCCCCCGCACCGTGGGCCGCCGCCGCGGCCAGCAACGCGGCCCGCCGCGCGTCCCGGGCCGCCCCCTCCGACCGGGCCGACGGGGCCGCGAGCACCTCGACGGGCGTCAGACCCAACCGGCGGCCCAGCGCGGCGACCTGGTCGGCCTGCTGGCGCGAGGCGTCGTGCCAGGCGTGGTCGACGGTGAGCAGCCCGGCCCGCAGCTCCAGCCGGGGCGCGACGAAGGCCAGGGCGGCGGCCAGCGCGGTGGAGTCCGGTCCGCCTGAGCAGGCCACGAGGACGAGCGAGCCGGCCGCCAGATCGGACAGGTCCCGGCGGACCGCGGTCCGCAGTTCGGCGATCGCCGGGGGTGGCCGGCCGGGTCCGGCGCCCCGGCGCGGGCCGACCTCGACCACCACCGGAGCCGGGCCGCCCCGGCTCAGGCCGAGACCGCTGGCCGCGACCCGAGCACCCGGGCCATCCACGCGCCCGCGTCCACGACCTCGGCCCGGGTCGGCAGAGTTTCCGGCGACTCCCAGACCCGGTTGAACCCGTCGACGCCCGCGTACTCGACGACCGCCCGGACGAACGCCCCACCCTGTCGGTACTGCTGGAGCTTGAGGTCGAGGCCCAGCAGCCGGCGGACGAAGCGGTCCAGCGGTGACCCGCCGCCCCGCTTCGACTCGAACCGGGACCGGATCTCGCCGACCGACGGCACGACCTTCGGCCCGACCGCGTCCATGACCTGGTCGGCGTGCCCCTCGAGCAGCGTCATCAGCGCCTGGAGCCGGTCGAGCACCGCCCGCTGGGCCGGGGTCTGGAGCGCTTCGACCACGCTCGTCGGGGTGCCGGCCCGGTCCCGGACCGCGCCCCGCAGCGCGCCGACCGCGGCCCTGAGTCGTTCGGTGAGGATCTCGGGGTCGAGGTTCGTCGCCTCGATGAACGCGCCGATCTCAGATTCCAGGTGTCCCCGCAGCCACGGCACCGCGGTGAACTGGGTCCGGTGGGTCTGTTCGTGCAGGCAGACCCACAGGCGGAAGTCGTGCGGGTTGACCGCCAACGCCTGTTCCACGTGGGCGATGTTGGGGGCGACCAGGCTCAGCCGGCCGACCGACCGGCCGTCGGCGCCGACCGGCGAATCGCCCGGCGGCAGGAACACCTCGTACTGACCGAGCACCTTGCTCGACAGGTACGACAGCGCGGTGCCGAGCTGGACGCCGGTGAGGCGTCGCCCCACCGGGCCGGCCGTCTTTTTCCCGGGCCGCTCGCTCGCGACCTTCTCCACCAGCGGAGCCGTGACGACCCGCAGTCCCGAGACGTTGGACCGGATCCATTCCGGCCGGTCGACCACGACGATCGGGGCCGGCGCTCCGAACGGGGTCAGATGGGTGTAGTCCTCCACGTGCACTTCGGCTTCGACCGCGAGGCGCCGCAGCTCCGCCACCACATCATCGGCTTGCGCACGGGTGAGAGCGGGGCCCGGACGCACGAGTCGCTGGGCCGTCGTCACCGCCAGGTCCCAGTCGACGAGTTCGGCGTCCATCGGCGAATTTTACGACGGATGGCCGATCGGCGCGCCCCCGCACGGCCGGTCAATCAGCTTCGGGCGCCCGGACATCTGGGGCGCTCGGGCAACCGCAGCCGGCCAGCGCGCTGGCCGCCGCGTCGAGCGCCGCGCTGGTCGCGTCGCTCTGGGCCACCGGGGCCAGGAACGCGAACAGCAGGAGCCGCCCGTCCGCGTCCACCACCTGACCGGCCAGCGCGGTGGCCTCGGACAGGCTGCCGGTCTTGGCCCGCACCGCCCCGGCGCCGGCCGCGTCGGCCGGAGTCCGGTAGCGGGCGGCGAGCGTCCCGCTGAACCCGGCCACCGGCAACCCGGCCAGCAGTGGCCGCAGGTCGTCGTGCCCGGGCAGCGTCGCGGTGCGCAGCAGGGCGACCAGCGTCCGGGGGGTCAGCCGGTCGTTCGGGGACAGCCCCGACGCGTCGGCCAGCACGGTGCCGGCCGTCGGCACCCCGAGGGTGCCCAGGGTGTCCCGCAACGCCCGGGTCGCCCCGTCGAAGGTGGCCGGCAGCCCCCGGGCGTGCGCGACCAGGCGGCCGATCGCTTCGGCCTGGTCGTCGTCGGAGTAGGTGAGCATGCGCTCGACGAGCACCGGGACCGTCGGGCTGTCCACCGCGGCCAGCGTCCGGGTGCCGGCCGGCGCCACCCCGGTGCCGATCGATCCGACGCTCACCCCGGCCCGCCGCAACGCGGCCGCGAAGTCCTCGGCGGCCTGCCGGGCCGGATCGTCCGACCGCGCGCCGGGCGCTCCGGGGGCCGGGCGCCCGCCGTCCACCTCGAGCGCGCTCACGGGGGTGATGTTGCCGGTGGTGCGGTAGCTGTCGTGCCAGCCGGGCGCGGTCGTCGGCCCGGTGAACAGGGAACCGTCGCCGACCACACGCCCCACCGAGCGCACCCCGGACCGGTGGACGGCGGTCGCGAGATCCGCTATCCGGGCCGGGGACGGGTAGCCGGCCGGCCCGGTCGCCGCGGTCAGGGTCGGGTCGCCCCCGCCGACCAGCCACAGCGTCGCGGGGGCGGCCGGGGTCGCGGCCGCGGTCGGGCCGCCGGACGGGCCCGGGCCACTGGAGTTCGCCGGGGTGGCGGGCGGGGCCCCGACCACGCGGGTGGTGAACCGCGTGGTCGGGGCGAAGGTCGTCAGCGCCGCCGCGGCGGTCACCGTCTTGAGGGTCGACGCGGGCACGCTCGCCGCGCCCGACCGGTCGTCCAGGAGCACCCGCCCGGTGACGGCGTCGACCACCAGGGCCTGCGGATTGTTCAGCAGCCCGGCGCCCAGCGGCCCGGCCAGTCGGGCCTGCACGGCGGCCGGGTCGGCGGCCGGCGCGGCCGGCGAGAGACCGGTCAGCGGCTCGGCGGCCGCGCGGGGGCCGGTCGGCCGGGTCCGCGTGGGGGTCGGGGTCGCAACGGACAGATGCCCGGCGAGCAACGCCATCGCGATCGAGGTGAGACCGCCCACCGTCCTGGCCCCTGCCGTGGTCACGTGCGGGACACTACGTCGGGTGGGGGGCGCCGGCCCTTGGCACACTGGCGGGCGTGGGCTCGTCGGTGAACGGGCATGACCATCGTGCGACCCACCCGTTGACGGCACCCGGCCACACGGGCGCGGGCGAGAAATGACGCACAGGGAAGTAGGAACGCCGGTGGACCTCGAGTTCGATGTAACGATCGAGATCCCTAAGGGACAACGCAACAAATACGAGATGGACCACCACACCGGTCGGATCCGTCTCGACCGGATGCTGTTCACCTCGACGCACTACCCGTCCGACTACGGGTTTGTCGAAGGAACGCTCGGGCGCGACGGCGACCCGCTCGACGCGCTGGTGCTGCTGGAGGAGCCCACTTTTCCGGGCTGCCTCATCAGTTGCCGGGCCATCGGGATGTTCCAGATGACCGACGAAAAGGGTCCGGACGACAAGGTGCTCTGCGTGCCGGTCGCCGACGTCCGCCAGGAGCACCTGCGCGACATCCGGCACCTGCCCGAGTTCGACCGCCTCGAGATCCAGCACTTCTTCGAGGTCTACAAGGACCTGGAGCCCGGCAAGTCCGTCGAGGGCGCGGCCTGGGTCGGTCGCACCGAGGCGGAGCGGGAGATCCTGCGGTCGATCCAGCGGCTGGAGGACGAGGAAGCGCCCGCGCCGGAGCCGACCGACGCGGGCGAGCAGCACCCGGTGGCCCGCTCGGCCTAAGTCACCGGGCCCGTTCACCGGGGCGGCGGTCACCTCCACGGCGCGGGCGGCAACGCCCGCGCCGTGCTCACGTCGTCGGTCCGCCGGGCATGCGTTGGGTCGGGACCGGGCAGGTTGGCACCTCAAGCGAGGGGCCGGCGACCGGTTGGCCGTACCAACGTGCGCGGGCCTCAGCTGGTGCGCTGGATCGACGCCCCGACCAGCGAGTCGCCCGACACCGTGTACGTCCCGGCGAAGGTTCGGGTCGAGCCGTCGGTCTGCGTCGCCACGAGGCTGACGCTGACCAGGTTGCCGGTGACCCCCTCAATGGTCAGGTCGGCCTCGGCGGTGTCGGCATAATCCGCGGCAAATGCGTCATAGGACGCGGCAAAGTGATAGCCGCCCAGGTCGTACGCCTGCCGGTAATTACCGGAATTGATTGCCGCGTAGTACTCCTCCACCACCGAGGCCGGCTCAGCGGCCGCGGGCGCCGGTGGGGCCACGGGGGCGGGCGCCTGAATGACCGTGGTGGCGGCCGGCGCCGGAGCCTGGATCACGGTCGTGACCGACGGGGCCGGGGTCGGCGTGCTCGTGGTGGCCGTGGGTGACGGCGTGGCCGCCGGGCTCACGACCACCGTCCGGGGCGATCCGCAGGCGATCAGCGCGATCACCGCCGCCCCGGCCAGCGCTGTCCAGATCAGGATTCTTCGCATGGCTGATCCCCCGATCAGCGGGAAGACGTTTCCGGGAGTGTTTATCCCCGGTATCCGAACGCATACTCCTCGTAGTCGGTCAGATCTGGCGCCCGGGTCGCTACCGGAGGCTGGCACCGCAAAAGCGGTGCGGGCGACCGCATAGCGGTACCGACACTGCTGAAAGCCCGGTGCGAGGGGGTGGAGCCGGAGAAGGGGATTGAACCCTTGACCTATCGCTTACGAGGCGATTGCTCTGCCACTGAGCTACTCCGGCCGACGGGCCCAGTATGCCAGAGCGCCGGACGACCCCCACGAACCAACGCAACCGGAACGGCCCGGCGGCCGGGTCCGCTCGGCGACCGGACGGTCGGGCCGGGGCGGCGCCGGGAGCACCGCCCGGGCGACCGCCCGACAGCCACCGATTACCACTGTGAGTAACATCATCTGTGCACAGCCGGGACGGATGATTGTTCGCCGTGACCCCATGCACAACCGCTCTGGTGGGTCTGCGTAGGCTTTCGCCCCATGAGCGGGGAAGCCACAACGGCAGCCCGAGGAGCATCACTCCTCGTGGCCGAGGACGATGAAGCCTCGCGGGTCGCGCTGGCCCGTAGCCTTGAACGTTTTGGCTACCGGGTCCTCGAGGCCGCGGACGGAGAGACCGCACTGCGTCTTTTCGCCACGACGGAGATTGACCTCGTTGTGCTGGACGTGGCAATGCCGCGCATGGACGGCTTCGCCGTCCTCGGGCGGTTGCGTCAGACCAGTGAGGTCCCGGTGATCATGCTGACCGGTCGGGCCGAAGAGGTCGACCGCGTCGTGGGACTCGAGCTCGGCGCCGACGACTACGTCGTCAAGCCGTACTCGCTGCGCGAGCTGGTGGCCCGGGTGCGGGCCCGGCTGCGCCGCCGGCCGGTGGAACCGCCGCCGCAACGCAGCGGCGACGGGAACGAGCCGCTGATCTACGGCGACGTCTCCATCGACCTGCGGGCCCGGGAGGTCGCGGTCAGCGGTGAGCGGGTCGACCTGACCGCTCGCGAATACGAGCTGCTGGCCTTCCTGGCCCGACATCCACGCCGGGTGTTCAGTCGCGAAGAGCTGCTGGAACAGGTCTGGGGGACCCGGTTCCAGGATCCGGCGACCGTCACCGAGCACGTCCGCCGGGTGCGGACCAAGGTGGAGGGTCGGCCGCCTCAACGGCGTCTGGTGACCACCCTGCGGGGCATGGGCTACCGGTTCGATCCCTGATCGGACGGCGGTTCCGGGGCGCTTTACCCGACCCAGATGATCGACAGTAGGGTGATCTGATGGAGACGGAGCGTGCTATGCGGGTGGCACCGGCGCGGACGATTCTCACCGCGGCGGCGCTGCTGCTGGTCGGCGTACTCGCCCTGGCCGGTTGCGGCGGTTCGAGCGGTGGGTCCGCCTCGCCCGCGCCCGCCTCATCGACCGCCATCACCAGTGCCTCGGACTGCCCGACCTCGTCGACGACGAGCCTGGCCAAGACCAAGTTCGCGCTGCACGCCGGGTTGGCCTTCGGGACCTTCCACCGGTACATCTACAAGCCGTACCAGGCCGGGAAGTTCCGCAAGGGCGCGTCGGGCCGCACGTTCGCCCTGGTCAAGGCAGCCGGAACCGCCGCTCTCGACTACCGCGAGATCAAGCTCGCGTCAGCCGACGTGAAGGCCGACCCGACGCTCTGCCGGCGGCTGGCCGCGCCGCTGGCCCGGTTGACCAGCGTGTTCTCGTCGTCATCCAAGAGCCTGGCCAAGGGTGACACCAGCTCGATCGCGAATTCGAACGGCTTGATCGGGCAGGTCACCCAGAGCGCGCAACAGGACGGCA
>JAMFSN010000291.1 GCA_026225295.1 Frankia alni
CGTCCCTGCGTTCTATGACCACCGCCGACGGTGCCAACCCGCGGAACGACCCGACCCCACCCGGGCCAGCCCCGGCCGCCACCGCAACAGGCAGCGTCACCGCAGCCCCAGACGTCCGCTGGCGACGACACCCAGCCCCGGCCCGGGGCCGGAACTGTAACTGGCGGCGTCAGCCGACGCTCAGACCTGCGTTCACGCTGTCACCTGCGGCGAAGGCCGCCGTCAGACGCAGACGTCAGGCGCCGGACTCCCCCGCTCCCGCTTCGACGGTCCGGGCGTCGGACGCCGTCGGGACGGCGGCGGCCCGGTCCCGGCCGGGCAGCGGCGCGAGGACGAGGGCGCCCGGGACGTCGTGAATGGCCCGGACCGTGTCGCGGTGATACTCCTCGGCCAGCTCCGCGAAGGTGCTCTCGGTGTACTGCCGACCGTCGACGGTCGGACCCTGGGTCCCCTCGATGATGGCTTCGACGTCCTCGCCTGAGATCGTCAGATAGGTCTCCAGGGCGTGGGTGACGGCCAGCACCTCGCGCCGGTTCTCGTCGAGCAGCACCTCGGTCCGGTTGAACAGTTCCTGCAGCTTCTCCTCGATCTGCCGGCCGAAGGGGCCGTCCAGCATCGCCCGGTCGGCGCCGTCCTGGACGGGGGTGGCCAGCGGGGCCAGCGTCACGGTCCGGGACGCCAGGGTCGTCCCCATCGCGTGCGAGGCGAAGCTCTGCATGATCAGGGCCGTCGCGGCCCGCATGTCCCCGCCGACCCCCTGCGTGTTGTCGCCCTCGAAGAACATCCGCTCCCCGACCAGGGAGGCCAGGAACGTCATGACGTCGTTCTCGATCTCCGAGCGCCACTGCACGAACCGGTCCTCGAGCGGCACCGGGGCCACGAAACCGCCGACGTCGCCACGCCGTTCGATGGTCGCGATCTCGATGACCTTGTCTTTCATCAGCCGGTACATGGCCACCGCGTGGCACGCCTCGTGCAGCGCCAGGCTGTGGCGTTCGCGGGTCGGGTAGGTGTGCCCGTCGGGCAGGCCGTGCTCCTTGAGCGCCTTGGCCCGGGTCAGGTCCGGCCAGGTGATCGTGTCGCGACCGTCGCGGGTGGCGATGACCAGCGCCTCGTTGACGATGTCCTTGATGCTCGCCCCGGTGGCCTGCGGGCTGATGACGGCCAGTTTGTCGATCTGCTCGTCGGTCAGCTCGTGGTTGACCTTGTTGAGGTAGCCCTCGTAGGTCCGGATCCGGCCGCCCTTGGTCGGATAGCCGACCTTGTAGAGCCGGTCGATCCGGCCCGGGCGCAGCAGCGCCGCGTCGAGCGACTGGGGCATGTTGGTCGCCATCATGACCAGGATCCGGTACTTCGGCGGCGGCTTGGGGCGCATCCCCAGCGAGCGGCGGACCACCCGGTTGAGGAAACCCCGGGGCTTCTTGAGACCCGACATCTCGGTCAGCAGGGCCTGCAGGGTCCCGTCGAAGCTGGACTGCCCGCCCCCACCGTTCGGCATGACGAACTGCGGCGGGGTGGCCAGCGTCTGGCGGGCCCCGGCCGACGCGTACGCCAGCCCGTTGCAGGAGTGGGTGTGCGCCCACGGACCGTTTTCGGGGGTGGCGGCGAACGGGTGGGCGGGTTGCACGCCGGACACGGCCTGCCCCCGGCTGCCCAGGGTGTCGGCCTCGTCGAAGAAGACGATCACCCCGCCGTACCGGAGCGACAGTTTGCGCAGCTTGCGGAACAGCGACTTGACCTTCAGGATGCCCACGCCGAAGAACATGGCCGTGAAGGCGCCCGGGTCGACGAACACGAACGGCCGGCCGGTCTCGCCCGCGACCGCCTCGGCGATCAGGGTCTTGCCGGTTCCGGGCGGCCCCCACAGCAGGATGCCGCCCGGGACGTAGCCGCCCCGCTCCTCGATCTCCTCGGGCTTCTCCAGGTAGAAGACGTTCTCCTTGACCCGGTCGAGCACGTGGTCCTGGCCCCAGATGTCGGAGAACCGGGTCTTCACGTCGTCCGGGAAGTAGACGTCGACGCCGCCCTTGGACATGAACCAGAAGATCGCGGCGAACTGCCCGACGCCCAGCAGCATGATGAGCATGATCTGGACGACCAGCGGGGCGGCGTGCCAGATATCGCCCGGCGCCGACGAGATCGCCTTGAAGACCGACTCGTGCTTGACCTTCGCGTAGATGAACGCGATGATCACCAGCCCGATGACCCATTTCATGGTTCGGGCCATCCGGAACCGGTTCCAGTCGTTCGTCCGGGAGACCCGGCTCTCGGCGCGACCGAAGACCGTGTCCGTCCAGAACACGTAGTACCCCGACGAGTGCTCGCCGATGACCATGTGGATCTGGCGGACGAGTTCGAGCGCCCCGAGGGCCAGCAGCCACCAGGCGGAGCTCGCCTGCCGCCGGACCGAGTCCGTCCAGCCCAGGATCGGGTTGCTCGACATGTCCGCCGAGACGGTGAACGCGAACAGCACGCCGATCAGGACCAGGAACTTCACCCGGTCCCAGAGGAGCAGTCGTTTGCGGCGGGGCCGGGCCGCGGTCGCGGTTTCGACGTCGGGCTCGTCGGTGGCGGGGCCTTCACCGGGCGGCGGGGCCTTCTGGAGGCTCGTGGTCATAAGGTCGCCGCCCCTCAGGTTGGCTTGATCGTGAACGACTGCGATACGCGTTCGACGTCGTTTCCGTGTTCGGCGAAGCAGAGTGACGAACACGCCATCACCAGTTGGTAGATCGTCGTCGAATCCTGGTCGAGCAGGCTGGTCTGGTCGATGGTGGTCAGGCCGGTGGTCGTCCGCAGCTCATAGACCAGGTGCACGCCGTGCACGCCCCCGCTCCTGGTCACCGGGTTGTCGACGAGCAGCAGGAACTGCGGCGTCAGGCGGGCCGCCATCGGGTCCTTCTTGACCGCCGCGTCCTGGGCGGCCTGCGCGGAGGCGATGTCGACGAACTGGTCGCGCAGATCGTTGGTCGAGATCGCGTCCGCTTCCTCGGGAAGCAGCTTGCGGACCTGGACGAATCCCTTGGGCTCCGACGCGTCGAGCTTCAACAGACTGCTGTTGGCCGCGCCGCTGGCATCGAGAGTGACCAGCCACTCGCGGGCGGCGATCTGTTGGGCCATCTCGGGACTCAGGTTGCGCGAATCGATTCCCACGAAGGCCAGCGAACCCGCCACCTTCTGGTGATTCCAGGTCGAGGGGACCTTCAGGAAGGTGCCGGCACTCTTATTCGTTACGTAGGTGTAACGAGACGAACCGCAACCGGCCACCAACGCCAGGACCGCTGTCAACGCAACCCCGATCAGGGTGATGCGGGCCCACGGCCTGCTGCGTCGCACCTGCACGGCGGCCCTCCACACAGATAACGAGCCGATAACGAAGCTCTGCCTATGGTGCGGCAAAAACCCTGCCCGGGCAGCGTCTCCGAGAAAATCGCATTCCGCAACGTTGTCGTGCGCACGATCACTGGTCGCGACCGGGCCCAGCGTTGTGCTCTCGGTGACGCCGGCCCCGGGCCGCCGTGACCCGGGTTCGCGGCGACGCCCCGTCCGTCGCCCGGGCCGCGCCTTCACAATGGGGCCTGCGGCGCCGGGCGGCGAGCCGGAGGGGGCCTTGCGGCGCCGGGCGGCGAGCCGGAGGCCCGGGCCCGCCGCCCCCCATCGGGTCGGTTGATCCCCGGTGCGAGACTTGTGCGCGTGGCGCATTACCGGAATGGCAGGAAGGTCCCCGCACTCCCGCCCCCGCAGCGCCATGCCATCGGCGTGGTCACGATCGCGGTGGTGTTCGTGCTCGTCGCGCTGACGTCCTGGAGACCGGCCGTGTTCGGCGTGCCGGCCATCGCGGTGATCGCCGCGCTCGGGATCCTCGACTACGTCGTGGTGATGACCCGCCCCGAACCCCGCGGCCGGCGCGGCCGGCGCGCGGCCTCCGGCGCCGCGGACGGTCCGAGCTACGACGACATCGACGGCGGCTGGGTCGACGGACCCGATGCGGGTGAATCGGCCGGCCGCCGGGGTCGGCGGGCCCGCCGGCCGGCGGTCGACGAGACCTGGTACGCCGAGCAGGGCTACGACCCGGCGGCGGCCACGACGATGATGCCGCGGGTCACCGCCGGCCCCGACCCGTCCGCCGCGGCGCCGACGGCGGCGATCCCCCGGCCGGCCGCCGCGCCCGGCACCGGAGCCGCCGGCCGCCGGGACCGACCGCTGCACCCGGCCTACGCCCGCCGGTTCACCCCCGACGAGGACGTCCTGAACTGGGACCACGACGACGGCCCGGAGTCCGAGGACCAGCGCGAGGACGCGGTGGTCCACACCATGGCGGTCGACATCCGCGGCCTGCTCAACGAGACCGGCGCCTACCGCATCTGAGCGATGGACCCGGTCCCGACGGCCGGCACGGCCGGGGCGGCCGGCATGGTCCCGACGGCTGGCATGGTCGGGGCGAGCTGCGCGGGAACCGCGACGGCGACGCCGGCCCGGTCGGTCACCGGTTCGCCGGCCACGAGCCGGACCGGCACGACGCCCGCCCAGTACCCGAGGGCCAGGTCGTCGGAGTCGTCGAGCGGCGGGCCGGTGCGCTGCTTGAGCGCGACGTCGCAGCGGTCCCCGACCAGGGGCACCGCGAGCACGGCCGTCGCGGCCAGTTCCTTCGCGTTCGGGGGCCGGGATCCGGCGGTCCGACCGGTGCCGACCCGGTCGACCAACGCCGCAAGCGCCTGCCGCTTGCGTTCCGGATCGGCCACCAGCGTCGCGTCGGCCTGGACGATCACCGACCGGTAGTTGATCGAGTGGTGGAAGGCCGACCGGGCCAGGACCAGCCCGTCGACGATGCTCACCGTCACGCACACGGCCACCCCGGCCGGGCGGGCCGCCGCCAGCATCCGGGCGCCGGTCGAACCGTGCAGGTAGAGGGTGTCGTCGACCCGGACGTGGAGGGTCGGCAGGACGTGGGGGCGGCCGTCGACGACCAGCCCGGCGTGGCACACCAGCGCTTCGTCCAGGACCGCGTTCACGGCCCCCCGGTCGGTCGCGACGCGTTCGCGCAGGCGGGTCGGGGTCGGCCAGACCGGGATGGGACCCGACGCGCGCGACAGATTGTTCTGATACAATACCTCATCCATGGCGATACAATACCGGACAGCGGCGGAACTGGCGGCCGGGATCGAGGCGGGCGTCCGCTCGGGTCGGCTGGCACCCGGCAGTCGACTGCCGACCGTGCGGGCCCTGGCCGAGCAGTACGAGCTGGCCCCGGGCACGGTCGCGGCGGCGTTCCGGACCCTGCGGGAACGCGGCATCGTCGAGACGGCCGGTCGGCGGGGCACCGTCGTCCGGGCCCGTCCCCCGGTCGGCGCGCGGTCGACGAGCCCGGCACCGACCCCGGCCGGGGTCCGCGACCTGACCCGCGGCATCCCCGATCCCGCGCTGCTTCCGCCACTGCCCGCGGTGCCGGCGGCCGGGTCGGGCGGCGGGTCGGCCGGCGGGTCGGGACGGCTCGAGCCCCGCACCTACGGCTCGGCGGCCATCGACCCGGGGCTGCTCGAGCTGGCCCGGCACCGGCTGGTCGCGGACGGCGTCCCCGCCGACGCGATCGTGCTGACCAGCAGCGCGCTGGACGCCATCGAACGGCTCCTGACCGGGGCGGTCGTGCCCGGCGACCTGATCGCCGTCGAGGATCCGGGCTGGGGCAACCTGTTCGACCTGATCGCCGCGCTCGGGCTGGTTCCTGAGGCGGTGGCCGTCGACGACGACGGCCCGGTGCCCGACGACGTCGCCCGGGCGGTGCGGCGGGGCGCCCGGGCGCTGGTCCTGACCTCCCGGGCCCAGAATCCGACCGGCGCGGCGGTCAGCAGCGAGCGCGCCGCCACCCTCGCGGCCCTCCTGCCGGCCGACGTCCTGGTCATCGAGGACGACCACGCGGCCGAGGTCGCCGGGCTCGCGCTCGGCGCGGTGTGCGCGACCCGCCACCGGCTCGTCCCGGACGGCCCGTGGGCCTTCGTCCGGTCGGTCTCGAAGCCGTACGGCCCGGACCTGCGGCTGGCGGTGGTGGCGGCCGACGCGGCCACGGTCGACCGGGTCGAGAGCCGCCAGCGGTTGGGGCCCGGCTGGGTGAGCGGAATCCTGCAGGGCCTGGTCGTCGCGCTGTGGTCGGACCCGGGCGTCGATGCTCAGCTGACCGCCGCGACCGTCGCCTACGCGGCCCGGCGCGGGGCGCTGATCGACGCCCTGGCCGCGCACGGCGTCACGGCGTACGGCCGGACCGGGGTCAACGTGTGGGTGCCGGTCCGCGACGAGACGGCGACCGTCGTGGCGTTGCGCGAGGCGGGCTGGGCGGTGGTCCCCGGGGCCCGCTTCCGGATCCGGTCCGGCCCCGCCATCCGCATCACCGTCTCGCAGTTCGACCCGACCGAGGCGCCGGACCTGGCCACCGCGGTGGCGGCCGCCGTGCTGCCGACCTCCGCCCGGCGCGGGCGCGGCGCCACCTACGCCGTCTGAAGGGTCAGGCCGCCCGAAGGGTCAGGCCGCCCGAAGGGTCAGGCCGTCTGAGGGGTCAGGCCGTCCGGGGGCGCGCGGCGATCAGGGCCAGCACGGTGGCCACCGCGGCGCGCACGTCGTCCGGGTCGCCCCCGGCCCGCCCGGCGGCCAGCCCGACCAGGAAGGCGGTCAGCGGGGCCGCCGGCCGGGCCACCCCGTGGGCGACGTCCCGGGTCAGGTCGAGCACCAGATCGGTGTCGAGGGCGGCGGGGTCCAGGTTCAGGGCGGCGGCCACGTCGGCCACCCAGTCGTCAAGAACGCTCATGCCCTGATCCTGCCCGGGCCGGGCCGGGCGCACCCGACCGCGGCCGGCCGACGGGCACCCGGGGCGCTCGGTTCCCCCGGTCAGTTCCCCCGGTCAGTTCCCCCGGCGACCAGCGGCGTGGCGGGGGGCGGCGGCCTGGGCGGGCACGGACGGCGATCCCGGCTCGGCAACCTCCAGATCGGCCAGGTAGGCCCGGTCGCGGTAGTAGTAGCCGTCGCCGCGGGCCGGCACCATGTTGAGGATCGAGCCGAGCATCGTCGCGTTGGCCGCCTCCAACGCCTCCGCCGACCGGCGCAGCTGTTCACGCCGGGTGTGTCCGTGCCGGATGATCAGCAGCGCCCCGTCGGCGGCCTGGCCGAGGATTGCCGCGTCGGTCACCGCGAGCAACGGCGGGGCATCGAGCACCACGAAGTCGAACCGTTCGACGAGCCGCCGCAGGAGCTCGACCATCTGCCGGGAACCGAGCAGCTCGCTCGGGTTCGGCGGCAGGGGACCGCTGGCCAGCACCATGAGGCGGCCGTCCCCCCACGGCTGGAGTACGTCGTCGAGGTCGGCCCGGCCGGTCAGCACGTCGGTGAGGCCGGCCGACCCTTCCAGGCCCATGTACCCGGCCACCGTCGGCCGCCGCAGGTCGGCGTCGACGAGGATGGTGCGCAGCCCCGATTCCGCCGTGGTGATGGCCAGGTTGCAGGCGCTGACCGATTTACCTTCGGCGGCCACCGAACTGGTGAGCACGATGGCCCGCGGCGGATGGTCGACATTGATGAACCGCAGATTGGTCCGCAGCGCGCGGAACGCCTCGGCCCGATGGGAATGGTTGGCCCCCGGAGTCGTGAGCGGCCGGGATTTCGCCTTGGGGTCGAACGGAATGGTGGCCAGCGCCCCGCTGTGCAGCACCTCGTTCACGTCGTCGGGGGTTTTCACGGTGCTGTCGAGCGCCTCCCGGGCGACCGCCACCGCCACGCCCAGCGCGAGTCCCACCACGAGGCCGAGACCCAGATCGAGCGGGATCTTCGGGGAAACGGGTGAGGTCGGCAGGACCGCGGGTTGCACGACGTTCAGCGTTACCGGGGACACCCTGGTATTGGGCGGGGTTTCCAGAGCGGCCACCGTCTTGACGAACTGCGCGCCGATCGCCGAAGCGATCTGCTGGGCGCGGGCCGCCGACGCATCGCTCACGGCGATGTCGACCAGCACCGTGTCGGTGGGCGCGGTCGCGCTGATCTTGGCGGCCAGTCTGGCGGGGGTGGTGGACAGCCGCAGCCGGGCGATGACCGGCGCGGTGACCGCCGGCGAGTTCACCACCTTGACGTAGGACTTCACCCGGTCCTGCACGAACTGGCTGCCCTGGTAGGCGTTGGTCGCGCTGGCGCCCCCCTCGAGGGCGACAAAGACGCGCAGGTCGGCCTGGTAGATCGGGGTCGAGGTCGCGACCCAGCCGCCCGCGCCGGCCAGTCCGATGACCAGTCCGACAAAGATCACGCGCCACCGGCGACGAAAAAGATGCAGGTAGTCACGGAGGTCCACAGTCGCTCCTGTCGTAAACCGGTGTCGACCGGCGGTGCGCACACCGCTACGGCCCAGGGTTACCGAGTAATAACTCTAAGGAGTCACACTACTACCGTAAGTGGCTGCAGTGTCGGTACATCGGCGGCCGTCAGGACGGCGGGTCACGGTTCAGCCCGGGACGGCGCCGCGCCGGCCGCTCAGCCCGGGCCGGCCACCCCGGTGAGGACCGGCGGCGCGCCGCCCGACGGTCCGTCGCTGTCGCCCAGGCTGGCCAGGTCGGCCGCGACCATGATTTCCGCGAGTTTCCGCCACGTCGTCCGGGGCCGCCAGCCCAGGCATTCCCGGGCCCGGGCCGGGTTCCCGATCAGGGCGTCGACCTCGCTGGGCCGCTCATAGCGCGGATCGATCCGCACGTACTTCTCCCAGTCGAGCCCGACGCAGCTGAACGCCGCCGCGCAGAAATCCCGGACGGTGGCCGGCGCCCCGGTGGCCAGCACATAGTCCTGCGGCCCGTCGGCCTGGAGCATCCGCCACATGCCTTCGACGTATTCGGGGGCGTAACCCCAGTCCCGCACGGCGTCCAGGTTCCCCAGGTAAAGGCAGTCCTGGCGACCGGTCGCGATCCGGGCCACCGCCCGGGTGATTTTGCGGGTGACGAAGGTTTCGCCGCGGCGGGGCGATTCGTGGTTGAACAGAATGCCGTTGACCGCGTAGATCCCGTAGGCCTCGCGATAGTTGCGGGTGATCCAGTACGCGTAAAGCTTGGCCACGCCGTACGGGGAGCGCGGCCAGAACGGGGTGGATTCATCCTGGGGCGGGGGCGTCGCGCCGAACATCTCCGACGAGGACGCCTGGTAGAAGCGGGTCTCGACCCCGCTGGTCCGGACCGCCTCCAGCAACCGGGTGGTGCCCAGACCGGTGACGTCCCCGGTGAAGTCGGGCATGTCGAAACTGACCTTCACATGGCTCTGCGCGCCCAGGTGGTAGACCTCCACCGGTTCGATGTCGCGCAGCAGCCCCAGCAGGCGGACCCCGTCGGTCAGCTCGGCGTAGTGCAGGTGCAGGTGGCCGCCCTCGTGCCGGTCCTGGTAGATGGTGTCCAGGCGGCCGGTGTTGAAGGAGGACGACCGGCGCACCAGGCCATGGACCTCGTACCCCTTCTCGAGGAGCAGCTCGGCCAGGTACGAACCGTCCTGGCCCGTGATTCCGGTGATCAGGGCGGCCTTGGTGGCAGTCATGTCTCTCTCGTCGGTAGGAGTCACGGGACGCGGCCGGCGCCGGGCCGGGTAACGCCGGGGCGGGTGCGGTCGTGATGACCGTCGCGGGCGAACGGGGCGGTCGTGACCGCCGGGCCGGGCCGCCCGGCCTGGTCGTCCTCGTACCAGGCCACGACGTCGCCGAGACCGTCGGCCAGCGTCACGGCCGATTCGAAACCGAACGCCCGCAGGGCCCGGGCGGTGGCCAGCTTGCGACGCGGTTGCCCGTTGGGACGGCTGGCGTCCCATTCGATCGTGCCCACGAAACCGGTCCGGTCGGCGACCAGTTCGGCCAGGGCCCGGATGGAGATCTCCTCGCCGCTGCCGACGTTGACCGGATCGGCCCCGTCGTACTGCTCGAGCGCCAACCGGAACGCCCGGGCCGCGTCGCTGACGTGCAGGAATTCCCGGGTCGGCGAGCCGTCCCCCCACAGGGTGACCGTGTCCGCGCCGCTGTCCCGGGCCGCGCAGAACTTGCTGATCATCGCCGGGATGACGTGGCTCGAGCGCGGGTCGAAATTGTCGTGGGGTCCGTAGAGATTCACCGGCAGCAGGTAGATCGCGTTCAGGCCGTACTGCTCGCGATAGGCCTGGCACTGGACCAGCAGCGCCTTCTTGGCCACCCCGTACGGGGCGTTGGTGTCTTCCGGATACCCGTTCCACAGTTCCTCTTCGTGGAACGGCACCGGCGTGTGCCGCGGGTAGGCGCAGACGGTGCCGCTGATCAACGTCTTGGCCACCCCGAAGATGCGGCACGCTTCCAGCAGCTCGATGCCCATGACCGCGTTCTCGTAGAAGAACCGGCCCGGCTCGGCCTGGTTCGCACCGATGCCGCCGACCGAGGCGGCCAGGTGCACCACCGCGTCCGGCTGGATGGCGCGCAGCATGTCGTGCACGGCGCGCCGGCCGCGCAGGTCGTAGTCCCGGGTCCCGACCGCGACCGGCTGGGACCCGTGCCGGCGGAACTCCGCGGCAACGTGGCGGCCCAGGAAACCGGTCCCCCCGGTCACCAGGATCGTGGATCCTTTCAGCTGCACCAGATCCTCCGGCCTGTCCTCAACGATTTCAATAACTCCACCGAAAACTCAATCATCGTCTCTAGTTAACTCAAACAGATTCCATTTCATAAGCAGCTGGCTGGGATATTACGGCCAACGGCCGCCCGTCGACGCGTGACACGCGGACACATTCGCGGCGGGCTGCCCCGTCGAAATAGGCAGAGGAATTAAGCTAGCCAGTCATATCGGTGGTGCCACCTCCGCGCAGGTGCCGATCGCGGCCGTAGGAGCGGCACGGGAGTCGACCGCGGGCCACGGCTTCAGGGTGGCATCCTGCCCGGCTGGATCGGACGGCTACCCTCACCTGAGCCATCAATCTGGACCAGACAGGACCGGTCGATCCGACGGCTGGACGATCATCCGGCCGTTGCGAAAGACCGAATTGGTGGTGACACTCACTTTCACCGCCGAGCCCAGGCCGATTTGAGCGGAGTTAGACCGGTGCGCGTCCTCGCCATTCACACTTACTACCGTCTTCGCGGCGGCGAGGATTTGTCCTTCGAGGGTGAGACGCAACTTTTGCGGGAGTTCGGGCACACTGTCCAGGTCTTCGTCGCCCACAACCGGGATCTTGAGACAATGCCCGCCGCCCAGAGACTCCGGGCGATTGCCTGGAACCGATGGGCGGCGGATGACCTCCGTGCACACATCCGGCGCTTCGCGCCCGATGTGATCTATCTGAACAACATGTTCATGGCCATGTCGGGAAGCGTCGCCGCGACCTGCGCACAGTCTGGGATACCGACCCTCGTCGCTGTTCGCAATTTTCGCCTGAGCTGTATCGCTGGCAGCCTGTTCCGCGCCGGGCAGTCCTGCACCAGTTGCATCACGGCCGGCCATTTCGCGCCGGGGGTCCTTCATCGGTGCCACCATGGATCGCTCAGCTCGTCGGTCGTCGCTTCCCTCTCGACCTCGTCCATCGCGAGGGGGCTCCGGCCGCGGTCACCGGCGGGAAAGGTCTACTTCGCGGCCATCTCCGCCCATGTCGCCCGGTATCTCACGTCCGTCGGCGTCCCCGCCTCCCGGACCTTCGTGAAGCCGAACACTCTCAACCCCGATCCGGGGGTCGGTCCCGGGCCGGGCGCCGGGACGCGACGCGAACTGGTTTTCGTCGGCCGCCTGGAACCCGAGAAGGGGATCGGGGCCGCCGTCGACGCGTTTCGCCGGCTACCGGAACCGGCGGCAACCATGACCATCATCGGCGACGGCCGCATGCGGCCGGAACTTCGTGCGGCCGCGGACCGCGATACCCGCATCAAGCTGATCTCCGGGCTCGGGCACGCCGAGGTTCTCACTCGGCTCGGGCGGGCCCGGTGCAGCATCGTTCCGTCCTTGTGGGACGAGCCGTTCGGGCGCGTCGCGGTCGAGAGCCTGGCCCGCGGCACGCCGACGATCGTCAGCCCCAAGGGTGGCCTACCCGAATTGGTGGAGCCGGGCGTCAGCGGCATCGTGGTGGATCCCCACGATGCCACGGCGCTCGAGGGTGCTCTGGAGAACATGCTGTTCGGGCCGTACTGGGGGGAACCGGGCCGCCGCGCGGCCCGCCAGCGCTTCACCGACCACTTCTCACCCGCCGTGGTCGGTGCGCGCCTGACGGCGATAGTTCAGGAGCTGGGCAGCCAGGCGCCCATCACGCAATAGCTGGTCTCAGCACGAGAAGGGATACGAGGAATGCGCCCCGTAATACTCGGTAATGTCTTCAGTCGAACCAATCAAGGCGACAGCCTGTTGACCGATCTGGCTATCTCGCTGCTCAATGAGGTGGGCATCGCGACCGGGGATCTCGTGCTCGAGGCTTTGGACGCCCGTTCGTACCAGGACTTCAAGGGAACCCTCCGTGATGGCCCGGCTCGTCGGTCCAGGGCGCTGTCCAGCGTAAAAGCGCTCTCCTCGATCGGTTCCGCTCTGGGACCCCAGCGACGACTCCACCGTGATCGGCCGCGGACCTATTCGGCCTACGTGATGTGCCCGGGCGGCTACCTGAACGGACGGTCCTTGGCCGCGGCCGCCGGTTTCTCCCATTTTCATCTCGGTCAGATGCTCGAGGCCAACCACCGGGCCGATCTGCGTTTCGCGCTGCCCGTCACCTTCGGCCCCATGGTGGACCCGCTCCGAGTGGCGGTCCGGCGGGTGGTTGCTGGCTGGGACGCGATTTACGTTCGGGACGACTACAGCCTTGAGGTACTGTCCGGTCTCACCAATGTCCATCGTTCCGCCGACCTCGTGGTACTTGAGCTGGCCCGGCGGGAGCTGGCCGAGCCGACCGTCAAGGCGCAACCCGAACGAATAGTTATCAATGCCCGTAGCCTCAGCCATCTCGGCGCCCATTACCTGAATTCGGTTACCAGGCTTCGCGAGCTGCTTCCGGGCGCGACCATGGCCGTTCAGGCTCCGGGCGATCAGAGGCTCTACGACAGCCTCGGCTGGAGCCATACCTCCTTCGATGAAATCTGGCCGGACGGACGGCCTTCGGTCGTGGTGTCGGTTCGGCTGCACGGCGCGCTGACCGCGATCCTGCGTGGTTCGCCAGCAATTCATCTCGCTTACGACCCGAAGGGCTGGGCCGCGTTCCGGGATCTCGGGCTGGACGACTATGTCTTCAATGCCTCGGATTTCGATCCCGATGCCGTGCGTCAGGCGACCGAGTCCCTCATGGCGAACCCGGCCGCCTACTGGTCCTGCGTCACGGCCCGACTGCCATATCTGAACCGCCTGCGCACCCAGCTGGTCAACGGCGTCGCCAGCCTCCTGGCGACGCGCGGGACCGGGCGGTGAGGCAGGATCGCGGACCCCGTCCGCTCAGGCGGCCGACAGTACCGGCACCCGATCCTCCACGGGCGATCGTCGCCGGCCAGCTCGATCGAGCTGGCCGGCGCGCAGCCGCCGCGCATCGGTCATGAGAACCCCGGCGAACCAGAAGAAGGGCACGGCGCCGAACGGGGACTCCAGGATCACCCCGAAGGCGGCCGTCCAGACCAGCGCGAACGGGGCCAGCGTGGCCAGCAGACCCAGCTCGTCGAGCGGCTCGCGCGTGACCGTGACCGCATCGCGGGCCAGGCGCACCAGGAGCAGCACGAAAAGGCCGACCCCGAAGCCGCCGAGCCGGGCGTAGGTGCCGATGAAGTAGTTGTGTGGCGAGCGCAACGCCGGGTCACCGCCGAGCGGCGCGAGCGCGCCCGCGTCGGCGAGGAAATTGGGCCCGAACCCGACGCCGAACACCTGCGCGTGCTGCTCGGCGGTCCAAGCCGTAACGTCCGACCAGGCCTCACTGCGACCCCGGGCGGTGTTGATGCCGTTCTGGTCGGTCGTGGACTTCGGCGTCGTCAGACCCAGGCCGGCGGTGAGCTTCGACCCGCCCACGGTCAACGGCAGCACGAGAATGACCGCGGCCAGGATGAGCGGGGCCAGGGCGACGAGCCCGAGCCGGCGCCGGACGACCAGGGGCTGTCGAAGCGTCACCAGCAGGTAGGTCACGCCCAGCGAGAAAACCATGCTGATGAAGCCCGCGCGGGAGTTCATCGTCGCGCCCAGGCCGACGCACCAGGTGATTCCCGCGATATAGCGGCGACCACCCACGGTCGCGGCCCGCCACAGGTAGAGAGCACCGGTCAGACCAAGAATCGCCATGTCGATGTCGGTACGGACGCGGAAGACCTGCACCCCACCGAACGCGGCCAGTTGCGGGGCGCTGTCCACCACCGACGGCACCAGGGCAGCCACCGTCACCCAGCACAGATGGAAGACCAGCGCGCGATCGATCAACGCCACCGAACGTTCGCGGTCACCCGCCGACGCGGACGGCAGGCGGATTCCGATCAACACGGCAATAATCGCGTATCCATACGGCACGAAGTCCCGGACAGCGGTCAACGAATAGTGGTCACCCACCAACATCCGCACCGAGCAGTACCCGACGAAGAGGGCCAGGGTCGCCGGCACCCGCAGGCTCGGTCGCGGCCCCGGTCCGCCCCGCAGGCGGGCCCCCAGGCCCATGGGCGCGATCCGCGCGGCGGCACAGCCCAGGAGGACGTCGGTCAGGAACAGCGGACCGAGCCCGAGGTGGGAGCCCCACTTGCTGGCCCCCAGACCGAGGCACACGGCAAGCGTCCCCGCGATCGCGCGTGACGGTCCTGGTGTGGAGGCCATGCCCGGATCGTAGCGACTACGTCACGCGATCAGGCTGATACTGACCGTAGTTAGCCGGGAGTGTCGAGACCGGCGCGGCCCGCAACCTGATGCTCGAACGCGCCCGCACCGCCGGCCGAAGTAGTCATCGCTGCCCACGCTGGCGCCTGATCCGTTTCACGGTGTAGCCCGGCCCGAGCAGTGCCGCGGCAACCAGATAAGCCGCCCCCGTCACCGTCTTACCGGCGGCGATGGAGACGGCCGCCGTTCGGTAGAAATATCGGATGTACTCCGCCCGGCGGCGACCGAGCGACCGGTGGTGCGTCTCTTTGAACTGGTCCCAGGTCAGGTCCCGGCCGGCACGGCGGGCGGATTCTCGATGTTTCACGAACTCTGTTCCGGTTTGCATCGCGAAAAACTTCTGGACGCTCGCGCTGGAGCCGTGGATACGATAGAGACCAAGAGTCTCCGGCACGGTGAGGATCTGTCCGCGCTGCGCCAGCCGGCTCAACAGGTCGAGATCGTCCACCGGGGCGACCGTCTTGGCCAAGAATTCGTCGAAGCCGCCGACCGCCAGGACCAGGTCGCGCCGGGCAATCGCGGAGGACAGCGGGAACGGGACGAAGGCAGCGGCGGCGATGTCCTTCTGCCGGCCATCGGTCGACTCCCCGGCCACCCCGAGTCCGCGCCCGTCGACGTCGACGTAGCGCATGCGGCTGCCGACCATCGCGACACCCTCGCCGGCGAGCGCGGGGATCTGCACGGTCAGCTTATGAGGTAGCCACTCGTCATCCTGGTCGAGGAAAGCAACGATTCCCCCACGGGCCGCCGCTACTCCGGTGTTGCGGGCGGCCGCTACTCCGCCATTGCTCCGATGAATAAGGCGGATCCGGGGGTCGGTCCACTCCTGGACTATGGCCGGCGTCGAATCTGTCGAACCGTCGTTGACCACCAGCAGCTCAAGATCGTGGTGGTCCTGGGACAGGACGCTCCGGATGGCTCGTCGAATGAACAGTTCACCGTTATAGCTCGGCAGAATCACACTGACCAACATGTGCAGGCACGCTACCGGATTGCGGACGCCGCTTTGATAGCCGATGGAGCGGCGTGTCCAGGATAAATGTGCCCAAGTGGTCGAATGCCACCTGATGCGCAGCCTGCGGCCCGGTGACCGGGCCATCGACCGAGTTCGCCAAGGTCCACGGTGCGTCAATGAGCGACCGGCGTCACCGCCCCTCCCGGCTCATCTTGAACAACATGGACCACCAGATCAGAGCGGCCGCTAGCTGAGCCCCGGCAATCCCCATGGCGAAGCCGAACGCGCCGTCAAGCGACACCCCGACCACCGCGCCACTCAAGAGCACCGGCGTGGTTACCAACCGGGCGCGAAGCGCCCGACCGGCTCGGCCGGTACTCCGCAGCGCAATGACGGGACCGATCGAGATGAACGCGAACAGCGCGCGCAGGGCGATGGCGGGAAGCAGTTCCCGGCCGACCGTCCAGCTGTCGCCCAACAGGTGCACCCAGTAGCGGTCCGGCACCGAGAAGCACACCGCGAAGTACAGCACCACCGCCAGGGAACCGAGCAGGGAACCGAGGGTGGCCACCCGGACCGCGTCCCGATGGCTGGAGCGCGCCGCCCGGGCCGCCGACGGCAGTACGGCGCTCTCCACCGCCATCTGCAGAACCTGGGCCGGCGCGGCAGCGGTCTGAGCGCTGCGGACGGCCGCCAGCGCACTCGGCCCGGAAAGCACCGGCACCAGAAATGAGAGTCCGACACTCAGGCCGCTCGAGGCGACGAAGTCGCTGGCCAAGGTCAGCCCGAAACCACCGGACAGGCGGTGCACCCGCAGTCCGGTCCTGGTCGGCTTGAGCATCGCGATGCCCAACAACGCCGACACCAGGACACTGATGCCGATGGCCGTCCAGGCGTTGGCGGAATCCATCCATCCGGCTACATCGAGCAGGGTCAACAGCAGCGTCTGGACAACCAGCCAGGCCGCGTCCAGCCCGATGAGGCACCGGATCGCCCGGGCGGCCAGGGCGACCATGCGAAAGAAATCCTGGAACAGCATGGGAGCAACCGAAAGGGCACAGATCCCGGACATCTCGATGCTGTTCCCACCGATCGCGAGCAGCACGCAGAAGACCGATACAACCAGGACGAGCGCGATTGCCGACAGTCGGGGGAGCTGGCCGCCGGCCGCGGCCCGAATGAAGTCCCGATCTTCTCCGGAGCACTTGATGACGACCACCTGACCGACCAGCGCCCGGCCCAGGCCCAGGGCCAGAATGAACGCCAGGGTCCCGGTCGAGAAGTGTCCAAACTCGGCCGTGGTGACCGCCTTGGCGACCTGCACGTTCATCAGGAGCGAAGTCGCGCTGAAGATCGCCTGATCTATGGCCACGCCTACGGACGGTCGTCGGAGCAGGCCCAGGCGCCGCGACGCAGGTGGCCGGCGCGAATGCCGCCCCCGCGAACGACGCTGGGCGGGAACGAGCGGCCCGGCGTGGGTGCCCGATTCCTGGCGTCGCGACGGCTGGGGCAGCGTCCCGGCCGGACTGGCTGCCACGGCGTCCTGATGGGCCGGCCCATCAGGCGTCATCGGCACCGACGGGGGGTGGGCTCGTCCGACCCGGGGCCGTCACGGCGAGACCAGGCTTCGCCAACGTTCCTGGAGTCGCTCGGCCTGCCGCCGCGGGTCGAACTCGTCGAGAACATGCCGCTGGAGATTTTCACCCCGGGCCGTGGCCAGCTGTGGGTCCTTCATCAGCTCGTCGAGCAGCCGGCCTGCTTCGACCGGGTCGTCGGGCGCGCACAGCAGGCCCGACTTTCCATCCTCGATGAGCTCGGCGATCCCGCCCACGTTGGTGGATACGACCGGAAGCCCGAGCGCCGCGGCCTCCATGAGGGAGACCGGGATACCGTCCATGTCCCCGTCCGCGGCCCGGCGACACAGCAGGAGCGCGGCATCGGACCGGGCCATGATCCGTTCGACGTGATCGTGGGGCAACGCGCCCAGGAATGCGACGCGATCCGCGATACCCAGCTGTGCGGCCAGCTGTTCGAGGCGCGGCCGCTCGGGGCCGGCCCCGATGACCGAGTAATGGACCGGGCGACCCAGCCGGACCAGCTCGGCAACCGCCCGTACGGCGGTGTCGACCCCCTTTTTGGGCACGAGTCGCGCGACCGTGACAATCTCGTACGGGGTCACGTCATCCGATCTCCTGGGGACCACCACCCGGGCTGCCCCGGCTGCCCAGGACGCCCGGACAACCTCGACCCGGCCTTCAACGTCGTGGGGTGGGCCACAAATGGTTTGTATCTCGGTCAGGGCCTGACCCGAGATGGGGAAGATCCACGAGCACCAACGCAGTCGTTTCCGCAGCGCACGCGGCGACACGGCGACCTTGTAGTCGCGGGCATGCGGCATGACCGTGACGGGCACCCCGAGGACCCGGCCGAGGATCAATGCCACGTAGGCCGGCAGTGAGACAAAATGCGCATGAATAATCTGTGGTTTCCAGGCCTTGGTATTGCGCAGAAGCCAGGACGCCCGAAGAACACCCACCGCGAACTCCCGGCCCGAGGTGCTGCAGCCGATCGCCGCCGCCGCTCGAAAACAGGCGACGAGCGCACGGACCGACGGCCGGGCCGGTCGAATCTGGTCGAACCCGCCGCGGCTGGGCTGCCCCCCCGGGCCACCGGCCGCGTCCCCGCGCCACGTCGCGACTCCGACCGTCCCCGCCTCCAGTCGTATCAGCTGGTCGATCTCGGCCTGGATAAACGATTCGGACAACTTGGGAAACCGGGCGGCTATGTAGAGCACTCTCATGAGATTCCGTCCCTGCGGGGCACCCGCACCTACTGCGCCGGGGCCGTGGTCCAACCCGCCCAACGAAACCGTCAGAGACTGCTGGGCCATAGGTTGCTGACCGGCTCCGTCGCCCCATCGATCCGGTCGTCGCCCGGGGTGGCCGACGGGATGGCGGCGCCGGGCCGAGGCGCCCCACTGGTCGTGGCGATCGCGTAAATCCGACGGACCTGCGCGCGGAAGGTGTCTCGCGACCATCGGTCGCTCGGCGGACGCCGCGCCCCTACGCCCGCGAGCGCCTGGGCGAGATCCCGCGGCAGCCGGGAGGAGACCGGCACCTTCAGTCCCGCGTCGCCCTCGACGACGACATCCGGTCCCCCGCGATCAACGGTCACTACCGGGCATCCGCTCGCCACGGCCTCGGCGATCGCGACGCCGGCCGCTTCGTGAAGCGACGGAGCAATCAGAGCATCGGCTTCCGACAGGGCCTCGAGGACCTCGGCATGAGCGACCTGGCCGAGAAACCGAATACGATCCGCCACCCCGAGGCGAACCGCGAGCCGGTGAGCGGGGGCCCGCTCCGGCCCGTCGCCGTAAATGTCCAGAGACCAGTTCGCGGCGGCCGGCTCGGCCAGTGCGGCGACCGCAATGCGGAGCCCCTTCCACGGCATGAGACGAGCGACGAATACGGCCCGCCGGGACGCGCCACCCGGGGAATCGGGAGAATGCTCGGCCGACGCTTCCGCCACCCGACCGCCGACGTGATCCACGATCACATTCGGGAAGACCTCCAGGTAATTGGCCCACGGGCGTAGGGCCGCCTCGCCATCCCGGTTCTGGACGAGGGTGACGTCGGCCCGGCCGGCCATCCGGCGACCGACCAGTCGCCGCATGACGGTGGTGATCGCGTCCCGGGCCAGTTCTTCGGCCAGACCGCGGAAGCCGACCCACCGCCAGGCTGACCAGGGCATCCGCGTCGCGCCGCCGACCGGGCCCCAGATTGTCGGGACGGCCGGCACACCCAATACCCCGGCCGGCATCCAGTCGGTACCGAAAGTCACGTGATGCACGAGATCAAAGCCGATCTCCTCGTGCAGAGCCTGCGCCCGCCGACGCGCCTGGGCCTGCCAGATAAGGCAGTACAGCACGGTGCCGTGGGGGATCCGGCGGGCCCGGTGAGCGGTTTCGGAATCACCCAGGTATTCGACCGTCACGTTGCCGAGGCCGGCGGCCTTCAAGCCCGCGTCAAAACGGTCGCGGTACGTCGCGCAGCTGAGGACCCACACGTCGTGCTGTTCGGCGGCCAGCCGGACGAACTCCCACCCGGCGCCGGGTTCCGAACCGGTATCGGGCGCACACGCGTAAGCGGAAATCAGGACCTTCACCGCGCGGCCCCCGGCCGCGGCGACGGAACCGGGGAGGCCAGCGCCCCGGCCCGATCGCGGGAGTGACGCAGCACGGCGACAATGAAGTGGGTGTTGCCGAACAGGTAGCGCCGCCACAGACGGCGCGGCTCCGATGCCAGCCGATAGAACCATTCCAGGCCGTTGTCCCGCATCCACCGCGGCGCCTGGCTCTTCGTCCCGGCAACGAAGTCGAACGCCGCTCCGACCGCCACCGCGATGACCGGCAGCGTGTCGGCCAGCCGGGCCGCCTGCCAGTCCTGCTTCGGGGTGCCAAGACCGACCCAGACGATCTGGGCCCCGGAGTTTCGGATTCGGTTCTCCTGGTCCCGCTCCTCGGCGGGGGTCAGGGCCCGAAACGGCGGGCTTTCCGATCCGACGATGAGTGCTCTCGGACAGCGGGCCAGCAGGTTGGCCTCCAACCGGGCCAGCACGTCGGTGGTCGAGCCGAGCAGAAAATGCCGCAGCCCCACGTCCTGCCCGAGCTGGAGGACGTCCGCGAGAAGGTCAGGGCCGTAGACCCGCTGGCTGGGCAGGCCCCGACCGCGATGGACGAGGCGATTGGCCCAGACGACCGCCTGACCGTCCGGGAAGTTGACCGACGACCGCTGGAGCAACCGGAGCAGCGCCGGGTCGCCGTCCGCCTCGGCGATGGTGTGGGCCGTGCACTGGTGGATGTCGAGACCCGGTCGGTCCCCGGTCCACGGCTCGGTGTCCGTGGCCCCACCGCGGAGGGCCTCGGCGAACCCGACGACCTGCGCGGCCGCGCTCGGGCGGTCGCCGGCCGTGATCGGAACCCGGGCACACAGCACCACCGGCAGGTCGGCCGACCCCGACCCGGTCGCCAACCGGGCTGCCGAGGCGTCCCTCGCCACCTGTTCGCCCAGCTCAAAGGCTGCTGGAGCGGTACTCACCGGGTGCATCGCCGCGGTGGCGCGATCTTCCATATGGATGCTGATCCCCTCGAACTAGGCGGAGCAAGTAAACGATCTACGACTGAGAGTAACAAACTGACTGCGTGTCGTAGCAGAAGATCCACCCAGCGTGTTACATAGATTGACGGAAAGCGATAGAGGCCTGACCGAAGGTAGCGCCTCCCCTCGGCTCACCACGCAACGCAACCGGTGACCGGGGGCGTCTGGCCACAGCTTCATCCGGGGGGATTGGCATGGCAGAGGTCATATCCGTTCATCGAGACAGTCCGGTCCGCTCGGACGATCTGATCCCCCTCCCGCGGGGGGCCCGGGTCTCAACGACGAAGGCCGTCCCATGGCGCGGGCGTCACACCGCGGCCCTGGTCACCGTCGACGCCATCGCCGTGATCGTCGCGGTGATCTGCGGCTATGTGGTCCGGTTCGGGTCGGACGACGTGACTGTGCGCGGCGTCTCCTACTGGACGGTCGGCGCGGTGATCCTTGCTCTGTGGGTTGGCATGCTGGCCGCGACCGACGCCTATGAATCACGCCACCTGGGCGTCGGCGCGGACGAGTACCGGCGCGTGGCCGTTGCGACCTGTCGCGTGTGGGGAGCGACCGCGATCGGATGCTATGTGCTGCACGCGCAGGTCGCCCGGGGGTTCTGCATTGTGGCCATGCCGCTCGGCCTCGGCCTTCTGCTGGTCGGCCGCGCGGGAGCGCGCAACTATCTGGTCAGCCTGCGCCGGCGCGGCAAATCTCTCCATCGCGTCATCGTGATCGGCGACCCGCACGCGGTCGCCGAGCTGACCGCCCAGTTCCAACGGGAACCGGCCGCGGGCTTCAGCGTCGTCGGGGCCTGCCTGCCCTTTGGCGAAGGCCAGGTACGCACGGCCGACGACGCCGCCGCCGTCACGCCGATCGCCAAGATCCCGGCGATGCTGGCCCGGCACCAGGCCGACACGATCGTCGTCGCGTCGTCCGCGAACGTGGACGCCGGGCTGGCCCGCCGGATCGCCTGGGCGCTCGAGGGCACGGCCATCGACCTGGTCGTCGCGCCCGGGGTCGAGGAGATGGCCGGCAGCCGGGTGTCCCTGCGCCCGGTGGCCGGCCTGCCGCTGCTCCATCTGTCCGGACCGGTCTTCACCGGCTGGCGGAAGGTCGCCAAGAGTGTGGTCGACCGGGCGTTGGCGAGCATCCTCCTGGCGCTCACCGCTCCTCTGCTCGCCCTGGTGGCGGCGGCGATCCGGCTGGACAGCCCGGGTCCGGCGCTCTACCGCCAGAAGCGTCTGGGTAAGGATGGCCGGGAGTTCACGGTCTGGAAGTTCCGCACCATGCATACCGATGCCGCCGCCCGACTGGCTGAGCTCCAGGCCCTCAACGAGTCCGACGGCCTCCTGTTCAAGGTTCGTCAGGATCCTCGGATCACCCGTCTGGGCCGGTCGCTGCGGCGGTTCTCGGTCGACGAGATCCCCCAGCTGGTCAACGTCGTACTCGGCGAGATGTCGTTGGTGGGACCGCGCCCGCTGCCCGTCCAGGATTCGGCCTTTGCCGGCGATGTCCGTCGCCGGTTGCTGGTCATGCCCGGTCTGACCGGCTTGTGGCAGGTCAGCGGTCGGTCGGAGCTGTCCTGGGATGATTCTGTCCGGCTCGATCTCTACTACGTGGAGAACTGGTCGATTCTGCTGGACTTTACGATCATGGTGCGGACCGTTCGCACGGTACTGACCGGCTCCGGCGCCTACTGATCCTGAGCAGGCCCGACGGGGTCTCGGCGACCGCTGGGACGGACGGGCGGTTCCGCCGCGTGGGCGGCCTCCAGGTCGGTCGGGGTGTCGCAGTCCGCGCAGGTCCGGGCGTCGGCCGGCAACCGCGCGACCCGCAACCCGGCCAGGACCGCCCGGAGCGCCACCCCGCGCGGGGCGGCCGGGATCGCGGTCCGCAGGGCGGCCGTCCGCCAGACGCCCATGAGCAGCTGGTCCCGGCCGTCCGGGTCGACCAGCAGCGCCCCGTCCAGCGGCTGGCCGGCCGCCGGTTCGCCGCCGACGCCGACGCCGACCCCGGCGCGGAGCCGGGTCACCGTCGCGGCGTTCAGAAACGGAAGATCGGC
>JAMFSN010000292.1 GCA_026225295.1 Frankia alni
GGGGCCGGGCGTATGCGATGCCGGGCTGGGCGCCACCCCCACCGGGCTGGCAGCCCGGTGACCCCCGCACCCCGGAGGACCCGGCGGTCATCGCGCCCGAACGGGCGGTGATCCGGGACTGCTACGACCGGCTGTTCGCCGGGGAAACCCTGTCCGGGCTCGTGTGGGATCTACGGGCCCGGGGCGTGACCGGGCCGCGTGGTGTCCCGTGGGCGCGGAACACGTTGAGCAGGACGTTGCAGCGCCCGGCGCTGGCCGGGTTGCTGGTCCACAAGGGGAAGATCATGGGCGCGTTGGTCGATGTGGAGCCGATCGTGTCGCGGGAGGAATGGGAACGGATGGGCGGCCTGTTCGACTCCCGCCGCCGGGGCCGCCCCCCAGGTCGGACGCATCTGTTGACGGCGTTGCTCCGCTGCGGGGGCTGCGGGAAGCTCCTGACGGGGCGTCCTTTGCGGGCCCAGACGCCCTACCTGGACGGGAAACCCCGCCGGGAGTACCGGTGCGTCCGGGAACCCGACCGGCCCGGCTGCGGCCGGAACCACATCGACGCGGCCACCATCGAGCAGGCCGTCGCGGCAGCGGTCAAGACCCGACTGGGTGACCCCCGGCGAGCGGACCGGATCGCCGCGCACGCCGCCGAAACTGACAGCCGCCGCGGGCAGATCACGGCCGAGATCGGCCGGTTGAACGCCTCGGCGGACGAGTTGTCGGAGAAGACCGCCGAGTGGGGCCTGCCCCGTGTCGAGAAGGCGATGAAACCGTTGTTGGCCCGCATCGACGTCCTGACGACCGAGCTGGCCGGGTTGGAGGTGCCGGTGTCGGCGGGGCAGGCCGCCACCGACGTCACCCGGGCCTGGGACGAAGCGCAAGCAGCCGACGACTACGACACCATGCGGGAGATGATCCGCCGGGCGTTCCCGAACCTCACCCTGCGGCAGCCGAACGCCCGGACCGACAACGACCCCGCCCGCCTCGACTGGGACGGCACCGGAACCGGCCCAGCCCTGCGCCCCGACCCCGTCGCCGTCCTCCGCGAACACCTCGCGACCGCGCCCGACAGCGGCGTCACCGGCGCCGACCTGATCGCCGCGACCAGGATGAGCGAAAGCTGGGTGTATGACCGGCTGCTCCGGCTCCAGCACGCCGGCCTCATCCGCAAAAGCCAACCCCAAGGCCGGTGGTATCCCCCGGCCGGCGCGGACGCCCTGGCCGCGCCTGGCTGACTTCCCGGGGCCGAAGACCGGGCATTCGGATTCGGCGCACCACCGCCGACCGCGACGAGGGGTGTGACCCAGACGGGTCACACGTTGGGGGGTCCTGACGGCGCCGCTTTTGCCCCCAGCAGTGGGCCAGCAGTCGGCCAGCGGTTAAGAGTGCTGGGGGTAACCCGGCGGGTTTGTGCAGGTCGACCGGGCTGTAAGGGGCAGCGGTCGGGGGCCAGACTCGGGTACCTACGTCGTGTCTTCCCCATCTGAGGGGCCGGCGGGGCGCCGGGGCCACGGCCGACAGGCGCGGCGGACCAGCCCGCCACCGTCGCCGACCAGAACCGGTGTTCGCCGGTTCCCACCGGACCCGTGTGAGGGTGATTCGGGTGCCGGTCGAACGGGGGCGGGTCACGGCGGGGACCCGCCCCCGTTCGGCCGGTTGGTGGGAGCTGAGCAGGTGGAGTGGCTGGGGTCAGGTGACGGGTGGAAACGGCCTGGTGGGCACACCGGTTGACCCCCCGTCTCTAGGACGGTGGGTGAAACCGACAGCCACGTGGTGGGCCAACCGGGGGGTGAAACCGTCCACCCCGGCGCACCCAGATTTCCGCCAGATCCGATCCGGCGGGTCGAGCGGCGGGGGCGGTGCGCGGGGTCTACCCGGCGGGCGGGGTGCGGGTCGGGGCGGCAGGGCGGCACAGCATGATCGGTCACCTGTCCTTCGCGCGTCGCGTCCACGAACAGCCGGACCACCGCCCACACGCATACGCGGACGTCGGCCCGGCCGGGGCCTACCCGTTCCCGCTCACCTCCCTGTTCCTCATCTGGTAGCTTCCCTCCCGGCCGCAGCGACGAGGGTGTATAGTGCGCGCGGCTGCGGGTTGACTGTCACGGTAACTCCACGAATCGGCGTCGCCAAGCGCCCGACCGGCCATCTGAGCCTTCCCGGCCGCTCGCTGGGCGTTCCCCGCCCTGACATTCGTGACATCAACCGGCGTGTTGGTGCAGGCCAGCACCCCTGGGCTCCTTCCTTTCCGCATATGGGGCAAAGACGGGGCATTTCGGGGTGAAATTGGCGAGACGGTTACAGATCCGGGCCGGGCTCTTGCCGGCAACCTCGCCCGGCGCCTAACGGCCTACCCAACGGGGGGCCCGGCGGGCACCCCCACCGGCGGGCCGTGTCAGGTATCGGTAAGGTCCACCACCCCCGCTCACCTGCGGTGTGTGGAATCTGTGAGGTCTTCCCGGGCCGTCAGGCAGCACCGCAATCGTGACGACGGCGGCCTCGGGCACACCGGTGCCTGCACACCGCCGGCAGTACGCCGTGTTGACCGCCGCGGGTCGGGAACACGGCCACCACCGCTGGATAGGTGCCAACGGCCAGACCCCCCACGCCGCCGCCGACCGTTCTGACCTGGGCACCAGCGTCATCTAGCCCTCGTGGACTAGTCCGGTGCGACCATGCGCGCTGGCCGGTCAGGGGATGGTGCGGCGGCGCCGTAGAGCGCGGATGAGTTCCGCCAGGCCGGTGACCTGTTCGTCGGTCAGGGGCGGCAGCGCCAAGACGGCCTGTTCGATCGCGGCGATCTGTTCGGTGGTCAACATGCCAGGCGCGGCCGGCGGGTCCGGCCGGTCCGCGCCGTTCGCAGCGGCGGCCGTGCCGTCTTTCGCCGTCCGCGGCGGGGTCGCCGGGGGCGGCCGGCGGGAACGGGGGTTTCCGCGCGGGGTGGGAGAAGCCATCGTGGAGTCACCTGCCAGGAATCTCGCCGGGGGTAAAGGCGGGGACCGCGACCGCAATGCGGACGGATGCCTATTGCGGCATCCGAAGAAAAGCCACGTCCCCGCCCCTGTTATCAACCAAAAGGCCAGCGTGGGCAAGGCATTTCTACTACCGCGAATGAGCACGAATGATGACGCCCGCCAATGGGCGATGACGCTGAATGACGCGA
>JAMFSN010000293.1 GCA_026225295.1 Frankia alni
CAGATCTACCCCAGCCTGCTCGCCGCCGACTTCGGTCGGATCGCCGACGCGGCCCACGCCGTCGAGGGCACCGCCGACTGGCTGCACGTGGACGTGATGGACTACCACTTCGTCCCGAATCTGGCGTTTTCGCCGGACACCGTGACCGCGCTGCGGGCGGTGACCGCCGTCCCGCTCGACTGCCATCTGATGATCGCCGATCCGGACCGGTGGGCGGCGGGCTACGCCGAGCGCGGGGCCGCCAACGTGACGATCCACGCGGAGGCGGTCGACGATCTGCCCCGCACCACCGACGCGATCCGGGCCGCCGGCGCGCGTACCGGGCTGGCGGTGAAACCGGCCACGTCGATCGAGCGGTACGCGGACGACCTGCACCGCTTCGACCTGTTGCTCCTCATGACCATCGAGCCGGGGTTCGGCGGCCAGGCGTTCATGGACGAACTGCTGCCCAAGATCCGGGCGGCCCGCCGGCTGCTCGACACCCGGGGTCTGGACCTGTGGCTCCAGATCGACGGCGGGGTCAACGCGGACACCGTGGAGCGGGCCGCCGCGGCCGGCGTCGACGTGTTCGTGGCCGGCACCGCGGTCTTCGGCGCCGACGATCCGGCCGCCGCGGTCGAAGCCCTGCGCGGGCAGGCGGTCGCGGCCGCCCCCCGGCTCGCGGGCTGACGGCGCCGCGATCATGGTTCCGGCCGGGGCGCCGGAGGTCCGGGTCTCGCGGGAACATCTGGACACCCTGGTGTGTAACACTGAATGAGGAACGACAAGCACGCGCGCTCCGGGGTCGGTGAAATTCCGAGCCGGCGGTTATAGTCCGCGACCCGCCCATGATCCTGTGGGCGGTGGACCTGGTGAAATTCCGGGACCGACGGTGAAAGTCCGGATGGGAGGCAGCGCGCGGGCAGCGCGTCGTCCGGCGGGCTTGCGGGCACCCCGGAAGGCGTACGCAGGCTCCGCTGGGGCGGGGTCAGCGGCCCGCGTGCCCATCCCGTCCCGGGCACGCCTCGGGGACGGGAGGGACCCAGGCGATGTTCACCGGCATCGTTGAGGAGCTCGGCGAGGTCGAGGCCATTGAGGTCCTCCCCGCCGCGGCCCGGATCACCATCGGCTGTCGCACGGTTCTCGGCGACGTGACCCACGGCGCGTCGATCGCCGTGAACGGCGTCTGCCTGACCGTCACCGACTTCGCCGCGGACGGCGATCGCCCGGGCGTCCGGATGGACGTCATGCAGGAGACCCTCGACCGGTCGAGCCTCGGGACACTGCGGCCCGGCGACCCGGTCAACCTCGAGCGCCCGGTCCGGTTGGCCGACCGGCTCGGCGGCCACCTCGTGCAGGGCCACGTCGACGGGGTCGGCACGGTCCTGGACCGCGTCCCCGACGAGCACTGGGAGGTCGTGCGGATCTCCCTGCCGGGCGGACTCGACCGGTACGTCGTGGAAAAGGGCTCCATCACCGTCGACGGGGTGAGCCTGACCGTCGTCGACGTCGAGGCGGGCGACGGCCCGGGCACGACCGGGACGTTCACCGTCAGCCTCATCCCGACCACGCTCCACGCGACCACGCTCGGCACCCGGGCGGTCGGGGAGCCGGTCAACCTCGAAGTCGACGTCGTGGCCAAGTACGTCGAGAAGCTCACGGTCGCCCACGCGGTGGCCGCGCCGGCCCACCTGGCCGCGCTGGCCCACCCGGCCGCTGCGGCCGACGGTGGGCCGGTCGAGCACCGCCCGGGCGCGGTTCACCGCCCGGCCGTCGGGCACCTTTCCGGACCGGGTTTCGCCCCCGAGGGGATCTCCGCATGACCACGTTGACTGTGGAACAGGACATCGAGTTCTCGACCATCGAGGAGGCCGTCGCCGCGATCGCGGGCGGTCGGCCCGTCGTGGTGGTGGACGACGCCGACCGGGAGAACGAGGGCGACCTCATCTTCGCGGCCGAGCTGGCCACCCCCGAGCTGCTGGCCTTCACGATCCGGTACACCTCGGGCGTCGTCTGCGCCCCGCTGGCCGCCGCCGATGTCGACCGGCTGGGCCTCGAGCAGATGGTCGCCCACAACACCGAGCACATGAACACCGCGTTCACGGTGTCGGTCGACGCCGCCGTGGGCGTCTCGACCGGGATCTCGGCCGCCGACCGGGCCCGGACGATCCGGCTGCTGGCCGCGCCGCCGACCGGACCGGGCGACCTGAACCGCCCCGGCCACGTCTTCCCGCTGCGGGCCAAGGACGGCGGGGTCCTCGTCCGGCCCGGCCACACCGAGGCGGCGGTCGACCTGGCCCGGCTGGCCGGCCTGCGACCGGCCGCGGCGATCTGCGAGATCGTCAACGACGACGGCACGATGGCCCGGCTGCCGGAGCTGGTCGGGTTCGCCCGCGAGCACGGCCTGGTGCTGATCTCGATCGCCGACCTGGTGGCGTTCCGCCGCCGCACCGAACGGCGCGTCGAGGCGCTGGCCGACACCACGCTGCCGACCGGGCACGGCACGTTCCGGGCCGTCGGGTACCGCGACCACGCCAGCGGCGCCGAGCACATGGCGCTGGTCATGGGCGAGCTCGGCGACGGCGAGAATGTGCTGGTCCGGGTGCACAGCGAATGCCTGACCGGCGACGTCTTCGGGTCGCGGCGCTGCGACTGCGGCGCGCAACTGGACGCGTCGCTGGCCGCCGTCGCCCGCGAGGGCCGGGGAGTGATCGTGTACCTGCGCGGTCACGAGGGGCGGGGGATCGGGCTGGTGCACAAGTTGTCCGCCTACGCCCTGCAGGATCGTGGCCACGACACGGTCGAAGCCAACCTGGCCCTGGGCCTGCCGGCCGACGCCCGCGACTACGTGACCGGCGCGGAGATCCTGGCCGACCTGGGCGTCCGGTCCATGCGGATGCTCACCAACAACCCGGCCAAGGTGGACGGCATGCTCGGCTACGGGCTCGTGGTCCACGAGCGGGTTCCGGTGCCGGTCATCCCGACGCCGGAAAACCTGCGGTACCTCACCACCAAGCGGGACCGGATGGGCCACGACCTGCCGGGTCTGCCGGCCGCGCCCGGCCTCACCGGGCTGCGGGGCGGGCAGAGCCGCCGGCCGTCGGCCCGGTCGTCCGCCCCCGGTTCCCCGGCGCCGGCCGCCGAGGCCTTTGCCCCCGGGGAGTCGGCGTGAGCGGAGCCGGCGCTCCGGTCGAGGCCGATCTCGACGCGCGCGGCCTGCGGCTGGCCGTCGTGGCGACCCGCTGGTACCCCGAAATCACCGACGCGCTGCTGGACGGAGCGCTCACCGCCGCCAAGGAGGCGGGCGTCGAGGCGCCGACCGTGGCCCGGGTGCCGGGAGCCGTGGAGCTGCCGGTCGTCGCGGCGGCGCTGGCCGCCCGGCACGACGCCGTGGTCGTACTCGGACTGGTGCTGCGCGGCGGGACACCCCATTTCGACTATGTCTGCCAGTCGGTCACCCAGGGCGTGACCCGGGTCGCTCTCGACGCCGGGGTCCCGGTCGGATTCGGCGTCCTGACCTGCGACACGCTGGAGCAGGCCCGGAGCCGGTCGGGCCGGCCCGGCTCGACCGAGGACAAAGGGCGCGAAGCGGTCCTCGCCGCGCTGGAGACGGCGATCGTCCTGCGGCAGCTCGCGACGTCCGGCTGACCCTCGCCACGTCCGGCTGACGGTGGGCGGGTCGGTCGGTCCGCCCGCTGGGCGGGAGGCGCGCCACATCGCCCGGGTTCGCCACAACGAACTGGCGTGATCCAGCGTCCGACTATTCACGCGTGTCAATGTGGCGGTAGGGGCTGGCTGGGAGCGCTGTTCCTGCTACTTTCCGCATTGTCACCTTGGGTGTTGTGCGGGTGACGGATGATCGGTGCGGCGAAGTGCGTTCGCGGGCCTGGGAGGTGCGCCGGTGAGAGAACCGGAGACGCCTCCGCCGTCCGGCCCGTCGCGGGACCAACCGCCGGCCTGGTCGGAACCGATCGAGAACGACGCCCGGGAGCCGCTGGAGTCGCCGAACGTCGGTGATGCGCGGCCGGTGTCACTGCTCGGGCTGAAGATGCCCGGCACTGGCGGGTCCGTCGGTCCGTCGGTCCGTCGTCCGCGCGGCCGGCGGCTGCCGGCCGCGTCCCGGGTCTGGGCCCGCGAAGAGGCGCCGGAGCCGCCCACGCCGGGCGACCAGCCCGCGCCGGGAGCGCCGGACGGCGGCAACCCGGACCCACCCCGCCCACCTGAACATCAGGCGCCGCACCACCAGCCAGCAGAAGCGCGGGCCCCAGAACCCCCGGCGCCGCCGGGCCCCGCGGCGCCACCGTCCGGATCGGACCGGCCCGGGCCGTCCGAAGCGGCTGGCTGGCCGCCCCCCGCGCAGTCCGTGACCTGGCCGCCGGCCCCGCCGTCGGCGACTCCGCCGCCGGTCCCCCCGCCCGCGACTCCGCCGCCGGTCGATTCGTTCGAGCAGCTGCCCCGGTTCGACCGGTTCGACCAGCTCCCGCCGTTCGAGGACCCGCGGCAGCTCCGGCAGCCCCCACCCCCCGAATCGGCCGATCGACCGGAACCACCCCGGTGGTCCGAACGGGCCGGTCCGGCGGTCTCATCGCTGGACCCACCGCCGCGCGTCGGGTTGCTCGGCTTCCATCGCCGCCCGCCCGTACCCCCGCCGCCCGTACCCCCGCCGTCCGAACGGGCCGAACGGGCCGAACGGCCGGCCCCGGGACCGGCGCGGCCGCCGTCGTTGCCGCCGTCCGAGCGCGACCAGTTCGGGGCCCCCACCCCGCAGTCGCCGTCGGCCCCCCGGCCACCGTCGGAGCCGCCGCCGTCGGAGCCCTCCCGACCCGCGCCCCCGCCGTCCGGACCCCCGCCGTCCG
>JAMFSN010000294.1 GCA_026225295.1 Frankia alni
CCCGGGAACAGCCCCGTTCCGGGACGACCCGGCCGTCGGCGGACAGCCGGAACGCGTACGGCAACGCGGTGCCCTCGAACGACCCGGGCTCGCCCGGGTGGACGGGCCCCGGCCGGGCGGGCCGGTCGTCCCGCGCCTGGCGGTCGACGCCGGCCGTCCGGCGCAGGTCGGCGAGGTGCAGGTGCAGGACCGCCCCGGGGTCGGGCAGGGTCCCGGCCGCCGTGAGCCGGCGGCCCAGCTCCGCCGCGACCCGGCTGGTCAGCTCGCGCATGACCACGGTGTGGCCGGCCAGGATCTCGATGCCGGTCGGGCCGGTTCCGGGCTCACCCCGGGCCGGCGCCGGGCCGTCGGCGCGGGCCGGTCGGGCCGGCGCGGCGCCGGCCGGCTCGCCCGGGCCGTCACCGGGCCGGCGCCCGGCCTCGATCAGACGCGGGTGGCGCGGCCGGGATGACGGGCGCCGGCTGCTGAGCATGATTACGGGCCGGCTCGCCGAAGACGTGGCCCGCCGGTTCAGGATCCGGGTGGCCGCCCGGTAGCCGGCGACCGTGGTCAACGCCATCCGGGTCCGTTCCAGCACGTCCACGAGCTGCGGAGTGGACAGCGTCGACAACTCGGGCAGCTGGGTGAGCCGCTCGTCAAGCTGGTCGGCGAGCTGGGCGGTCAGCCGGGGCGCGGCCCCGCGCAGGGTCCGGACCCGGCCGGCGGCGACCAACCGCCGGACGGATGGCAGCGGATTGAGCCGGTGGCGGAGCCGGCGGGGGGCGACCAGCTCGAGCCGCTCGAGGTCGGCGACCACCCGGCCGTTGACCACCGTGACCGGCGGATGGCGACGCAGCAGCCGGCGCGGCACCCCCTCCAGCAGGGCGAGGGCGCTCGACACGCCGTCGGCCAGGGGTGCGACCCACAGGTCCTGCTCGAGCAGGCTCAGCGGAGCCGGGAAGACCCGCGCGAACGGACCTGGTCCGAGCAACCGGGCGCCGGGCGCGGCGACCGGGGGAGCGTCACCGGCCGGGTCGGCCTGCAACAGCCACAGGCCGCCCACCGGGTCGACCGCCCACTCGAGGTCCCGGGGGCCGCCGGCCACCCGGGCCGTGCGGCGGGCCAGCTGGGTGAGCGCGACGGGCAGCTCGCCCGGCATCCAGTCGGGTCGACCGCCCAGCGTGCGGCCCCGCCGCGAGATGACCACGGTGGCCCCCGGGCGGCCCGGACCGGCAGCGACCGGACGACCGGCGCTCAGGGCCACCCCGGCCGGGGTCTGCCGGGCGGACAGGACCCGCGCCCGGGAGTGCGGCCGCCGGACGGCTGCCGCGAACAGCGTCCCGGTGGCCCGGGCCGGCAGCTGGGGCTGGACGAGCACCGCCAGCGGGGCGCCGTGGGCGGAAGCAACCACCGCGCGCACGGCCGAGTCCAGATCGTCCGCGCGAACCCCCACCACCGAGCGGTGGCGGGCGGCCGCGGACCGGGCCACCTCGGGCGGCGACGAGGCCCGCACGACGAAGCCGACCAGCCCCGGTACCGCCTCGGCCAACCGTCCGGCGGCGTCGCGCAGGTCGGACAGCGCGCGGGCGGCCACCGGCCCGGTGCCCTCGACGCACGATGCGGCGCCGGCCGGGGTGATCACGAAGCCCGGCGGAACCGGCACCCGGCCGGCCCGGGCCAGGGCCAGGGCGGCCGCCTTGGTCCCGACCACCCCGGGTCGCCGGGCCGCCGGGTCGTCGAGGTCCAGCACATTGGCCAGCGGGGTCAGCCGGCTGCCGAAGCGGCCGGTCGGCCGGCCGGTGGCCGGGACCGGACCGCCGGTCGCGACGCGCGCCCGGGGCACCACGGGCGGCAGGAACGGGGCGACGAACGCGGGCATGACCGCGCCCGCCGAGCCGGCCAGGCCGAGCCGCTCCGGCCAGCTCGCCCGGAAGGCCGCCGCCCGGGAGGCCGTCGCCCGGTATTGGGGACGCGGGATGGCGGCGGGGTGCCGGGCGGCGGCCCGGGGCAGCCCGACCCACCGGCCCTTGGCCGGGTCGGTGATCCAGATCGCCGCTCCGACCAGCAGTCCGCCGACGATGCCGTCCAGCCAGTAGTGGTTCGCGGTGATGACCACCACCAGCGTCGTGGCGACCGGGTGGATGATCGCCAGCCACCGCCACCGGGTCTTCAGGATGCGGACGACCGCCCACGCCTCCAGGATCGCCCAGCCGATGTGCAGGCTGGGCATGGCCGCGTACTGGTTGGCCATGCTGTTGACGCCCGGATCGGTGTACGGCGAGGGCCCGTAGACCGCGCCCGTGTCGACCATCCCGTTGTGCAGGAACCGGGGCGGGGCGAGGGGATACAGAATGTGGATGCACAGCGCGACGCCGGTCGCCATGATGATCACCGCGCGGACCCGGGGCCACGCGTCGCGGTGGAACACCATCACCCACAGCAGCAGCGTGATCGCCGCCGGGAAGTGCACCGTGATGTAGAAGCGGTTGGCGATCCGGATCAGCTCGGTCCAGTGCAGCGCCTGGGCCTGGACCCACGCCTCACTGGGCAGGTGCACGAACCGCTCAAAGTCCCAGACGTCCCGGGCGTGGTGCAGCGCCATGGTGGTGTGACCGTCAGCCAGGTGCCGGCCGAGCCGGTACACCATGAACAACGCGCCGAGCAGGGTCACCTGCACGGCCAGGTACGCCACCGCCCACAGCACCTTCAGCGCCCGGCCGCTGGGCGCGGGGATGGGGCGTGCGCTGAACGTGGCCATTGGTTGCGTCGGCACAGCGGACCTTCCGTTCAGGGGTGGATCGGACTTCCTCCGACGATGGACCGGGTCGTTCGCCGATAGCCCGCCGGTGTCAGCGGGCGGACGGACCGGACCGGCGTCACCGGGGCGGGGCGTGCGCCGCCGGGATCAGTACGTGGTCGACCAGCCGCTCCAGATCGGCGTCCTCGACCGGTTCGCCCGACACCAGCAGCCGCATCATGAGCAGCGAGAACCCGGTCTCGGCCACGAACCCGACGTCTGTCGAGGGCGCGACCTCGCCCCGTTCGACGGCCCGGTCGAGCACCGCCCGCAGGCCGCCGCCGCCCTGGCCGCCGCCCTCGCCGGTGAACGTGACCCGCAGGGCGGCCCGCAGCCGGGGGTTGTGTCGCAGTTCCCCGAGGACGCCCCGGGCCACGGCGCCGAGATCGCCGGACAGGGCCCGGCGGGTCGCAGCGGCCACGGCGAGCAGGTCGGTTCGCAGGTCACCGGTGTCGCTGACCGGGGTTCCGCCGTCGAGCAGGTACCGCATCGCGTCGACCACCAGGTCGGGCTTGCAGGCCCACCGTCGGTAGAGCGTGGCCTTGCCGGCCCGGGCCCGGGTGGCGACGGCGTCCATCGACATGCGGTCGTAGCCGACCGTGGCCAGCAGTTCCAGCGCCGCGTCGAGGATCTCCCGCTCGCGGGGGTCGTGGGCGCGGCGTCGGCGGCGGGCGTCGGCCAGACCGGAGGGACGGTCGCCCGGTTCCGCCGCGCCGGCCGGGGCCCGGCCGGCCGCGGCCCCCGCGGGCGGTGCCCATCTTTCCGGAGCGGGGCGCAGATCGCCGGTCATGGCTGGCACGATGCCCCTCCCGCTGAAACGAAACCGTTTCGTTCCTCCGGACGGTATGTCGTGGATGAACGGGGGCCAAACGATATATGGCGTACAACTCCCTACTGGGACGGACCACACCGTCGTCGGAGGTGTCGACCGCTTCCGCATCCTTACTTTGGGTGTGCACGTGATTGCGGATAGGATTCGCCGACGGGCCGCTCCGAGGTGCGCGCCCGGCGGAGCGGAGGTCCGATCGGTGGCTGGGCGGATGGGCATCGCCGGGGCCGCCGAGGTCGCGGCCGAGGCCACCACGACCGGCCTCGCGGTTCTCACCGAGCAGCATCGGGTCGTCTGGGTGAACCGCGCGTTGCTGCGGATCCTCGCCGTCGAACCGGCTTCCGGCGGCGAACCGGGCGCCATCGCCCGGTCGGGCGAGGTGGCCGCCGGGGCCGCCCGTGCGGCCCTGGCCACGTCCGGCCTGGACCTGCCCGAGCTGGAACCGGACGGCCCGGCCCGGACGCTGGTCTGGGCGCCGGCCCACGGCGCCCCGCGTCAGTTGGAAGCCTCGTGCCGGCGGCTCCGCGGCGGGGACCGGCGGCGGCCCTGGAGCCTGCTGCTGTATGAGATCGCCGACATCACCGTCCGCCGCGAGCGCGATACCCGGGCCCGGCGGCGCGAGCAGCGGTTGGCCCGGATGGTGGCGGTGGCCCGGACCGGTAGTTGGGACTGGGATCTGATCACCGGGGAGCTGCGGTGCTCGGACAGCCTGGTCAAGCTGCTCGGGTTCCCGGCCGGAACCGAGATCGACGCCTCGACCTACCGGGGGTTCGTCCATCCCGACGATCTGGGTCCGATGATGGCCACGGTGCAGGTGGCGCTGGCCGACCGGGGCCCGTTCACCTGTGTCCACCGGCTGGTCCTGCCGGACGGGCTGCCCGAGTACGTGGTGGAACTGCACGGTGACGTGGCCGCCGACGAGCGGGGCCGGCCGGTCCGGGTCACCGGCATCGCCCGCGACGTGACCGGCGAACAGCGGGCCCAGCGCGAACTGCGACACCTGCTCGACCACGACCCGCTGACCGATCTGCGTAACAGGCAGGCGGTCGTCGCCCACCTGCGGGCCGCGTTCGCCGGGCCCGGGCCGCGCCCGGGTGCGTTGCTGGTCGTCGGCCTGGACCATTTCAAGGACACGAACGACCTGCGGGGACCGGCGGTCGGCGACCAGGTGCTGCGGTCGGTGGCGCACCTGCTGGTCGAACAGGTGCCCGAGGCGGTCATCGGTCGGCTGGGCGGCGACGAGTTCGCCGTGGTGCTGCCTCGGGGTGGCGCCCGGGCGGCCGTCGACCGGGCGCGGGACCTGTGCGCCGCGATCGCCCGCCGGCCCGTCGTCGCCGGTGGGGTGGCTCTGCGGGCGACGGCCAGCATCGGGGTGGCCCCGCTGGCCGTCGCCGACGGCGTCGACGACCTGCTGGCCTGGGCCGACCTGGCCCTGCGGGAGGCCAAGAGCCGGGGTCGGGACGGCGCCCGGCTGTTCACCGCCGAGCAGTACGGTGGGGCGGCGCGCCGGGTCGCGGCCGCCGACCGGGTCCGGGCGGCGCTCGACGTGGGCCTGCTGACTCTCGACGCGCGCCCGGTCGCCGCCCTGGCCAGCGCGCCGGGCAACGGCCACGAGCTGCTCATCCGCCTGGGGGACGGCCAGGAGCCGGCGCTCGGGCCGGCCGAGTTCCGGGTCGCCGCCGAACGGGCCGGCCTTGAGGCGCGGCTCGACCGCTGGTTGGTCGGGCAGGCCGTCGACGCCCTGGCCGCGCCGGCCGCCCGGCTGCGCGGCCTGCGGCTCGCGATCCACGTATCGACCCGGTCCCTCGAGGACCCGCTGTTCGCCGAGCACATCATCGACGCCCTGCGGACGGCCTGGGTGCCGCCCGGCCGGCTGGCGGTCGAGATCACCGCGAGTGCCCCGCCCGCCGATCCGGAAGCGGCAGCCGGGGTGGCCGGGCAGCTCACGGCGGCCGGGTGCCGGCTGATCCTGGACGACTTCGGCACCGGGCCCGGGTCGCTCGACCACCTCCACCGGCTCCCGTTCACCATGGTCAAGATCGACGGTCAGCTGATCGGGGCGGCCGATCACATCGCGGCGAACGCCGGGCTGGTGGCCGCCGTGATCCGGGCCGCGCGGGGGCTCGGCCTGCCGACCCACCACCTGGACCGGGCTGCCCTGGCGGAGATCCTCGCCCGCCTCGGCGTCGACGGCGCGCGCCACCGTCCCCCAGCCACGCCCCGGCCGTTGGCCGACCTGCTGAACGAGTCGGAGGAGCTGGGCGAGCCGCCGACCGGCGACGACACGGGCCGGGGGAGCGGGTCGCGGCCGGATGCCCCGAGCGCCCGCCGGGCGGGGCCGGCCGGGACGGCCACGGTGCCGGCCCCCCGACAGGCCCCGAACCGGACCGGCCCGATCGGCAGTTAGAAGCTGGTGTGGTTGGCGACAGCGCGATACAATCGAACACATGTTCGATACACGAGCGGCCCTTGACCCCGACCACCACGACATCGACCCAGAGGTGAACCACCCCCTTGACTCTCTCGATCTGATCGAACTGACTGGGTACGGGCTCCACCCGCCGCCCGTGGATGGTCTCGATCCTCCCGACCTGTGGGATGAACCCGACCCGCCCGATCCGCCTGGTCCGTCTGGTGGGGTGGGGCTGGCGGAGCTGGTGGCCTCGGGGCCGTGGTCGGCCGGGGCCGGCCAACCGGTGGACGATCTTGATGATGATGCGTGCCTGACTCTGCTGGGGTCGGTGGCCCGGGGCCGGGGGTGGTTGGATGCGTTGACGGTCCGGTTGTTGGGTCGCCTCGCCAGCCTGCGGTCGGCGGCGGGGGTCGAGCCGGGACGTGACGTGGTCCGCGACACCGGGGATGAGGTCGCCGCCGAACTTGAGGTGTCTCCCGCGGCGGGGGCTCGTCAGGTCGACGGGGCGGTGACGCTGACGTCTCGGTTGCCGGGCACGGTGGCGG
>JAMFSN010000295.1 GCA_026225295.1 Frankia alni
AGTCGCTGCGATCGAGAGGGATCTCGTGCCCGCCTTCGGAAAGGGTTGGCTCCGGTCATGACCACCGGTGAGAAGCGCACCACCTACCGCGTCGAGGTGCACCGTGAGGGCGACGCGTGGGTCGCGGACGTCCCCGACGTCCCCGGTGCGCACACCTACGCGCGGAGCGTGCGGGCCCTGGAGGGCAACATCCGCGAAGTGATCGCGCTCATGACCGATACCGACGATGAACAGAGCTTCGATGTCGAGGTCGTCCTGGGAGGCGACGAACCGGCGGCGTCGGCGGTGGCCGAGGCGCGCCGCCTTCGGGCTGTCGCGGCCGACGCGGAGCTGAAGGCGAAGGCGGCCTTCGAGATCGCTCTGAAGAGTCTGAAGGGGCTCACCGGGCGAGACGCAGGAATCCTAATAGGAATGTCTCACCAGCGGGTTCATCAGGTCCGTAAGGGATCATCGAAGCGCGGCCCGCGGAACGTATCCAGCTAGGCCGTCCCGCTCTCTCCCTAATCGGCGCTGGCGGACGCGCTGGGGATCGGGCCGAACCGCAAGTCTCGCCCAACCCTCGCGTGGACGTTGATCGATTCTGGCTTCGGTCGCCCGCTCAGCACTGGCCACGCCCGTCCTGAGGAGCCGCTCGTCTAGGGTGCGAACGTCGGGCCCGCTCGTGAAGGAGGCTGTCCAGTGGACGTCGTGCACCTGGAGGTAGAGAAGGGCGTCGCGACGATCCGGCTCGACCGGCCTCCGATGAACGCCATCGACCGGAAACTCACCGAGCAGCTGCGGGGGGCCAGCGAGGAAGCGGCCCGCCGCAAGAACGTCCGGGCGATCGTCATCCACGGCGGCGAAAAGGTCTTCGCGGCCGGCGCCGATATCGCGCAGATGACGCCGATGGGCTACGTCGAGATCGTCGACTGGATCACCGAGCTGACCGCGACGTTCGAGGTCATCGCCCGGATCCCCAAGCCGGTGGTCGCGGCGGTCACCGGCTACGCCCTGGGCGGGGGGCTGGAACTGGCGCTGTGCGCCGACTTCCGGGTGTTCGCCGAGAACGCGAAGGTCGGACTGCCCGAGATCCTGCTCGGGATCATGCCCGGGGCCGGTGGCACCCAGCGGTTGCCTCGCCTGGTCGGCGCCTCGCGGGCCAAGGACCTGATCTTCACCGGGCGGCAGGTCCGGGCGGACGAAGCGCTGCGGATCGGGTTGGCCGACCGGGTCGTGCCCGCCGACGTGGTCTACACCGAGGCGGTGGCGCTGGCCCGCCGGTTCGCCGACGGCCCGGCACTGGCGCTGCGGGCCGCCAAGCGGGCCGTGGACGACGGGTTGGAGATCGATCTGGCCGCCGGGCTGCGGCTGGAGAGCACCCTGTTCTCGGGGCTGTTCGCCACCGAGGACAAGCGGGTCGGGATGGAGTCGTTCATCACCAACGGCCCGGGCAAGGCGAAGTTCAAGGGGAACTGAACCCGCGGGGTTCCGCGGCTCACTGAACCCGCGGGGTTCCGCGGCTCACTGAACCCGCAGGGTTCCGGGCCTGGTCAGGTCATGCTCAGGCCGACCAGGACCGGCAGGTGGTCGCTCCCGAACCGGGAGCCGGTCGCGTAGCTGGTCACGGTGAACCGGCGCGACACCAGCACGTGGTCGATGCGCACGGTCGTCGGCAGCAGCGCGACCGTGGCGCTCCAGGTCGGCGCCCAGCCGGCGTGGGCGACGTCGTGGGCGTCGCGCAGGCCGGTGTGGGCGACCCGCTCGAACGGCCGGTTGTCGCGGGTGGCGTTGAAGTCACCGGCCAGGATCAGCGGCGCCCCGCCGCGCTGGTCAGCCCGGGCCGCCTCGTGCAGGTACTGCAACTGGGTGCGCCAGCGGTCGGTCGTCGACCGGGTCTTGGGGGCCATTGTGTGGACGGCGTACAGCGTGAACCGCCGGTTGGCGGAGAGGGTGACCGTCACCCGTTGGAACATCGTTCCGGCGACCCGCGGCGCGGCGTCGCCGGTCAGCGGGAACCGCGAGAACACCCCGGAGCCGAAGGCCCCCAGATCGAGGTGGACCGCCTGGTAGCGGTATCCGGCCAGCGCCCCGGTCCGGCGCAGATCGCCGTAGCTGGTCGGGGAGAGTTCCTCGAGGACGACGAGGTCGGGGTGCTGGGCCTTGATCTGGGTGCCCAGCCCGCCCGCGGCCGGGTTGTCGTACCGCACGTTGGCGGTCAACAGCCGTAGCCCGGTCGCCCCGGCCGGGGCCGCCGGTGGGCTGCCCGGCCACACCTCGGGCGCGAGGACCAGCAGATGCAGGACGACCAGGGCCGCCCCGGCGATGGTGAGCAGGTTGCGGCGTAAGGCGAACCCGACCGCGATGGCCGGGTAGGCGAGCAGGTAGATCAGCGGTGATAGCGCGTCGATCGCCGGATACGGCCAGCCGATGGCGTCATCGAGGTGGCTGTAGCGACCTACCGCGATCAGCGCCAGACCGCCGAGCACGGTCCAGGTCGCCGCGACGAGCGCGACGCGGGCCCAGGAGTCGGGCGGGTCATCGAGATCCTCGAGGGCGGTCGGCCAGTTCGACCCGGGCGCGGTGGTCACCGCACCAGGGTGCCGTGGGCCGTCGTGGTCGCCGATCACCACCCCCGCCGCCGGCCGGTCGGCGCCGGTTCGCGCCGACCGGGCCGGGCCGCCTACGCGGTGGCCGCGGACGGCCCGCGCAGGAGGGCGGCCGCTTCCGTCCGCCACTCCCGGACGGCGACGATCCGGGAGTGCCCGGCGATCTCGGTGTCCAGCTCGGTCAGTTTGCGGGCCAGCCGACCCGATTCGAGATGCCGGGCCAGCTGGACGGATCGGTGGCCGGCGTCCAGGGCCGCTTCGACGTCCGAGCTGGGCTGCCGCAGGTAGGCCAGGGCCAGGTCGGCCTCGGCGTAGCTACGGGTCCGGGTCCGTTCCCCGGACTGGATCCGCCGGGCTTCCAGCAGCCACTTCTCGGCCTCGCGGGGCCGTTTGAGCAGCAGCAGGCAGTGGCCGTGGCACTCGGCGACGTCGGCCTGGTTGTAGTGCGACGCCCAGGGCGGGCCGCCGTCCGCCGTCGCCTTGTTGATCGCCTTGTCCATGAACGAGAGCTGCCGGGCGACGCCCGCGTCGTCCCCGAGCCGGGCGTGGGCCCAGGCCGCCTTGTCGTGCAGCATCGCGCGGACACTGGGTGTCGAGTGCCGTTCGGACCGGTCGAGGGCGGCCCGGGCCAGCGACAGGCTCTGCCGCAGGTGGCCGAGCATCGCCGCCTGGTCGCTCATGGCCGCCAGCACCCGGCCGGACAGCATCACGTCCTCGGCGTGCTCGGCGAGCGCCAGGGCCTGGACGTAGTACCGCTGGGCCAGCGACTGGCGGTCGGAATCCTGGGCGAGCCAGCCGCAGAACTGGGTGAGTTCGGACAGGGCGGAGAACAGGTCCGTCCCGGTGCCCCCGCCGCCCAGCGCGGCGCGGGTGCGGTCGTGCAGAAAACTGATCACCTGGGCCCGGATCTCGCCGCTGCCGTACCGGGCGTCGAGCCGCCGGAACGTGTCGGTCATGTCCCGGATCATCGAGCCGGTCGGGGCGGGCCCGAACCCCTGGTCGGCCGGGGGATCCCCGACCGGGTCGATGACGCCGGTCAGGGCGCGGAGTACGGGGTCGGCAAATGCCGTGGCGACGAAGGCCGTTCCTTCGAGTATGAGGTCGCGCCGTCGCATGTCTCTTCCTGACAGACCAACAAGGGTTCGCAAAGTGTCGGTGGGGTGGTCGGCCACGCCGAGCCCGAGCTCGTCGTCGCCGAAATGTGTTTCGCCGCGCCAGCCGAGATCGGCCGGGCTCACCGGATAGCCAACGACGGCCGACAGTTCCGCGGCGGCCAGTTCGGCGACCATCGGATCGCGGGGCCGCATTCCCCGTCGCCAGTGGCCGATGGTGGTGCGGGCCAGGCCGAGTTCCGAGCGCCGGTGGCGCCGCGACCGTTCGTTCACCTGCCGGGCGAACCGGCTGTCGGAGACGCCCGTTTCGGCGAGCAGTCGGGCAAAGAAATTTGCTCCCGCGGCATCCGGTGCGGCGACCGACTGGTGCGGCGGGCCCGGTGGCCCCGGGGGAGCCTCGGGAGCCGGACGCGCCGGGTCGGCCGGCGGTGACGCGGTGCAGGCCGGCGGTGGTGGCGCGGCGGGGGGAGGGGCGGACAGCTCCGGGTTCGGGGGTCGGGCCGCCAGATGGGCCCGGACCCGGGGCCGGGCCGGCGGTGGCGGGCTCTGGGTCGGTAGAACCGGGGGGCTGGGCAGCACTGGGGGGGCTGCCGGGCTGACCGTGGCGGTCACCCTCGCGACGGCGGTGGCCGCGGTGACGGACGCCTTCGATGAGGTGGCCGCTGATGAGGTGGCCCCGAATGACGCCGGTGCGCCGGGCGGACGGCCCGGCAAGGAATCGGGAGGTCCGCCGGGCGGCCAGCCCGGCGGCGTGGTGGTCAACCGGCCGGGTTGCTCACCCGGCGATGTATCTGGAGGTCCGCCCGTCGCTGAACCGGACGGAACCGTGGGCGTTTCGCCGCCTGGATCGACGGTCGCCGGCATGCCATTCATCGTGCCCCCGTTCGCACCGATGTAGACGATTTGTAATATTTAGTTGTATTTCTCCGCCGGCTTAGCCGCCGCGGGAGGGGGCGATCGGCGACCCCTATTTCGCTTTGTTAGGTGCTATCCCGCCTTCCGTTGCCTCTTGGGTTCAGAAAGTAGTGGATCTGTAACCAGCACGGTGGTCGGTGTGCAGAACCGGGCGCGAGTGCACAGTCGCCGCGGGCGGGTCGCCGGTGGGTCGCGGGCGGCGGATGGTCCGCCCGGCCGGGTCCCGGCGGCGGGGCCCGCTCGGCGGCGGGCCCCGGCCGCACACCGCGAGCGCTGGGCCGGACGTCTGAACCGGACAACGGTTAGTGTTGGTCGTAACGATTCGCTGGGTCGGTGCGGCAAGGCCCGACCCGGTCGGCACAACATCGGTCGCGCCTTGTCAAGATGCGGCGAGCATCACGGTGACGATCACCGCGCGTGTACGTGCAACAGGTGCGACGATGTCGATGAGTAAGCATCACCATGTGCGTGTCTACGGAGGCCCAAAGGCGTGAACATCGTCGTTACCGTCAAGCAGGTGCCTGACACCTGGGCGGAGAAGAAGCTCGACGCATCGGACCGGACCACGGACCGAAAGAGTGTCGACAACGTCATGAACGAGATGGACGAGTACGGGGTCGAGGAGGCTCTGCGCATCAAGGAAGCGCACGGTGGTGAGGTGACGGTTGTCACCATGGGCCCCCAGAAGGCCGTCGAAACCATCCGTAAGGCCCTTTCCATGGGGGCCGACAAGGCGGTTCACCTGACCGACGACGCGCTGCACGGCTCGGACGCCCTGCAGACCTCGAAGGCGCTGGCCAAGGTCATCGCGACCTTGTCGCCGGACCTGGTGATCACGGCGACCGAGGCTTCCGACGCCCGGGGCGGGGTCATGGGTGCGCTGCTGGCCGAGCGGCTCGGCCTGCCGCAGCTCACGCTGGCCCGCAAGGTGACCGTCGACCCGGCCGCCGGCACGGTCCAGATCGAGCGTCAGGCCGACAACGGCTACGCGCTCGTCGAGGCGTCGCTGCCGGCCGTGGTCGGGGTCGTCGAGAAGATCAACGAGCCGCGGTACCCGTCCTTCAAGGGCATCATGGCCGCGAAGAAGAAGCCACTGACGACGTTGGGGGTCGGCGAAGCCGGTCTGGACGCGTCCGAGGTCGGGCTGGCGTCCGCGGGCAGCAAGGTGGACGACGCCGAGCCGCGGCCGCCGCGTCAGAGCGGCACGATCGTCAAGGACGAGGGTGACGGCGGCGCGAAGATCGCCGAGTTCCTCGCCACGCAGAAGCTGATCTGAGGGGTTTCGATCAATGGCTGAGGTTCTCGTTCTCGTCGAGCACGCCGACGGGGAACCGAAGAAGGTCACGGCCGAGCTGCTGACCTTGGCCCGCACGCTCGGAGAGCCGTCGGCGGTCTTCCTCGGTGGCCCGGGCACGTACGCGAAGGCCAAGGAGTACCTGGCTCAGTACGGCGCGGCCAAGGTCTACGTCGGGGAGTCCGACGACCTGGCCGACTACGTCGTCGCGCCGGCCGCCGAGGTGCTCGCGAAGCTGATCGCGTCGGCCTCCCCGGTGGCGGTCCTGACCGCCGCGACGCCGGACGCCCGGGAGACCGCCGCCCGCGCGGCGGCCAAGTCCGACTCGGGATTTCTGTGGGACGCGGTCGGCCTCACTCCGGAGCTGGTCGCCACCCAGGGCATCTTCGGTGGTTCCACGATCGTCCAGTCGCACGTCACCAAGGGCATCCCGGTGATCGCGGTCCGGCCGAACTCGACGGCCGCCGAGGCCGCTCCGGGGACGCCCACCGAGGAGCAGCTCACCATCGAGGTTTCCGACGTCGCGAAGACGGCGAAGATCGTCGACCGGGTGGTCGAGGCGAAGTCCGGGCGGCCGGACCTCACCGAGGCGCAGATCGTCGTGTCCGGTGGGCGCGGCCTGGGCGCGGGCGAGAACTTCGCCCTCGTCGAGAAGCTCGCCGACTCGCTCGGGGCGGCGGTCGGCGCGTCCCGCGCGGCGACCGACGCGGGCTGGTACCCGCACCAGAATCAGGTCGGCCAGACCGGCAAGACGGTGTCGCCGCAGCTCTACGTGGCGGTCGGCATCTCCGGGGCGATCCAGCACCGGGCCGGCATGCAGACCTCGAAGACGATCGTGGCCATCAACAAGGACCCCGAGGCGCCGATCTTCGAACTGGCCGACTTCGGGCTGGTCGGCGACCTGTTCCAGGTCGTTCCGCAGCTCACCGACGAGGTCGAGAAGCGCAAGTAGCTTTCGTCCGGTCTCCAGCGTCCCGGCCGGGCCGCGGCCTCGCGCCGTGGCCCGGCCGTTGCGCGTCCCGACCTGTCTGCCTGGTCGGCGCCGGCTCCCGTGTGCTCGTCAGCCCTGGAAGCCGGCGTCGACCGGCAGGACCGTGCCGGTGACCGCTCCGGCGGCCGGGGAACACAACCAGGCGACCGCCGCGGCGACCTCGGCCGGGTCCAGCAACCGACGTTGCAGGGCGTGGTCGGCGAACGATTCGACTCCCGCGAGGCCGTAGATCCGGGCTGTCTCGGCGAGCATCGTCGTGTCCATCGAGCCGGGACAGACGACATTCGCGGTCACCCGGGTCCCGACCAGGTCGGCGGCCAGCCCCCGGACCAGCCCGACCACCCCGTGCTTGGCGGCGCAGTAGGCGGCCAGACCGTACAGCCCGCGGGTCCCGGCGGCCGACGAGACCGCCACGAAGCGGCCGGCGGGCGCGTTCCTGATCGCGGGCAGGGCTGCCCGGACCAGGTGGAACACGCCGTCCAGGGCGACGGCATTGACGGTCCGCCAGGTCTCGTCGTCGGTCTCCCACAACGGTCGGCCGCCGGCGATGACGCCCGCGACGGCCACCGCCACGTCCAGGCGGCCGAATTCCCGCAGGGCGAGCGCCGCCGCCGCGTCGAGTTCACCCTGCTCGCGCACGTCGGCCCGGATCGCGATCGCCTGTTGGCAACCGGCCGCCACCGCGTCGAGGTCCGCTTTGGTCGAGTTCGGGTAGCCGTCGGCGGGGTGGTGGTCGGCCGGCTTGTCGAGGGCGATGTCGGTTGCGATGTCGGTGAGGACGAGGCGGAAGCCGGCCGCGTCGAGCGCGGCGGCGACGGCCGCGCCGAGCCCCCGGCCGGCTCCGGTCACCAGCGCGACGGGGGCGTCATCCATCCGGCTCTCCTTCGTATGCCGTTGGGGCCGGGTCCCGGGCCGCGACCGCGGCCACCAGGTCGTTCCGCAGGTCGGTGAACAGCCGTTCTCCTTCGGCGGCCGAGGCGCCGGCCGGGTCGCCGAGCACGCCGTTCGGACTCAGGGCCCGGACCCCGTGCCGGACGAGCTCCGCGACCGTCGGTGGCGGTGACGGCCCGGCGGCCGCCGCGCCCGACCGGACCAGGCCCGGCGCCAGGTGCAGCATCAACGACGTCTCGTCCCGGCCGGCATGCTGTCCGCCGCGCCCCGCGGTCGAGGGTCGCGGCGCCCACACCAGCACCCGCCGGCCTTCAGCGGCGAGCAGTCGCGCGGCCCGGCCGACCGCCACCGCGTTGCCACCGTGCCCGTTGACCAGGACGATCCCTCGGGCGGTGGCGTCCAGCGAGCGGACGAGTTCGACCACCGCCAGTTCCAGCACCGCGGTGCCGAGCGACATCGTCGCCGGGAATCCGGCATGCTCGCCGCTCGCGCCGTAAGCCAGCGCGGGCGCGACGAGCACATCGGGACGGTGGGCGGCCAGCGCGGCGGCCAATGCCGCGGCGACGATCGTGTCGGTGCCGGCGGGCAGGTGCGGGCCGTGCTGTTCGGTGCTCCCGAGGGGGAGCGCGACCAGCGGCAGCGCTTCCCTGGCGGGCCCGGCCAGCTCCGGCCACGTCAGCCGATCCAGCCGCCGCTCCCCATCGGCCTCCGCGTCCATGACCCCATCTAAGCCGTCCGCCGGGCCGGCCGGGCTTCCCGCTCGGGTGGCCCGGGTCCGACCGGTCGACTCGGATCTCGGCGCCGCGGGCCCTCGGATTTCCCGGCGAACTGCCCTCATGTTTCTCCTTGAACGGGCCTCACGTTTCGTAATGGATCACGTCGAGGCCGCAGTTCCGCAGGTAGGCTACGTGGGTGGCTGAGCCGCTGGTACGCCTTGCCCCCCGGCGGATGGAAGCCGTCGTCGAGGCACTGGCGCGGGACGAACCGGTGATCGTCCTGACCGGCCCACGGACCGTCGGCAAGAGCACGCTGCTTGCGGAGTTGGCGCGCCGCTGGGACCGGGAGGTGCTCGATCTCGACGACCTGACCACGCGGCAGGTCGTCGCGGACAACCTCGCGCTGTAGGCGGCCGGCCCGCGTCCGGTCCTGATCGACGGGTTTCAGGTTCTCCCGGACCTGCTTGACGCGATCAAAGCGGAACTGAACCGCGAGACCGCGCCGGGTCGATTCGTTCTCACGGGTTCCACGCGTTACTCAACCCTTCCGCGAGCGGCCCAGTCGTTGACCGGTCGCGTGCACGTGATGACGGTCTGGCCGCTTTCCCAGGGGGAGATCGACGGCCGTCACGAACGGTTCGTCGAGCGACTGCTGACCGAGCCGGAATCGCTGGCCGACCAGGAGCTGTCCAGGACGTCCCGGGACGACTACGCCGACCGTGTCCTCACCGGCGGCCTTCCGTCCGCGCTGCGTCGCACGAGTGTCCCGGCCCGTATGCGCTGGTTCTCCGACTACGTGCAGCTCGTGATTGAGCGCGACGTGCTGGACATCCGAAAAATCAAGCAGCGGGAGGTACTTCCCCTGTTCCTCCGCCGACTAGCGGCCCAGACCGGGCAGCTGCTCAACATCAGGCGGGCGGGAGCCGAAGCCGGCCTGAGCTCGGCCACCGCCGAGGACTACGCACAGCTGCTGGAAGCGGTCTTCCTGGTTCATCGGCTGCCGGCGTGGGGGACGACGCTCGCGGCGCGGGTCAACCGGCTACCGAAGCTTCACCTCATGGACACCGGGCTGGGCGGCAGCCTGCTCGGCATCACGACCCGGGGAATCGAGCGTCGAATCCCCGCCGCTATGAGCGAGTTTGGCCACCTCCTCGAAACGTTCGTCGTCAACGAGATCCTCAAGCAGGCGGAATGGGTCGACACCCCGTTGCGCTTTGGGCATTTCCGCACCCCGGAAAATCTTGAAGTTGATCTGGTGATCGAAAATGCCGAGAACGACGTATTCGCGGTGGAGGTGAAGGCCGGGTCGAGCTATCGGTCCGACGACCTGCGCGGGTTGATCCATCTGCGGGATCGTCTGGGCGACCGCTTCGGGGCCGGGGTGCTTGCCTATACGGGGGACCGGGCCGCGCGGGTGAGCGACCGGATCTATCTGGTGCCGATCGACAGTTTGTGGCAGGACCGGCTACGGCCGGGCGTCGGTCCGGCCTCACCGCCGTGACCGTCACGCGTCCTCCGGAACGATGGTTGCTCGGGCAAGCTGTGTTCCGCGGGGCGTTCGGGAAGACAGCCCGGCGACGGCCGAGGAGACGTCGTTGTGCCAGCCGCGCAGCTCGGCGGCCGTCGGGGCGAGCTCGTAGGAGTGGTGGTGGCCGACGCTCGACAACGTCACCCACAGGTGGTTGACGCGCTGGCCGACCTCGTCGCCGACCACGGTCGGCAGGACGAGCAGCTGGGCCCGGGTCGGGACGCGGGCGATCTCGGGTCGGGTCCGCGCCCAGACCTCGGCCAGGGCGGTCTCCAGCGCCAGCCGCAGCATCCAGACGCAGGCCCGCGGCCAGAGCCCGCGGGTGCCGCGGACCTCGTCCCGCAGCAGGCGGTCGGTCTCGGCGAGGATCTGCTCGGCGTTCATGCCGTCCGACGGAGCTGCTCGACGAGCCTTCCGGTGTCCCGGACCAGCGGCTTCATATCGCCGGCGGACTGGCCGTGGGCACCGGCCCGGACCGCCTGGAAGGTGTCGCCGGCCCACCGACCGATGCGGTTGAGTCGCGGCAGCACGTCCTGGCCCCGGTTCACGTCGTCCAGCAGGGCGAGCGCGGCCTTCTGATTGGTGGACCGGGCGGCCCACAGCGCCTCGTCGACGTCGACGTGGCGGGCCCCGGCGGCGAGCCGCCGGTTGCGGGTCAGCTCGACGAACACCTGCTCCAGGGCGTGCCGGCAGAAGGCCGGGACGAGCATGGTCAGCACGTCGGGCGGGAGATCCGCGGTGAGGGTCAGCGCTCGCGCGTCGTCGAGGCAGGACGCGACCGGGTCGCGGACCTGCCGTACCTCGACGACGGACCGTTCCCGGCGGACGACTTCGAGCACCTCGGCGCCCAGCTCAAGCCGGCGGGCCGCCTCGGCCAGGCGGTCGTCGTGGGTGAAGACGATGACCTGATGGCTGGCGGCGACCGTGGCCAGGACCCGGGCCAGCCCGTCGACCTTGGCCGGATCCATCGCCTGGACCGGGTCGTCGATGACCAGGAACCGGAACGGGCTGGTCGCGGCCATGGCGCGGGGGAGGAACAGGGCCAGGCCGAGCGCGTGCAGCTCACCCTGGCTCATCACGCCGAGCGCCGCGCCTTCCACGCCGTCGACGGTCACGTCCACGGCGACCCGGCGGCGGGTGGCGGTGCCCTCGAGGCGGATCGGCCCGAGATCGACGCTGCTCTCCTGCCGCAGCTGGGCCCAGATGTCGGCTGACTGCTCGGCGAAGGGCGCGAGGCGCTCCTCCCGCAGCGCCTGAGTGGTGGCCCGCAGCCAGGTCAGGGCGGCCTTCACCGCCGCGAGGGCCGGTCCGTCGGCGGTCACGGACCGGGCCCGGCCGATCCAACCGGCCACCCGGCCGGCGAGCGGTTTCCAGGAGGCGTCGAGCATTTCCCGTTCCCGCGCGGCCCGGGCGACGAGGGCGGTGACGGCCTCGACGAGCGGCGGATGGGTGGCCGTCAGGCCGTCGGCGAGCGCATCCGGGTCCGTCGTGGTCCGCAGCTCGGACCAGGCCCGCCAGTGGTCGCGGGCGGCGTCCGCTTCGGGTTCGGTCAGGACGGTGAGCGCGTCCGGGGCAGCGGTGAGGAGGGCCCGCGCCGCGTCCCGGGCATCACGCAACCGGGTCCGGGTGGTGACGGCGGCGGCCGCGATCTGCTCCTGCCGGTCGATCTCGGCGCGGGTGGCCGCCTGCCAGGCCTGATCGAGCCGGCCGGCCCCGCAGACCGGGCACGGGCCGTCCCCGTGGGCTTCGTGATGCTCGAGTGCGCGCCGCAGCAGATCGGCCAGGCGGGACGCTTCCTCCGGCGGAGTTCCGGCCAGCTGCCGGGCGGCGGCCGCGGCCTCGCGCAGATCGTGGACCTGGGCGTCGACGGCGTCCGCGGTCGGCAGCGTGATCGTCGTGAGGTCGGTCAGCGTGCCGGCCGGTTCCGGGTCCGCGGTGCCGGTGGTGATCGACTCGGCGGTGTCCAGATCGGGGCGCCGGCCGCCGAGCGCGGCCGCGACCCGGGCGGCCCGCTCGTCCGAGCAGCTCGCGAGGTCCTCCCGGAGCCGGCCGAGGTCCTGCTTGACCGCCTTCGCGCGGGCATCAAGATCTTTACGGGCCGTGGTCAGGCGCGCTTCGGTGGCGACCAGCTGCTCGAGGCCGAGGATCGCGTGCAGCGCGTCGTACATCTCGCTGGGCCGACCGTGTACGAGCTTGCCGAGTTCCGCGTAGGACAGGAAGGGGCGGTAGGTGGCGAGGATGGCCGGCCAGTCCTGGTCGGCGAGCAGCTCCCGCCGGGCGCCGGCCCGTTGGACCGTGCTGGTCCCGTCCTCGAGGGCGTCGCCGGCCGGCCAGCGCCGCTCGACCGTGACCGGCCGGTGCTCGCCCTCGACCGTGAGGTCGACCTCGATGTGGGTTTCGGTGTCCTGGCCGGCGTGAAAGTTGCGCCACCCGCCGCGCCAGACGGCGCCGCCGTCCCGGTCGGCCCAGCGGAAGCTGTCGCCGGTCATCACCAGCTCCGCGGCCTCGGCGAAGCTGGACTTGCCGGAGCCGTTGCGACCCATGACGAGGGTGAGGCCCGGTCCGGGCCGCAACGGCAGCACCGTCTCGCGCCCGATTCCGCGAAAGCCCTCGACGACCACGGACCGCAGGTAGATACCGGCGATCTCCCCGGGACCGGCCGGGCGGCGGGCGGACGGCGCGCGGGTCGTCACGGCGCCGTGCAATGCCTCAGCCAGTTGCCGGTCACCTTCGTAGGCCGCGAGCAGCACGTCGGCGACATCGTCGGGCAGGTCCGCCGCGCAGACCCGGTCGAACAACAGCTCGTACATCGCCAGGCGCGGCGCGTCCATGGCGTCGCCCGCCGTCGCACCGACCCCGGCGCCGGCCGCCGGGTCGGCGGCCTCGGTGGGCGCCGGGCCTTCGGTCATCGCTTCGGATAGTGCGTCTGCCATCGCGGAACCCCCCGTTGCGCGCCGACGTCCGGCACAGTGTCCGGCGCATGGATCGGCGCGGCGACCGGACGGGGATCACCATAGAGGCGTGATCAAGGTCCGGTGTGCGGTCCTTGGGATTAATTACCTTCGGTCCGCCGGCTGGTGCGCCGCGCGTCCCGCGGAACGATGGTTGCCTACGCACCTGGCGTTCCGCGGAGCGTCCCGTCCGCCGCGGCCCTTGCGAATCCGTCGAACCGTGTCGGGGATCGTGCCCCGATAGGCAAACCATGTGACGCTCCGGCAGCGGGGCGCTACCGTTGTTTCATGCCTTTCGTCCGGTTCCGGGCGGTCGCGCGCGGGTCGGGAGTCCGCGGGTGACCGGCCGTCCGGCCGACTGGGCGGTGCTCGATCTGTCCGGCGATCCGACGCCCGGCGCGCCGTTGGACATCCGCGATCTGGCCGGTCGGCTGCTGCGGTTGGCCGCCGACGCGGCCGATGCGTCGGTGCGGTTCCGTCGGGCCGGCGCCGACGAGGCGGTCGCCTCGTGGACCGGTCTGTCGGGCGATGCGTATCGCGCCGAGATCGGCGCCTTCCCCAGTGATCTCGACAAGTTGTCGGCGTCCTACGGGATGGCCGGCCGGGCGTTGACCGCCTACGCGGGCCGGCTCGACGGTGCCCAGACCCAGGCGGACGTGGCCCTGGCCCGTGGCCGCGATGCGCGGGCCCGGCTCGTCTCGGCGCAGAACGGACTCTCGGTGGCGACGTCGGTCGAGGTCACCACGTCGCGGGCGCTGACGGGTGTCCGCAGTGCGATGCCCGACCCGGCCACGGTGACCGCCGCCGTGCGGAACCACGCCGCGGCGGCGACCCGTCTGGCCCAGTCGCGCGGCGCGGTCGAGGCGGTCGAAGGTGAGCTCGACGCGGCGCGGCGGTTGGCCCTGGCGGCCCGGTCCTTACGGGAGGAGGCCGAGGACGCGGCCGCCTGGGAGATCCACGCGGCCTCCCACGCTGGAATCCGGAACAAGAAATGGTGGCAGAAGCTCCCCGGGGAGCTGGCCCGGGGCTGGCACATCCTGGTCAAGGTCGCGAAGATTGTCGTCCTGGTCCTGGGTGTTATCGCACTGATAATCGGCGGTCCGGCCGCGTGGATTCTCTTCGCCGCCGCGCTCATTGTGCTGACCGACACGCTCATCAAATACTCCGAAGGAAAAGCGAGTATCTGGGCGGTGGCCCTCACTGCGCTGGCCTGCATTCCCGGCACCAAGGGACTGACCAGTCTGGGCGAGATTTCGTCGGCGATCCGTGAGGGGGAAGGTCTGCTCGGCGTCGGCCGGCTGATCGCCGTCGGCGGCCGGACTCAGCTCGCTGACATGGTTTCAGCGGTCCGGGGCGTCGGCCGTGGGCTGACCACCATCGTCAGGGGGTTGCCCGGAGCACTGGCCGACTCGATCCGCATCGTCGAGACGGCCGGCGCGGACGGTTCCCGCCTGATCGCCGGCATCGTCGGCGACCCGACCCCGCTCCGCAACCTCCTGATGTCAGCCATCTCAGACGGAGGGAGTGCCGGCGGACTGCCGGCTGGATGGAAATCCAGCGTCACCGCCTCCGAGTTCAATCTTATGAAGGGTGGCGTGGGCATTCTGTCGACGCTGGATCGGGACGGCATTCTGGAACTCGCGGTCGACGCGGGCCCCGCTTCCGAGCTGCGTGGACACGTCCTGTTCGATGCGGCCATGGCGCACTTCGGGGACGCCGTGAAGGTGGTGCAGGGAGCGTGGTTCTACGGGGACAACCTCGGGAAAGTGAACGAACTCGTGGCGAGCGGTGTCGATCTCGAACGCGCGATCACAGGTACCTGGACCGCGACGCAGGCGGCGCGCCACGGGTTCTCGATCTCGACGGTTGTCGAGAGCGAGCTTGAATCGCCTGGCCTATACGATCACGTGATCGCTCACTTCACTCGACCGGGAGGATGACGGTGTCCACTGATCAGTGGCCTGGAGAGCTACACCGCCTCGCGGAAAATCGTGACGCGGATATTGTCGACATTCTCAATGCTATGGCTGCTCGCCACGATGAGTTCCGGATCCAGTCGATGGTGGCTGCGGCGGCCGTGCGAGAGGGAACCGGAATATCGGTGACCTTGGCGAATCCTGTGATTGGGTGGCTCAAAGGTCAGGTCAGCGACGAGAAACTGCGGCGTCTGGTGCCGCGCTCCTCGTTCAGGATGTAGGGCCGGGGCGGCCGAAGTCGTTCGGTCTGGGCCCATCCTTCGTAGGTTGGCTTCCGTGCCGACCGATGTACCGCTGCCGTCCGGGTTCCGCGTCCAGTCCGACCCGGACCTGGCCGTGCGGGCCGCCGACCGGGTGGTCATCGGCGGATCGCCGCTGCGGATGCTGAAGCTGTCGGCGGCCGGGATCGACGTCGTGCAGCGCCTGCTCGACGGCGAGACAGTCGGCGCGTGCGGTCCTGGCGCCGGGGCCATCGCCCGCCGGCTGGTCGCCGGCGGGCTCGCCCATCCGCTCCCGCCGGCCGGGGGCGGCCCGCCACCGGCTGACGTGACGATCGCGATCCCGGTCCGGGACCGGGCCGCCGATCTCGCCACCCTGCTCACAGCGCTCGACCGGGACGGCACCGCGGCCGGCGTCCACGAGGTGCTGGTGGTTGACGACGGTTCCGTCGACGACAGCGGCGCGGTGGCCCACCACGCCGGCGCGCGGGTACTGCGGCACGACACCCCCGGCGGCCCCGGCCGGGCCCGGGGGACCGCCCTGCGCGCGGCGACCACCCCGGTCGTGGCCTTCCTCGATTCCGACGTCGTGCCGACCCCGGGCTGGCTCGAACTGCTGCTGGCCCACCTGGCCGATCCGTGCGTCGCGGCCGTGGCCCCGCGCGTCGCGTCCCGGCCGGGCCGCTCGGTCCGCGAACGCTACGAACACGCCCGTTCCCCCATCGACATGGGCAGCCGGCCGGCCGCGGCCCGCCTCGGGGGCCGGCTGTCCTACGTCCCGGCCGCTGCCCTGGTGCTGCGGCGGGTCGTGGACGGAACGCCGGTCGAGATCGACCCGGCCCTGCGCTACGGCGAGGATGTCGACCTCGTGTGGCGGCTCGTCGCCGCCGGCTGGGTCGTCCGGTACGAGCCGGCCGCGACCGTCACCCACCGGCCACGCGATTCCTGGCGCGGTTGGGCCGCTCAGCGGGTCGGCTACGGCTCGTCGGCCGCCGGGCTGGCCCGGCGCCACCCGGCGCCGCTGCGGCCCCTGGCCGGCGCGGGCCCGACCCTCGCCACCTGGGCCCTCGCCGCGGCGGGCCGGCCGGTGGCGGCGGCCACCCTGGCCGGGATCGTGACCGGCCGGGTCGCCCGGCGGTTCACGGCCGGGGGACTGGCCGGACCCGCGACGCCCTGGATCGCCGCGAGCCTCGTGACCCGGGGCCACCTTTACACCGCCCGCGCGGCAACCGACCTGATCCGGCGCGGCTGGCTACCCCTCGTACCGCTGGCCTTCATCACCGGTCCGAGAGCGACCAAGGCCTGGGCGTTGCTCGCCGTCGCGGCCCTGCCGGCCCTGCGCGACCACCGGGCCGAACAGCCGGAAATGGGGATATTTCCCTACGGCCTCCTCCGCCTCGTCGACGACGCGGCCTACTGCGTGGGGGTTTGGCGGGGCTGCTGGGCCGAGCGCACCGTGCGGCCGCTGGTGCCGGCGGTGAAGTGGCCGGCCGCCATGGTGCAACGACCTTCCCGACCCCCCTTCCGATCGCGGATACGCTCGAGGGTGTGACGTACCTCGACCACGCGGCGACCACGCCGATGCGCCCGGAAGCGCTGGCCGCCTACGCGGCCGCCAGCGCCGCGGCCGGCAACGCCTCCTCGCTCCACGCGAGCGGTCGGCGGGCCCGGCGGGTGGTCGAGGAATCGCGAGAAACCGTCGCCGCCGTGCTCGGGGCGCGTCCGTCCGAGGTCGTCTTCACCGGCGGGGGCACCGAAAGCGACAACATCGCCGTCAAGGGGCTGTACTGGCGCCGTAACGCCGAGGATCCGGGCCGTCGCCGGGTGCTGGTCAGCGCCGTCGAACACCTGGCCGTGCTGGACGCCGGGCACTGGCTCGCCGCCGAGCAGGGCGCCCGCCTGGAGCGGCTCGCCGTCGACGCCACCGGTCGCGTGCGCCCGGAGACCCTGCGGGCGGCACTGGCCACCGACCCCGGGTCCGTCGCGCTGGTGTCGGTGATGTGGGCGAACAACGAAGTCGGCACGCTCACCGAGATCGGCGAACTGGCCGCGATCGCGCACGCGGCCGGCGTCCCGCTCCACACCGACGCGGTGCAGGCGGTCGGCTGCGTGCCGGTGTCCTTCGCGGTGAGCGGCGTGGACGCGATGACGGTCAGCGGGCACAAGGTCGGCGGCCCCTACGGGGTCGGGGCCCTTCTGCTGCGGCGCGGTCTCGATCTGACCCCCCTGACCCACGGCGGTGGCCAGGAGCGGGATGTGCGGTCCGGCAGCCTGGACGGGCCCGGAATCGCCGCGTTCGCCGCGGCGCTCTCGGCGGCCGTGCGCGAACAGCCGACCGAGGCTGAACGGCTCGCCGGCCTGCGCGACGACCTGGTCCGGCGGGTGCTGGCGGCCGTGCCGGACGCCGTCCTCAACGGGGCGCCGGCCGGGCCGGGCCGGCTGCCCGGCAACGCCCACTTCTCCTTCCCCGGTTGTGAGGGGGATTCGCTGTTGATGCTGCTCGACGCCCGGGGCATCGAATGTTCGACCGGTTCGGCGTGCTCGGCCGGGGTCGCCCAGCCGTCCCACGTGCTGCTGGCCATGGGCGCCGACACCGAGGCGGCCCGCGGCTCGCTGCGGTTCTCCCTCGGCTACTCCTCGACGGCGCTCGACGTCGAGGAACTGGTCGACGTGATCGCGGGGGTCACTGAGCGGGCCCGCCGGGCCGGCCAGTTGGCCACGGCGAGCGGATGAACGCGGACGAGGGAGGTATGACCGCTATGACCGGAGAGGCAACGACCGGAACGGCCGTCACCGGAAAGACCGGGCTGCGGGTCCTGGCCGCCATGTCCGGCGGGGTCGACTCGGCGGTGGCCGCCGCCCGGGCCGTCGACGCCGGTCACGACGTCACCGGCGTCCATCTCGCGCTGTCGCGTTCGCCCGACTCGTCGCGGACCGGTGCGCGGGGCTGCTGCACCCTCGAGGACGCGCGGGACGCCCGCCGGGCCGCCGACGTGCTCGACATCCCCTTCTACGTCTGGGACCTGGCCGAGCGCTTCGAGGCCGACGTCATCGACGATTTCGTCGCCGCCTACGCGGCCGGCCAGACGCCCAACCCGTGCGTGCGCTGCAACGAACGGATCAAGTTCGCCGCGGTCCTCGACCGGGCGCTGGCGCTGGGCTTCGACGCGGTCGTCACCGGGCACCACGCGCGGGTTTCCGCGGACGGCGTGCTGCGGCGCTCCGTCGACCCGGCCAAGGATCAGTCCTACGTGCTGGGCACGCTGCCCACCAGCCGGCTCGCCCGCGCCATTTTCCCGCTCGGCGATTCGACGAAGACGCAGGTCCGGCAGGAGGCGGCCGCCCGCGGCCTGGGCGTCGCGGACAAGCCCGACAGCCACGACATCTGTTTCGTGGCCGACGGCGACACCGCCGGGTGGTTGCGCAGGCGGCTCGGGTCGGCCCCCGGACCGGTGGTCGACGGGGCCACCGGCGAGGCGATCGGCGACCACGACGGCACGTTCGGCTTCACCGTCGGGCAGCGGCGGGGGCTCGGTCTGCAGGTCCCGGCCGCCGACGGCCGGCCGCGCTACGTCCTGGAGATCTCCCCGGTGACCGCGACGGTCACCGTCGGGCCGGCCGAGGCGCTGGACATCGACGCGCTGGTCGCCGAACGGACGGTCTGGCCGTACGACGGCCCGCGGCCCTGCCTGGCCCAGGTCCGGGCCCACGCCCGGCCGGTGCCGGCCTGCGCCGAGGCGGTCGGCGACGAACTGCGGGTCCGGCTCGACGAACCGGTCCGCGGGGTGGCCGCCGGGCAGTCCGTCGTCCTGTACGAGGGTGATCGGGTCCTCGGCGGTGGTCACATCACCCGGACCGTCAGCCGGGCCGCGGCGTGACCGACCGGCCCACCCCGGCCCCCGCACCGCCGGTGGCCGTCGCGCCCGCGCAGCTGTGGTCGCCCGGCGCGGCCAGCGGCGTCGGTTCCCTGCCCGGGGACGACCCGCTCGAGGCGGCCCGGCTGGTCTTCGGTGAACTGCCGGACCTGCCCCACCTGCCTGAGCTGCCGGCCCGGGGGGCCGGGGCCGGCATCGTCGGGCGGGGCGCGACCTTCCTGACCGACCTGCCTGTCGACCTTCAGCCGGCCGGCTGGCGGTTGGTGAACCGGCCCGGTCGGGACCTGCGGCGGGCCCGGGACCTGCTGGCCCGGGATCTCGACGCGCTCGAGGAGATCGCCGACGGCTACGTCGGGCCCCTCAAACTGGCCGTCGCCGGCCCATGGACGCTGGCCGCGTCGGTGGAACTGCCCCGCGGGCACAAGGTGCTGTCGGACCCGGGCGCCGTGCGCGACCTGACCGAGGCGCTCGGCGAGGGCATCGCCCAGCACGTCGCCGAGATCAGCCGCCGTATTCCCGGCGCCCGGCCGCTCGTCCAACTGGACGAACCGGCGTTGCCGGCCGTGCTGCTCGGCCATATCCCCACCCCCAGCGGGTTCAGCGTGCTCGCGGCGGTCGAGGACGGCACCGCGGCGGACGGGATCGCGCAGGTGATCGCGGCGGCGACCCGGCCGGTCGCCGGCCGGGGCGCGGGGCCCGGAGCCGCGGCCGGCGTGCACTGCTGCGCGGACCGGCCGCCCCTGTCGGTGCTCCGCCGGGCCGGCGCGGCCTTCTTCAGCCTCGACGGGCTTGCGCTGGGGCAGGCTGACGACGACGGGATCGGCGAGGCGGTCGAGGCCGGGATCCGGCTGCTGATCGGGGTCGTGCCGGGCACCGACACGGAACTGTCGGTGCCGGGTCGTACGGTCGAACCGCTCCGGTCGCTGTGGCGGCGGCTGGGCTTTTCGGCCGAGAGTCTCGGGAAGGTGGTCGGGGTGACTCCTGCATGTGGGTTGGCCGGCGCGTCCGAGCGCTATGCGCGGGCGGCGTTGCGCCACGTACGGGAAGTGGGCCGCGCGCTGGTGGAGGCGCCCGAATGACCATCCCGGAAGCCAAGACCACGCCGGAAGCGAAGACCACGCCGGTGGCGGACGGACCCGACGTACCGGAGGCCGCGCGGGCCCGGGCGGCCGAACTCGGCCGCGAGCTCGACGATATGTCCTACCGCTACTACATCCTGGACGCTCCGAGCGTCGCCGATGCCGAGTACGACACGCTCATGCGGGAGCTCCAGGCGTTGGAGGAGCGGTACCCGACGCTGCGGACACCCGACTCGCCGACCCAGAAGGTCGGCGGCACGTTCTCGACGCTGTTCACCCCGGTCGACCACCCCGAGCGGATGCTGTCGCTCGACGACATCTTCTCCGAGTCGGAGCTGGAGACCTGGACGGCCCGCGTCGAACGCGAGGCCCAGGTCGGGGCCTGGCTGTGCGAGCTGAAGATCGACGGGCTGGCGGTCGATCTCATTTACGAGGACGGGCGCCTGGTGCGGGCCGCGACCCGCGGCGACGGCCGGACCGGCGAAGACATCACCCCGAACGTGCGCACCCTGGCCAGCGTGCCGGACCGGCTCACGGGCCCGTCGGTGCCGAGCTTCCTCGAGGTCCGGGGGGAGGTGTTCTTCCCGGTGGCGCGCTTCGAGGAGCTCAACGCGTCGCTGGTCGAGGCGGGCAAGGCGCCGTTCGCGAACCCCCGTAACGCGGCCGCCGGCTCACTGCGGCAGAAGAACCCGAAGGTGACCGCGACCCGGCCGCTGTCGATGATCGTGCACGGGCTGGGCGCGGTCCGCGACTTCGAGGTCGGGTCGCAGTCCGCCGCCTACGAGCGACTCGCCGCCTTCGGCCTGCCGGTGTCCCCGCGCTACGAGGTGGTCGATTCGGTGGCCGCCGTCGTCGCCTACGTGAAGCGCTGGGGTGAGCACCGCCACGACGTCGAGCACGAGATCGACGGGGTGGTCGTGAAGGTCGACGCATTCGGGCTGCAGCGGCGGCTCGGGACCACCTCCAAGGCCCCCCGGTGGGCGGTCGCCTACAAGTACCCGCCCGAAGAGGTCAACACCAAGCTGCTCGACATCAAGGTCAACGTCGGGCGGACCGGGCGGGTCACGCCGTTCGGGGTCCTCGAGCCGGTCCGGGTGGCCGGTTCCACGGTCGGTCTGGCCACCCTGCACAACGCCGACGAGGTCGGCCGCAAGGGCGTCCTGATCGGTGACACGGTCGTGGTGCGCAAGGCCGGGGACGTGATCCCGGAGATCGTCGGGCCGGTCGCGGCGCTGCGGGACGGCTCGGAACGCGCGTTCGTCTTCCCGACCCACTGTCCCGAGTGCGGCACCGAGCTGGTCCGCCCGGAGGGGGAGGCCGACACCCGCTGTCCCAACACGGTCGCCTGCCCGGCCCAGCTCCGGGAGTCGATCTTCCACTTCGCCGGGCGGGGCGCGCTCGACATCGACGGCCTGGGCTACGAGACGGCCGTCGCGCTCCTGGACGCCGGCCGGGTCGGCGACATCGGCGATGTCTTCCACCTGACCCCGGAGTCGTTCGCCGACCTGCGGGGCTTCGGCGCGAAAAAGATCGACCAGATCCTGCGGGGGATCGAGGCGGCCCGCGGCCGGCCGTTGTGGCGCCTGCTGGTCGGACTGTCGATCCGGCATGTCGGCCCGACCGCCGCCCAGGGGCTGGCCCGCGAGCTGCGGTCGGTGGACGCCATCGCCGCGGCCTCGATCGAGGAACTGGCCGAGGTCGACGGGGTCGGCCCGACGATCGCCGCCGCCGCCCACGGGTGGTTCGCCGACGAGCGCCACCGCGACATCCTGGCCCGCCTGCGGTCGGGGGGAGCCCGGTTGGCCGACGACGGTGAGGACGCCGGTTCCCGGCCCCTGACCGGGCTGACGGTGGTGATCACCGGCTCGCTGGCCGGTTGGAGCCGGGACTCGGCGACCGCGGCGGTTCAGGAACTGGGCGGCAAGATCACCGGCTCGGTCAGCAAGAAGACCAGCTTCGTGGTCGTCGGCGCCGATCCCGGCGCGGCCAAGGACACCAAGGCGCGCGCGGCCGGCGTGCCCCTCTTGGAGGAGGACGGCTTCGCCGCGCTCCTCCAAGACGGTCCGGAAGCCGCGGCCGCGCTGGCGCTGCCGCCGGAACCCGAGCCGGCCGCCCAACCCGAGCCGGCCGCCCAACCCGAGCCGGCCGCCCAGCCCGATGGGCCGCCGTCCGACCCGGAAGTGTCGACCGCCGGACCGTAGAGACCACGCGCGGGTGGCCGGAGGCTGTCACCGGCGCCGGGGCCCGGCCGCCGGGTTCCCTCCATCGTGCGGATAAGCGCAGATCACGGGATCGGAAGGGGGTCGGCGGCCCACACGGCGGGCCACTCCGGACCGGGTGATCCGGGTTGTCGCATCTCCCGCGAATGGCCGGTGGCGGACGACCCACGCCATCCGCCATCTGCTTCCTGTCCGGAAAGGACAGACTACGGTGTGCCATGTGACGACCGGTTCCGTGCCGTGACGCAGGCCGGTGGTGACGGTGAGGGGTTCGAGCGCGACCAGCCCACGAAGGGGGGCGACGACACGGACGGCACGGACGTAACGCCCGGCCCGACCGTGGGCACCGGCACTGACCGTCAGGCCGTTCCTCTCGGTCGCCCAGCTCCCGCCGCCGACCGCCAGCACGAACAGAACCGCCAGGATCGTCGGGACCAGCAGGATCGTCGGGACCGGCAGGACCTCCGGGCCCAGCAGGCCGAACTCGCCCTCTGGGAGCCGGCCGAGCGCGATCCGCCGGAGAGGCCGCGCGGCCGGGCGGAACGTCGCCGGAGCCGGGGGATCGGCGGCATCCACGGCCATGCGCCCGATCCGCGGGAGGTGCTCCCGCCGTTCGGGGTGAGCGCGTTCTGGACCTACATCACCGTCGTGGTCGTCGCCGGGATCGCGCTGAGCATCGGCCTGCCCGCCTACGCCCTGGTCTCGGGCACGTTCACCACCTCGGTCACGTTCGGCGTCCTCGCCGCGCTGACCGTCTCGGTCGGGCTGCGGCCGCTGACGGTTCTCGGAACCCGGGACCCGGGTGGGGCGGATGTCACGCCGACGTTCCTGTTCGCGATGGTGCTCGGGGTCGGGACGGCCCCCGCGCTGCTCGTGCACGCCATCGTCTGCCTGGTCGTCGAACGCGTGGCCGGTCGGCGCTGGTGGCGGGTCGCCTTCAACGTCTCCCAATACTCCTTGAGCTACGCGGCGGCCGGCGCGGTCGCGCACGCGATGCACGTCCGCCCCGGCCTCGACGTCCGGGACCTGCCGGCCGTGGCGCTGGCCGCGGCCGCCTTGTTCGCCGTGAACGTCACCCTCGTCACCTGCGCCGTCGCCCTGCACGAAGGGGTCCCCTTCCGGACCGTGCTGCGGGCCGATCTGCACTACCACCTGGCCTTGAACGCGGCCGTGCTCGCCCTGTCGCCGCTGGTGGTGGTGGTCGCCGAACGCAGCGTCTGGCTGGTCGCGCTGCTGCTGCCGGCGCTGTGGGTGGTCTACAAGGTGGGCGAACTGTCCCTGCAGAAGGAGCATCAGGCCCTGCACGACGGGCTGACCGGGCTCCCCAACCGGGCCCTGCTGCGGGAGCGCGCGCGGGTCGCCCTGGCGGTCGCGGCCCGGCCCGGGGGAGCGGGTCGGGTGGGGCTGCTGCTGCTCGACCTCGACCGCTTCAAGGACGTCAACGACACCCTGGGCCACCACGCCGGCGACAAACTGCTGGCCGTCGTGAGCGCCCGCCTGACCCGGGCCCTGCGGCCCGGGGACACGGTCGCCCGCCTGGGTGGGGACGAGTTCGCGGTGCTCCTGCCGACCGTGCCCCGGGCCGAAGGGGGTACGGCGGCCGTCCTCGAGGTGGCCGAGCGGATCCGGTCGGTGCTGCAGGTTCCGTACGAGCTGGACGGCGCGCTGGTCGACCTGGACGCGAGCCTCGGGGTGGCCCTGTACCCGGAGCACGGCGCGGATCTGTCGAGCCTGCTGCGGTCGGCCGACACCGCCATGTACGCCGCCAAGCAGAGTCGTCGCGGGGTGCAGCTTTACGGCCCGCGCGAGGCCCGGGGCGTGTCGGTGCGGACCCGGACCACCGCCGAGCTGCGCCGGGCCCTGGCCGCCGGGCAACTCGAACTGCACTACCAGCCGCAGGTCGACATCGCCGACGGCGCGGTCCGGCGGCTGGAGGCGCTGCTGCGGTGGCGGCATCCGAGCCGGGGCCTGCTGCTCCCGTCGATGTTCGTTCCGCTGGCCGAAGGCGCGGGACTGATCCGGCCGGTCACCTCCTTCGTGGTGCGGGCCGCGCTCGAGCAGGTCGCCCGGTGGCGGGGGGCCGGCATCGATGTCGCGGTGGCGGTCAACGCCTCGTCCCGCGACCTGCGGGACCCGCTCTTCGCGCCGGCGGTCGGCGAACAGCTCGCCGCCAGCGGACTGCCGTCCCGCCTGCTGACCGTCGAGGTCACCGAGAGCGTCGTCTTCGCCGATCTCGACCGGGCCACCGAGACCCTGCGCGAGCTGGTCGCGCTCGGGGTGGGGGTGAGTCTGGACGACTTCGGCACCGGCACCTCGGCGCTGGATGCCCTGCGTCGGCTGCCGCTGTCGGAGATCAAGGTCGACCGGTCCGTGGTCCGCCGGATGGACGACGGCACCGGCGACGCCCGGTTCGCCGGGGCCATGGTGGGCCTGGGCGCCGGGCTCGGTCTACGGGTCGTCGCCGAGGGAGTCGAGCGCCACGACCAGTGGGAACGGCTGGCCCGGTTCGGGTGCGACGCGGCTCAGGGCTGGCACGTCGCGCCCGCTCTGCCGGCCGCCCTCGTACCGACCTGGCTGGCCTCCCGGGTGCCGACGCCGGCCGCGGGATCCGGATCCCCGGTCACCGGGCCCGCAACCGCCCCGGTGACCGTCGCCGCCAGCGGACCCGCCGACACGGCGGCCCGGTAGGGGCGCCCGGTCACCGGGCCCTCGCGGGCCTCAGATCTCAGGCGCCGGCGGTGCGGGCCACGGTGGCGGCGATGCCGGCCAGATGGCCCAGGCGGTCGACCTCCGAGGCGCGGAAGGTGGGGCCCCCGGGCCGTCCGACCAGGACCGCCAGCTGGGGCGAGCCGACCGGCGCGGCCGCCAGTTCCATGCCCAGATCGGACCATCGGGCCGGGCACCAGCGGTCGTCGCGTTCCAGCCGGGCCGCCCCGGCCAGCGGCATCCAGGGGGGCGTGGCCCGGATCCGTTCCGGGGTGGCCAGATCGTCCCCGCCGAGGGACGGCGCTCCGCCCGAGGCTTCCCGGACCCGCACGTCGTCCGGGCCGACCCACTCCAGCAGGACCGACCAGTCGGCGTGGAAGACGCCGGCCACCAGGTCGGCCAGCAGCCCCAGGGCCTCCTCCGGCCGGGCCGCCATCGCGTCGACGAGCTGCAGGTCGTCCTGGATTCCGGACCCGCCGTCGAGGAACGGCCGCAGCGACTCGACCCGCACGCCGGGGACCGACTGCGCCGCGGTGACCACCGTGTCGGCCAGCCCCCCGGGGGGCAGCATGACGATCAGATCGTCGACCGCCCCGGTGTCCCCGCGCTCCACGATGGCGATGCTCGCGATGTCGATCCCGCTGCGCCCGAGCGCGGTGGCGACCGCCCCCAGGGCCCCGGGTCGGTCCGGGAGCGCGAGTCGCAGCAGGTAGGACATCCGGCGAGCGTCCATCCCGGAGGTCACGGCCCGGTAACGGGCCCGTCACGGTCGGACGTCAGGGCGGGGCAGCCAGTGCCTGACCGGTGCGGATCGCCCGACCCGGTATCCTCGGGACAAGTGACGACGCGGGCCGACGGCACCGGTTCGGACACGCGGGGATCATGAGCCGGTCCCGGTCACCCACCGGTGAATTTCGGCCCATGGGCGGCGGGACGCGTCGACCGGTCGACAGTCGGACGGACGCCGCCGGCCAGCCGCTTACGGATCCCAGGGAGTGCACCACATGGCGATCACCCGGGACGAGGTCGCGAACCTCGCCCGTCTCGCGCGCATGGCGCTGTCGGGCGACGAGCTGGACCATCTGGCTCCCCAGCTCGACGTGATCCTCGGCTCGGTCGCCCGGGTCGCCGAGGTCGCCGCCGCCGACATCCCGCCGACCAGCCATGCCGTGCCGTTGACCAACGTCTTCCGGTCCGACCTGATCCGCCCGTGCCTGTCCCAGGCCGACGCGCTGGCCGGTGCCCCGGCCACCGAGGACGGGCGTTTCCGGGTTCCGCGCATCCTCGACCCGGAAGACTGAGGGCGACGTGACCGATCTTCTGCACCTGTCCGCCGCCGAAACGGCCGCCGCCATCGCCCGCGGCGAGACCAGCGCCGTCGAGGTGACCCGGGCCGCGCTGGAACGCATCGAGAAGGTGGACGAGAGCGTCCACGCGTTCCTGCACGTCGCGCCGGACGCGGCCCTGGCCGACGCGCGCGCCGTCGACGAGCGCAAGGCGGCCGGTGAGCCGCTCGGCCCGCTGGCCGGCGTCCCGCTCGCCCTCAAGGACGTCTTCACCGCGCGGGGCATGCCGACGACCTGCGGCAGCCGGATTCTGGACGGCTGGTACCCGCCGTACGACGCGACGGTGGTCGCGAAGCTGCGGGCGGCCGGCGTCATCACGGTCGGCAAGGCCAACATGGACGAATTCGCGATGGGCTCCTCCACCGAGAACTCGGCGTACGGCCCCAGCCGCAACCCCTGGGACCTGACCCGGATCCCCGGCGGCTCATCGGGTGGTTCGGCCGCGGCGGTGGCCGCGTTCGAGACCCCGCTGGCGCTCGGAACCGATACCGGCGGCTCGATCCGTCAGCCGGCCGCCGTCTGTGGCCTGGTGGGCGTAAAGCCGACCTACGGGGGGGTCAGCCGCTACGGGCTGGTCGCGTTCTCCAGTTCGCTGGACCAGGCCGGTCCGCTGGCCCGGACGGTCAACGACGCCGCCCTGCTGCACGCGGCGATTGCCGGCCATGATCCGATGGATTCGACCAGCGTCGAGGCGGCCGTCCCGGACGTCGTGGGCGCGGCCCGGATCGCCGACGTCACCGGCCTGCGCATCGGCGTGGTGAAGGAACTGACCGGCCCGGGCTTCGCGCCCGGCGTGGTCGCCCGCTTCAGCGAGGCGGTCGACATGCTCGCCGCGCTCGGGGCGGACGTCGTCGAGGTGTCCTGCCCGCACTTCGAGTACGCGCTGGCCGCGTACTACCTGATCGCGCCGAGCGAGTGTTCCTCCAACCTGGCCCGCTTCGACGCGATGCGGTTCGGGCTGCGGGTCGGGGACGCGGTCGGCGCCTCCGGGGGCGAGGCCGACGCGCCGGGCGCCGAGGAGGTCATGAGCCGGACCCGCGGCGCCGGGTTCGGAGCCGAGGTCAAGCGCCGGATCATCCTCGGCACCTACGCCCTGTCCTCGGGCTACTACGACGCGTACTACGGCCAGGCGCAGAAGGTGCGCACCCTGATCGGCCGGGACTTCGCCGCCGCGTACGAGACCTGTGACGTGCTGGTCTCGCCGACCACGCCGACGGTCGCGTTCCCGCTCGGGGAGCGGGTCGACGATCCGGTCGCGATGTACCTGACCGACCTCGCGACGATCCCGTCGAACCTGGCCGGCGGCCCGGCCATGAGCCTGCCGGCCGGCCTGTCCGACGGCCTGCCGGTCGGCTTCCAGATCATGGCCCCGGCGTTCGCCGACGACCGGCTCTACCGGGTCGGGGCGGCCCTGGAGGCGGCGCTCGACGTCCGGCGGGGCCACCCGTTGCTCGACGAGGCGCCGGTCCTTTAATGGTCGCGCTGCGCAGCGGGGGACGGCAGGACGCCGTCCTGCTGATGGTGGTCTGGGGGCTGACGGTCGCGGCCCTCGTGCTCGGGATCATCCTGGTCGCGCCGATCCTGATCTTCTGGGGCGTGGTCGGCCTGATCGGGGCGGGTTTCCTGACCCGGATCCACCGCCGGACCGGGGCCGCCCAGCACCCCGGCGCGCCCGAATCCGCCGACCAGAGCCCCGCCGCGCCCGACAACGGACCGGCCGACCCGGTGGGGTCGGCCGACGACGAGGAGAAGATCCCGTGACGGTCCTAGCCGACCTGCCCACCTACGACGAGGCGCTGGCGGTCTACGAGCCGGTCATCGGCCTGGAGACCCACGTCGAGCTGGGCACCGAGTCGAAGATGTTCTGCGGCTGCCCGACCGCGTTCGGCGCCGAGCCCAACACCCAGGTCTGCCCGGTCTGCCTCGGCCTGCCCGGCGCGCTGCCGGTCGTCAACGAGGCCGCGATCCGGTACACGGTGATGATCGGGCTCGCCCTGAACTGCACGATCGTGCCCTGGTCGCGCTTTGCCCGGAAGAACTACTTCTACCCGGACATGCCCAAGGACTTCCAGATCAGCCAGTACGACGAGCCGTTGTGCGTCAACGGCTGGCTCGACGTCGACGTCGACGGGCAGACCCACCGGGTCGGCATCACCCGCGTCCACATGGAGGAGGACACCGGCAAGTCGTTGCACGTCGGCGGTTCGACCGGCCGGATCCAGGGCGCCACCCACTCGCTCGTCGACTACAACCGGGCCGGCATTCCGCTCGTCGAGATCGTCACCGAGCCCGACGTCCGCTCCCCGGAGGTCGCCCGCGCGTACGTCGAGGAGCTGCGGGAACTGTGCCGGGCGCTCGGCATTTCCGACGTGCGGATGGAGCAGGGCTCGCTGCGGTGCGACGCCAACGTGTCGTTGCGGCGGCGCCCGGCGACGCCGGACGGCCCGGAGAACCCGTTCGGCACCCGGACCGAGACGAAGAACCTGAACTCGCTGCGGTCGGTGGAGCGCGCGGTCCGGTACGAAATCAGCCGGCAGGCGTCCCGGCTTTCGGCCGGCGAGCGCATCGTGCAGGAGACCCGCCACTTCGACGAGGGCGCCGGGGTCACCTCGGCCGGTCGGTCCAAGGAAGAGGCCACCGACTACCGCTACTTCCCGGAGCCCGACCTCGCCCCGGTGGCGCTGTCGCGCGAGTTCGTGGAGGCGGTGCGGGCCACCCTGCCCGAGTCGCCGGCCCAACGGCGGACCCGCCTGACCGGCGACTACGGCTACACGCTGACCGACATCGCGAACCTGCGCGGGGCCGGGGTGCTCGACCTGGTCGAGCAGACCGTCACCGCCGGCGCGACGCCCGAGGCGGCCCGCAAGTGGTGGCTCAACGAGCTGGCCCGCCGGGCGTCGGACGCTGAAATCCCGCCGTCGCAGCTGGCGGTCACGCCGGCCGACGTGGCCCGGGTGGCCACGCTGATCGCCGCCGGGGAGCTGACCGACGCCCTGGCCCGCAAGGTCATCGACGGCGTGCTCGCGGGCGAGGGCGGCCCGGACGCGGTGATCGAGGCCCGGGGCCTGAAGGTGGTCAGCGACACCGGTGCGCTCGACGCGGCCGCCGACGCGGCGATCGCCGGCGCTCCGGCGATTGCCGAGAAGGTCCGGGGCGGAAAGGTCGCGGCGGTCGGCCCGTTGGTCGGCGCGGTCATGAAGGCGATGAAGGGCCAGGCCGACGCGGGTGCCGTCCGGGCCCTGCTGCTGGAGAAGCTCGGCGTCTCCTGACCGGCCGAGCGCCCGGGTCTTGACCGCGACGAAAGTCGTCCCGGCGTGGATGCACGAGCAGATCGCGGCCGAGCAGTACGACTCCTGGTCCTATCGGTCCGGCAGACCGGCAAATGCCAGCGAATTGGGAAGCCGTACCCGGTCGGTCTCGATCAGTTCGTGCGACCGGGGTGAGACGTCGAGCTGGACTGCGCCGAAGGGGCGGCCGGCGAGGGACGCGACCGTTTTCAGACGCCAGGTGACGTGGCCGCCACCGTCCTCCCTCAATCGTTGTGGGCGGGTCGCTGTGATGATGAATCCATCTGTGTCCGGGTCGGTGGACAGCGCTTCGATCATCCGGTCATACAGTTCGTCCGCGGCGTTGACCGCGGCGCGCAGGCCCAGATCGACGTCCTTGGTAAGGCGGGCGGCATCCCGGAGACGCACTTCGAGGGCCATTCGCAGGGCGGCGGGCGTTGCGTACCTCACGGCGCCGACTGATGGTTCAGGGCCCGTTCGATCTCCAGGGCCGCCCGTAGGTCTACCTCGTCGGCCCGGGTCCGCAGCTGCCGGAAGGTGAGCAGTCCGGCTTCGCGGGCTTCGCCGATGGCGCGGGCCAGGTGGTCAGGATCGGGCCGGCCGACCGCTATGTCGACCAGGGTCCGGACCGGGTTCGTGACCGCAAAACCGGCCTGTCCCTGGACGTCGTCGGGGGGAAGGACGTCGTGGTGGAGGACCAGCGCGGGGTGTTGCCGGGTGAAGCCGGGAGGCACCGTGAGGTGGACCGAGGGCGATTCGAACTCGCCGATTCCGTGTACGGCGAGCGCCGTCTCGTGGGAGACCACCCCCTGGCCACCCGACCACAGAGCCCACCGGGCCAGCTCGTCGTGGATTTCGGGGACCCACTCGACCAGGTGGAACAGGCCCCGGTCGACCCGGAGCCAGTTCCCGGCCCGGACGTGATGCGCCTGGGCCTGGTACGAATAGCCGATCTCGACCGCCTGGGCCGCGGAAAAGAACCCACCCTGGCCGGCGGCCAGGGCGAAGAGCCTCCGGTGCAGATCGCTGCGACGGACCGCCATCGTCCCATCCTAAAGCCAAACTTTAGTTTGGCAGCGATGAAGCGGCTGAAACTCAAGTTAATCTTTAGGTTGACCAGGCTTGGATGGATCCGCGGGCCGGCCCGGGCGGGTGGGGGTCCGGCGCGAGCCGGCCCACGGATCAGCTGGTGGTCGGCTGGGACAGGTCGTAGACGGTCTGGCCGCCGACCGTGATCGCCTTGAAGTGCGCGGTCACCCAGGTCGAGATGGAGCTGTTGCCTCCGCCTCCGCCTCCGAAGCCACCCCCACCGACGAAGTAATGGATCTTGTGGGCGGTCACGTCGGCCTGGAATTGGGCGAGGGTGGGTGACGGGTCGCTTCCGCTGAAGCCGCCGATCGGCATGACCGCCCTGTTGCTGGCCAGTTGCAGGCCGGCCGCGGTATTGGAGCCGACGGTGGCGGCGGCCCAGGTGTAGCCGGTCGACTTCTTGAGCAGGGTGGTCAGCGCGGTGCTGGCCGTGCCACCCCCGGTGCCACCCGCAGCGCCACCGCCGACGGCGGTCCCGCCTGGTCCGGCCGCCGTCCCCGAGCCGGACGCGGCACCTGTGCCGGTTCCGGTTCCGGTTCCGCGACCCTCGGCCGTGCCGGTCGGGCCGCCGAAACCGCCGGCCCCGCCGAATCCCTCGGCCCCGGTGCGTGCGCCGCCCTGACCGGTGAACCGGCGGGTGGCGCCGCCGAAGCCGCCCTGGCCTCCGGGGCTCCCGCCGCCGAAGCCACCCTGGCCGCCGCCCGGGCCGGACGTCGGGATCGAGCCGGTGTGGGGGGTGGAAGCGGTGTCGACCGCGTACGCGGCCGGCGCGCCGACCAGGGCCACGACCGCGGCCAGGGCCAGCCCGATCGTCGCCCGGGCCAACAGCCGTCCGCCGATGAGCAGCGCGCCGGCCACCAGCAACGCGGCGATCAGCACGATCCAGCGCAGTTCGGGGTACCAGTTCGGGGTGCGGTCGAGGAGCCGGAAGTCCCACAGTCCGGTGGCGGCGACCAGGACGGCCAGAACGACGCCGGAGATCCACTGGTCGCGGGCCCGCCACAAGGTGATGCCGCCGATGGCCACCAGCGCGGCGACGGCCGGGGCCAGCGCGACCGTGTAGTAGTTGTGGATCACCCCGCTGCCGAAGCTGAAGACCAGTCCGGTGACCAGCAGCCAGAGACCCCACAGCAGCAGCGCGGCCCGGGTGCGGTCGGTACGGGGCGCGCGCCGGGTCAGCCACAGGCCGCCGGCCAGCGCGATCAGTGAGGCGGGTAGCAGCCAGGAGATCTCGCCGCCCATGGTGGTGTTGAACAGCCGCGTCCAGCCGGTGGCGCCCGAGAACATGCCGCCCCCGCCGCCGCCCCCGCCGCGCCCACCGCCGCCCCCGGGACCGCCCTCGTTGCCGGTGAGGCGGCCGATGCCGTTGTAGCCGAAGATCAGGTCGAGTTCGCTGTTCTTGTCGGAGCCACCGATCCAGGGCCGGGATCCCTTCGGCCACAGCTCGACGGCGGCCACCCACCAGCCGGCGGACACGATGATGGCGGCCGCGCCGGCCAGCACCCCGACGATTCGGCGGCCCAGCGAGGTCGGCGCGCACACCAGGTAGACCGCGCCCAGGGCCGGCACGACCAGGAAGGCCTGCAGGGTCTTGCTCAGGAATGCGAACCCGATGGCGGTCCCGGCCAGGATCAGCCACCGGGTCGACCCGTTCTCCAGGGCCCGGACGGTGCAGTACGCCGCGGCCACCATGAACAGGACGAGCAGCGCGTCGGGGTTGTTGAACCGGAACATCAGCGCCGCGACGGGGGTGAGGGCGAGCAGGGCGCCGGCCGCCAGGCCGGCGGCCGGTCCGAACCACCGCTTCACCGTCGCGTACAGGACGGCGACGGTCGCGACGCCTTCAAGGGCCTGGGGGGCGAGCATGCTCCAGCTGGAAAAGCCGAAGATGCGGCCGGAAATGGCCATCACCCACAGCGAGGCCGGGGGTTTGTCGACGGTGATGGAGTTGCCCCAGTCCGACGATCCGAAGAAGAGGGCTTTCCAGCTTTTGGTGCCGGACTGGACGGCGGCGGCGTAGAAGCTGTTGCCGTAGCCGGAGGCGGACAGGTTCCACAGGTACAGGAGGGCGGTCGCGGCGAGCAGGGCGATCAACGCCGGCCGCACCCACCGCGGGTCGACCGTCCGAACCGCGGCGACGTCGGCGGTGGTGTCGGACGGCGGCGCGGCGGGCGTCCCGGACCGGCGCCACCGCCGGAGGCCGTCCAGCGGCGAGCCGCCGCTCCCGCCCGGCCGCTGTTCCAGATCGGCGGTGGTCATCGACCGGCCTCCGCGCTCTCGGGCCCGTCAACGGCCGGGGCCTGGCTGACAATCTCGGGCGGCGGGCCGCCGGCCAGTGGCGCCGGCTGGCGGTGCGGATGGAAGACCCAGGCCCGCAGCAGGACGAAGCGCAGCAGGGTCGCGGCCAGGTTGGCGCCGATCAGCACGCTCAGCTCGACGGCCCGGGCCGGATGCGCGCTGGTCGCGTTCAGAATCGCCAACGATCCGCTGGTCAGGGCCAGGCCGAGGCCGAAGACGGCCAGGCCTTCGAGCTGGCTGCGGGCGGCGTTGGCGCTGCCTCGGACGCCGAAGGTCAGCCGCCGGTTGGCGGCCGTGTTGGCGATCGCGGTCAGCAGCAGGGCCAGCGCGTTGGCCGGCTGAGCCCCCATGGAGCCGCGCAGCAGGACGAACAACACCAGGTAGGCGGCGGTCGATGCGATGCCGATGCCGGCGAAGCGCACCATCTGGCGGGCCAGCCCGGCCGGCACCCCGGGAACCGGGGCCGGCAGTGGGCCTCGGCCGAGCCGGGCCCGCAGCTGGGCGATGGGCAGCGTGCCGGTCGACAACGCGCGCAGCATCCGCGCCACCCCCCGCAGATCGGTCAGGGCGGTGGCCACGATGTCGACCCGGCTGTCGGGATCATCCACCCAGTCGACCGGCACCTCGTGAATACGCAGACCGACCCGCTCGGCCAGGACCAGCAGTTCCGTGTCGAAGAACCAGCCGGTGTCCTGTACGAGCGGCAGCAGCTCCCGGGCCGCGTCGGTCCGGATCGCCTTGAAACCACACTGGGCATCGGAGAAGTGCGCGTGCAGGGTGGTCTTCAAAATGAGGTTGTAGCACCGGGAGATCGTTTCCCGTTTCGCGCCCCGGGTCACCCGCGACGAACGGGCCAGCCGACTGCCGATGGCCAGATCCGAATGGCCCGACATCAGCGGCGCGATCAGTGGGAGCACCGCGGCCAGGTCCGTCGACAGGTCGACGTCCATGTAGGCCACGACCTGGGCCCGGCTGGTCGACCAGACGGTCCCGAGCGCCCGGCCCCGACCCTTCAGCGGTAGCCGCACCGCACGGACCTCGGGCAGCAGCTGCTCGAGGTGGCGCGCGATCGCCCAGGTGTTGTCGGTGCTGGCGTTGTCCGCGATCGTGATCTGAAATGTGAAAGGAAAGTTACCGGTAAGAAACGAATGGAGCCGGCGGACACTCGGCCCGAGATCGCGGTCCTCGTTGTAAACCGGGATCACTATTTCGACGTCGCGGATTCCACCGCCGTCGGTCTGCGGGTCCGCGCCGCTTTCCGACCCGGGTTCGTGAACCGCGTCGGCAGCGCTGAGCGCTGAGGTCGTCGTCATAGCGGTAAGCCTGTCGTCTCGTTGTTAGGCAAGTCTGACGGTGAACTGTGAATCCGCTGTGAGTCCCGGCCGGCTTCTCACCCGCCTACCGGCGCGGACGGCCGACCGGACGGCGCCGCGCCCGTACCACCCGTGCCCGGGGCGCCGGAAGCCGAACCGGCGCCGGCCGGGCCCGCCGCGCCGGCCCCCCCGAGCCCCAGCGCGGTACCGCACGACTGCATCGCGGCCCGCACGGTGGCGTTCGACATGTCCAGGCGGGGCAGGGTCGTGGTGCCGGACGAGACGGTCACGCCCTTTTCCTTGAGGCAGGCGACCAGCTTGGTGAGCTGCGCGGTCGTCAACGCGGAGCGGCCGGTCCCGGTCGTGCCGCCCCCGGCGGCGGTTCCACCACCCTCGCCGGTCGTCCCGCCGAGCGCCCCCTGACCGGTGGCGGCGGTCCCGGACCCGCTGGTTGCGGCGGCCGAGCTGCTGTTGTTGTTGGTGACGACCAGGATGGCGGCCACGATGATCGCGATGGCCACCAGCGCGGACGCGAGGAGTTGGATCCGGGGCCGTCCCCGCAGGCCCTGGCCGTCGCCGCCGGCCCCGGTCCCGAGGGCGCCGGCGGCCGCGGCCGGGGTGGTGCTGCCCCGGTAGTCCGGCCAGGCGGTGGCGCCCCGCCGCCGGCCGGCCGTGGCGGCGATCAGGTCGGCCGCGGCCTGGTCCCCGGTGATGGTGCCCACCGCTTCGGGCCGCACCTGTTCGGTGACCTCCCGGGGTACCTCCCGCCCGGCCGGGGCGACCAGCAGCAGCGAGATGTCGGCCGGTCGGGCGGCGAGGGCCTGCAGCAGCTGCCGTTCGTCGCTGGTGGCGACGGCCAGCGACTCGCGGGGCGGAAGGTCGGTCGGGGGGGCGACCGTGTGCTGGTCGGACAGGAGCGCGGCGACGTGCGCACGGTCCACAGGAAGGGCGGGGCTCAGCCAGATGACAGTCATGGGGCCACCGTTCCCGATCACTCTGTCGCTGGACTGTCAGGAACCTGGGCGCGAGCTGTGAACCCGGATCCGGGCCGGACGGCCCACCCGGGTGGACGCCGGGACCGGCCGGCCGGCCGCCGGGCCCGGGTCGGCGAGCGCTCGTCGCCGGTCAGCGAGCGCTGCCACCGGGTGAGCGGGCCCCGGGTGGGCCGGCAGCCGGACGGTGAACGCGGTGGCCCCCGGTTCGCTGGTGAGATTGACCGTGCCTCCGTGGGCGGTGACCACCGCGGCCACGATGGCGAGCCCCAGCCCGGTGCTCCCGGCCGCCCGGGACCGGGATCCGTCGCCCCGGGCGAACCGCTCGAAGACGTGCGGCTGGATCTGCGGCGGGATGCCCGGACCGTTGTCGAAGACGCCCAGCGTCACGGTCGGGTCGTCCGGGCTCGCGCCGCGCACCCAGACCGTCACCGTCGTCCCGGCCGGCGTGTGGGACCGGGTGTTGGCCAGCAGGTTGGCCAGGACCTGGTGCAGGCGGTCGACATCGCCGGTCACGACGACCGGCTCGTCCGGCAGGTCGAGCACCAGCCGGTGATCCCGGCTCACCGCGTAGGCGTCGCTCGCCGCGTCGACGGCCAGCCGGGACAGGTCGACCGGTTCCCGGGCCAGCGGTCGGCCCGAGTCGAGCCGGGCCAGCAGGAGCAGGTCCTCCACCAGCGTGGTCATCCGGCCGGCCTCGGACGCGATCCGCGCCAACGCGTGCGCGATCTCGGGCGGCGCGCCATCCCGGGTCCGCAACGCCAGTTCGCTGTACCCGCGGATGGCGGCGAGCGGCGTCCGCAGCTCATGGCTCGCGTCGGCCACGAACTGCCGCAGCCGGGTCTCGCTGGCGTGCCGGGCGCCGAGCGCGCTGCTCACGTGGCTCAGCAGGCGGGTCAGGGCCGCGCCGACCTGCCCGACCTCGGTGCGGGGGTCGGTGTCGAGCGCGGGCAGATCGCTCGGCAGCGCTCCGGTGCCCCGGTCGAGCGGCAGGTGGGTGACCCGGACGGCCGCCGCCGCGACCCGGCCCAGCGGCCGCAGGGTCACGCGGACGATCGTCGTCCCGAGCAGGCCCGCCATCAGCAGGCCGGCGCCGATGACGGCCGACTCGGTGATGATCAGGCTCCGGATCGTCGCGTTCACGGCGCTCAGGGGGAGCCCGGCGACCAGGACCGACCCGTCGGCCTGGGGCACCGCGACGACCCGGTAGCTGCCGTGCCCGGCGATCGTCCGGGTGTGGCCGTGCCCGTCGGTCGGAACGCTCAGCAGACCGGCCTGGTCCGGGGTCGACAGGGTGCGCAGGGTGGCCGACCGGTCCAGGAGTCCAGCCGACGTCACCCGGCCGGCGACGAGGTGGGCCCCGACCGTCCCGACCTGGGCACCCGGCCCGGTCAGGAACGTCGCGGCGGCCCGGGAGCCGGTGGTGCCGGACCGGCCGGTGGTGCCGGCTTCGCCGGTGGTCGGCGTGGACCCGGGCCCCGCGGTGGCCGGATCGTAGGGGTCGTTGCTCCCGCTGGGATGGTGCAGCGCCGCGGCGAAGCGGCCGTCGGCGTCCGCGACCTGACCGTCGAGCCGGTCGACGAGATAGTGGCGCAGCCCGACCCCGGTCACCACGCCGATCACGATGCAGACCACCGCCGTCAATCCGAGCAGGGCCGCCACCAGGCGGGTCCGCAACGGCCAACCGCGCCAGCGGACGGCCCGCCGGAGCGCCCGGACGCCGGTCCCTCCCGGACGTCGCCGGAGTCCGGTCCCTCCCGGACGTTGCCCGAGCCGGGTCATCGGGGCGCCGGCTTCAGGACATAGCCGGCCCCCCGCACCGTGTGGATCATCGACTCCCGGCCGACGTCGACCTTCTTGCGCAGGTAGGAGATGTAGAGCTCGACGACGTTGGACTGGCCGCCGAAGTCGTAGTTCCAGACGTTGCGCAGGATCTGGGCCTTGCTCAGCACCCGGCGCGGGTTGCGCATCAGGTAACGCAGGAGCTCGAACTCGGTCGCGGTCAGATCGATCTGCTGCCCGCCGCGGCGGACCTCGTGGCTGTCCTCGTCGAGTTCGAGGTCGCCGACCACCACGCCGGCGGTCGCCGCGGACGTCATCCGCCCGGCCCGTCGCATCAGCCCCCGCAACCGGGCCACCACCTCCTCCAGGCTGAACGGCTTGGTCACGTAGTCGTCGCCGCCGGCGGTCAGGCCGGTGACCCGGTCCTCGACCGCGTCCCGGGCGGTCAGCAGGAGCACCGGGAGATCCGGGTGGTCGCCCCGCAACTGCCGCATCACCTCCAGGCCGTCGACGTCCGGCAGCATCAGGTCGAGGACGACCGCGTCGGGCCGGAACTCCCGGGCCGTGCGCACCGCTTCCCGTCCGGACCCGGCCGTGCGGACCTGCCAGCCCTCGTAGCGGAAGGCGATCGACAGCAGCTCGGCGAGCGAGAACTCGTCGTCGACGACCAGCACCCGGGGACGGACCTCGGCGGGCGCCGCCCCAGTCGGGGAGGGCGCTCCGGTCGCGGTGGGCGCCCCGGTCGGGTCGGGTCGGACCTCGCGCATCGGGATCGTCATGGTCCCAGGTTGACCTGCTCCGATTAGCGGGCCCTGAGCGTTGGCTGTGAGTCTGCTGTGGGCCGGGTCCGGGCCGGGTGGGCCGTCGACGGCGAGTCGGGTGGCGCGACCCGGCCCGGACCGCCGGTGGGTCGGACGGTGACCGCGGGCCGGCCGTCCGTATCGTTGGGTCCGCCGTGGGGGTGGCACAGCCCGGATCCCCGTGGCCCGTCCGGCCCCGCCGCCGGTCCGGCGCCCGCGGAAGGAGCACGATCAACGTGTCGCTGAACCCCGGCTATGGGAGCTCCGGCTACGGGTCGCTGCGCCCCCGCCGACGCGGCCGCGGCCGTCGGATCGCTTTCATTGTCGGCCTCGTGGTGGTCGTCCTGCTGGCCGCGGGGGTCACGGCCTTCGTACTGAAGAAGCAGTCCGACGAGCGGGCCCGGACCAACGCCGCCCGGTCGGCCGCCGCCGCGTACCTGGCCGCGTGGACGGCGGTCGACGCGGCCTCGCCGGCCGCCGCCCCGGCGGCCACTTCCCCGTCGGCGTCGCCGTCGACCAGCCCGGCCCGGGCCGGCGCGACCACCGCCGCGACGCCGGCCGCGGTCGCGGCGCAGGGCCGTTTGACCAGCGCCCTGGTCACGGACACGGCGACGGTTCCCGCGATCGTCACCGCGATCACGACCTCGCGCGACAAGCTTCAGCTCACCGCCGCGACGTACACGGCCGGGACGCTGTCCCGGCACGGTTCGACCGCGACGGTTCCGTACCACGCGTCGCTGACCCTGGCCGGGCTGTCCGGGGCCTTCACCTACGACGGCACCCTGACGCTGCGGCGGGCCGGCGGGGTCTGGCGGGTCGCCGCCCGGCCGGACGCGGTGTACCCGACCCTGGCCGCCGGCCAGCATCTGGGCCGGACGACCTCGACCGCCGCCCGGGGCAAGATCGTGGACCGGACCGGCAACCAGTTGTCCGACGACACCGAACTGGCCGGCAACCTGGTCGGCGCGGCCACCCCCACGCCGACCGGCCTGCAACGGGTCTACAACGCGCGGCTGACCCCGTCCGGGGGCGCGGTCGTCATCGCCGGCCCGGCCGGCCAGGTGGTCCGCCAGTTGCGGGCCTATCCGATGGCCGACGGGCAGGACGTGTCCACCACGCTCGACCTGAACGTCCAGCGGGCCGGCGAGGCGGCGCTGGCGCCGCTCACCCAGAACGGCGCCCTGGTGGCGATCGACACCACCACCGGGGGCGTACTGGCCATCGTGAACCATCCGCTCAACGGCTACGGGCGGGCGGTCCGCGGCACCTACGCGCCGGGTTCCACCTTCAAGATCATCACTGCTACGGCCGCCCTGATGTCGGGCCAGACGGCCAACACGCCGCTGGACTGCTCGGACAAGGTGTCGGTCGGGGGTCGGACGTTCCAGAACGCCGAGTCCGAGAAGTTCGGGAAGATCAGCCTGTCCGAGGCGTTCGCGAAAAGCTGCAACACGGCCTTCATCAACCTTGAACGGTCCCTGCCGGCCGGCGCCCTGACCAGGGCGGCCCGGCTCTACGGTTTCGATGCGGCGGGCACCGGGCCGTTGCCGATCACCTCGTTCGGCGGGTCCTTCCCGGCCCCGGGCGACGCGGTCGCGGCGGCCGCCTCGGCGATCGGCCAGGCCCAGGTGGAGGCGAGCCCGGTGCAGATGGCGAGCGTCGCGGCCGCGGTGGCCAGCGGAACCTGGCGTCAGCCGTTCGTGACCGGCACCGCGGCCAGCAGCCATCCGTTGCCGGCCGGGGTCGCCCCGACGCTGCGCGGGTTCATGCGGGAGGTCGTCACCACCGGCACCGCCGCGGCGGTGAAGTTCCCGGGCGTCGTGTACGGCAAGACCGGCACCGCCGAGTACGGCACCGACAACCCGCCCAAGACGAACGCCTGGTTCGTGGGCTACCGCGGTACGGTCGCGTTCGCCGTGATCGTCGAGGACGGCGGGTTCGGGGCCGACACCGCGGCGCCGGCCGCCGCCCGCTTCCTCACCGCGCTGGGTAGCTGAAGGTTCGGGTAGCTACGGGTTCAGGCAGCTGGGGGTCCGGGCGGCTGGGGGTTCTGGTGGCTGGGGGCGTGGGCCGGCAAGGTTTGTCCGGGGTTGGACGCCGCCCGACCGGGGTGATGCGGGTGGGTGGCAGTGTGAGCGGTCGTACGGCGTCAGCGTGAACGTAATCTGTGCGCGCGCTGACTATGCCAGTCGCCTAACCCGGCGCCCACGTCCGTGTCCCCGCATGTCCCCAGTCCCGCTGACGATGACAGTTCGGGGGCCCGCGCCGACCGTCAGCGTCCCGGCGCGTTGGAGCGGACGCCGACTCTGCCGCACTGGCCCATTTGTCCCGGGCTGCGCTTCGCTTGACCGAACTCGGGTCGGCCACCAGGTCGGCAGC
>JAMFSN010000296.1 GCA_026225295.1 Frankia alni
GACCCAGCCAAGCCTCGATGGGCCCATGGGACGTCAGCACCAGCGGGCGGCCCGACGTTCACCCACCCGGTCACAGCGCAGTTCCGGAGCGACCGTCACCCTCAGCGGACAACGGCAACCCGCTGACGGTGCCAACTCTCCCGTCTCCGGAGCCCCGGCTACCCGGGTGGCCGGGGAGCAGGTGGCCGGGTGGCCGGGTGGCCGGGGACGTGGGTGTCATCGTCGCCGCGCCGCCGAGGGCCCGCTGACGGGCCCGACCCGCAGCCATGGACCGATGGCGGGGCCGGCCTACGGCCGACCGGGTGGGACGGATGCTCCGTGGACAGACGTCAGCATCCACGACCTTTCCCATGCGCGCTGACCCGACCAACACCAGGCGGCCCGGCCCGGCCCGGGCGGGGCGCGGAGCCGGGCCCGGTCGGCCGGGTCGGTGGGGTCAGCGGCCGAAGCGGTGGTTCTTGGCCGTCGGCTGCTGACCGTTGCTGACCACTTCTCCCTCGACGATGCGGGGGCCGGCCGGGGCGGCGCGATGGCCGCCGAGGTCCCGCGCGTGGGTGGCCAGCGAGCGGACCATCGCGACCTTGCGCATCAGCCCCCGCGGCGAGGCCAGCGCGGAGGTGGCCCCGAGCAGAAGCTGGAAGGACCGGTCGCTGCCCCGCCAGTGCTCGCGCAGCACCGGCTCCCCCGCACCGACCACCAGTCGGCGGAACGCGAACGCGACGATGGCCACGTCATCGAGCTGACCGACTACCGGGAGCATGTTGGTGATCCGGTTACGCGGTGAAACCAGGTAGGCCAGCGCGCCCGAGGCCTCCAGCTTGGCCTGCCGCGGCACCCGCGGGTCGGCAACCACCCGGCGCAGCATCAGCACGAGGTCGGGGAGGAACGTGGCCACGTCCCGAGCCAGGTCCTTCGCGCCGTTCTTGTCGAGCGACACCCTGTTCGGAACCGAAATCATGATCGTTGGTTACCCCTGACCGCGCGCGGCACACCCGTTCCGGAAGTTTCCACCGTAACCGCGCAGCCAGCGGTCGCGGTGGGACCGATCGGCGCGGCGGGCCGACCGGTCAACCGCGTGAGGTGTCGCGGAAGCCGCGGCCCGTTTTGCGACCGAGGAAGCCGGCCGTCACGAGATGCTCGAGCAGCGGCGCGGGAGCGTAGCCGGGCTCGCGGAATTCCCGGTACAGGGTCTCCTGGATCGCGAGGGTGACGTCCAGACCGACGACGTCGGCCAGCTCGAACGGCCCCATCGGGTGCCCGCAGCCGACCTTCATCGCGGTGTCGATGTCGTCGACGTTCGCATAGTGGGCCTCCAGCATCTTCACCGCGTCGTTCAGGTACGGGAAGAGCAGCGCGTTCACGATGAAGCCGGCCCGGTCCCCGCACACGACCGGGTGCTTGCGCGACCGCAGCGCCACCGCCCGGACCGTCGCCGTCACGTCGTCCGAGGTCAGGACGGTGGGAACCACTTCCACCAGCTTCATCGCCGGGGCCGGGTTGAACCAGTGCATGCCGACCACGTCGGCCGGACGGGTGGTGGCGGTCGCGCACTCGATGACCGGCAGCGACGACGTGGTGGTGGCCAGCACGGCGCCCGGCTTGGCGATCTCGTCGAGCGCGGCGAACAGGGCCCGCTTGACCTCGAGGTCCTCGACGACCGCCTCGATGATGAGGTCGGCGTGGCCCAGGTCGTCGAGGCTCGTGGTGCCCCGGACGCGGGACAGCGTGGCGTCCCGGTCCTCCGAGCTCAACCGACCGCGCTGGACGCTCTTTTCCAGCGACGCCTCGAGCCGCTTGCGGACGGCGGCCACCTTCGACTCACCCCGGGCCCGGAAGACCACGTCGTAGCCGCTCTTCGCGCAGACCTCGACGATGCCGACCGCCATCGTCCCGGTGCCGACCACGCCGACCGTGGTGACCGGCCGGGCCTCCTCGACCGACGGCCCGGACGCGGCGCCCACGTCGACGACCTCGGACGAGTCGGGGCCGGTGTAGGTGTAGAAGCCGCGGCCGTTCTTGCGGCCCAGCAAGCCCGCCGTGACCAGCTGCTTGAGCAGCGGTGCGGGCGCGTGCAGGTGGTCGCGCGACTGGTGGTAGATCGAGTCGAGGATCTCGTAGGCGGAGTCCAGCCCGATGAGGTCGAGCAGCGCCAGCGGCCCCATCGGGTGCCCGCAGCCGAACCGCATGGCGGCGTCGATGTCCTCGCGGCTGGCGTACCGGGCCTCCAGCATCCGCACCGCGTTGTTCAGATACCCGAACAGGAGCGCGTTGGCGATGAAGCCGGCCCGGTCGCCGGCGGTCACGTCCGCCTTGCCGACCCGGGCGACCAGGGCCTCGACATCCTCGATGACGCCCGGGTCGGTCAGCACCGTGCCGACCACCTCGACCAGGTCCATCACCGGCGCCGGATTGAACCAGTGGGTGCCGACGAACCGCGCCGGCCGGGTGGTGGCCGCGGCGAGCTTGGTGACCGACAGCGAGCTGGTGTTGGTGGCGAAGATCGTCGTCTCCGGGCACCGCCGGTCGAGCTCGGCGAACAGCGCCCGCTTCTGGTCGGAGTGCTCCGGGATGGCCTCGATGATCAGCTCGCAGCCGGCCAGCGCGCCGAGGTCGGTGCCGGTCGCGATCCGCCCCAGCAGGGCGTCCCGCTCCGCGTCGCTGAGCTTGCCGCGGGCCACGGCCCGGTCGGTGGAGTGCTTCAGATGGCCCTGCCCACGGGCCAGACCGATCTCGTCACGCTCCACGCCGACCACCGCGACGCCCGCCCGGGCCAGCACCTCGGCGATGCCGGCCCCCATCGTGCCGAGCCCGACCACTCCGACCGTGGACAGTTCGCGCGCCATACCCACCGCTCCCCTACACCCGCTCGAGCCGGCCGTTACCGCCTTGTGATTTTCGCAGAAGACGCGCGGACAAGCTCGTCGAGCGTTCGCGGCGGGCCGCGCCGGCGGGGGTCGGAGCGGGCGGAAAATCGGCCGTCCGGGCCTCAGAACAGGGTCGGGATGGACGGCTCCAGGCCGCGCAACGCGTCGTAGTCGACTGTGACACAGGCGATCCCGCGGTCGGCGGCCAGCAGCCGGGCCTGGGGGGTGATCGCCTGCGCGACGAAGATCCCGCGCACCGGGTGGGGCAGGCCCGGATCCGCGTCCAGCCGGGACAGGTACCGGGTCAGCTGCTCGACCCCGTCGATCTCGCCCCGCCGCTTGATCTCGATCGCCACCGACGAGCCGTCGGTGTCCCGGCACATCAGGTCGACCGGGCCGATACCGGTCTCGTACTCGCGTCGGACCAGCGTGAGCCCCTCGGCGATGGCGTCGCAGCGGTCGGCCAGCAGCACCTGCAGGTGCGCCTCGACCCCGTCCTTGCGCAGCCCCGGGTCGACCCCCAGCTCGTGGCGGGAGTCGTGCAGGATGTCCTCGATGGTGATGATCAACTGCTCGTCAGCCCGGTTGGTGACCCGCCAGACGCCCTCCGCCTCGGCGATCACGCACGGCGGGCTCATCCAGTTCAGCGGCTTGTACGCACGTCCGTCGGCGTGGATGGAGACCGAGCCGTCCGCTTTGACCAGCAGCAGCCGGACGGCGGAGGGCAGGTGGGCGGTCAACCGGCCCACGTAGTCGACGCTGCAGCGGGCTATGACAAGACGCACGTCAGATGACGTTACCGGTCGCGGGACCGGAGCCTTCGGCCCGGTCGTGCGCCCGACCGGACCCCTCGGCCCGGGCGGCCCGGATGCGACGGGCCAGCCCACGCTGGACCCGCCGGGGCCACAGCGGGCCGCCGTAGATGAACGCGGTGTAGGCCTGCACGAGCGTCGCGCCGGCCTGGAGCCGTTCCCAGGCGTCGTCGGCGGTCTCGATGCCCCCGACCGCGATGAGGACCGGCCCGTCGCCGACCCGGGCCCGCAGCCGGCGCAGCACGGCCAAGGACCGGGGCCGCAGCGCCGGACCGGACAGGCCGCCCGCGCCGAGCGCGGCCACCTCGGCGGCCGGCGTGTTCAGACCGTCCCGTCCGATCGTCGTGTTGGTGGCGATGATGCCGTCCAACCCCAGCTCGAGGGCCAGGTCGGCGACCGCGTCGAGATCGGCGTCGACCAGGTCGGGCGCGATCTTGACCAGCAGCGGGAGGCGCCGGCCCGGGACCGCCCCGTCGAGCGCGGCCCGGACGGCGACCAGCAGGGGCCGCAGCCGCCCGACCGCCTGCAGGTCCCGCAGGCCAGGGGTGTTCGGTGAGCTGACGTTCACCGCGATGTAGTCGGCGACCGGGCCGACCGCCCGGGCGCTGGCCACGAAGTCGGCGATCACGTCCCCCTCGGCCACCGCTTTCGTCCGGCCGATGTTCACGCCGACGATGACGCCCGGGCGGCCCGCGCCGGGACCGCCCCGACCGGCGCGGCGCAGCCGGGCGGCCGCCGCCGCCGCGCCGGCGTTGTTGAACCCCATCCGGTTGACCAGGGCCCGGTCGGCCGGCAGGCGGAACAGCCGGGGGCGGGGGTTGCCCGGCTGGGCCTCGGCGGTCACCGTGCCGACCTCGACGAAGGCGAAGCCGAGCGCCCCGAGCGCGGCCGGCCCGAGGCCGTCCTTGTCGAATCCGGCCGCCAGCCCGAGCGGCCCGGGCAGATCGAGCCCGAGGGCCCGTACCCGCAGCGCCGGGTCCCGGGGGCGCAGCAGCCGGCCGGCCAGCCGGGCCACGCCCGGAACGGCCATGGCCGCGCGGATCAGGCCGAAGCCGAACCGGTGGGCCGCCTCGGCGTCCATCCGCCGGAAGACCAGCGAAAACAAGGCTCTATAAATAGGACTCGCCACATACATAGGACTCGCCACGCTAGCGGCGACCCGGCGACCCGGCCCGCGATGGGCGGTCGGACGGCTCGGGCCGGGGGTGGTGCTCCTCGAACTCGAACTGTTCGTGCCGGCCGGCCAGCGGGACGACCAGCCACAGCACCACGAACACCGCGCCGATCCCGACTCCGATCAGCACGGTGGCCAGCGGCCCGGCGACGACGTCGATCACCAGCAGGACGGCCGAGCAGATGGCCAGGGCCAGCGCGGCCAGCCCGCCGAGGGCCATCGCGTTGGCGGTCCGGACCAGCCGGGCCCGGGCGTGCCGCCGGAACGTCAACCGGTGGTAGGCGACCGGCCCGATCAACAGCGCGGACGCGACGGCGGACAGCAGCAGCGCGACCACGTAGATCACGTGACCGAAGTGGCTCACCTGCGTCCAGCGCTGGGTGAACGGCAGGCTGAGCAGGAACGCGAACAGGATCTGGACGCCGGCCTCGGCGACCCGCAGTTCCTGGAGCAGTTCCAGCCAGTTGCGGTCGAGCTCCTCGAGCGAATCCTCGGCCAGCCGGGGGTCCCCGCCCGGCCGTGCGCTGTCCACCACCCGGTCAGACTAGTGACCGCTACGCGCCCGGGCCCGGCCACAGGTGACCCCGGGAAACCGTGGCCTCCGGCGGCGCGAGAAAACCATGATCGCGCCGCCTTCGGCCTTCAGGTCAGCCGGGACATGTCGGCGTAGCGGTCGCCCACGGCGGCGCCGGGCGGGAAGGCCCGGTCGAGCCGCCGCAGTTCGTCCGGAGCCAGCACCAGCTGGGCGGCGTGCAGATTCTCGGCCAGATGGTCGCGGCGCCCCGTCCCGGGGATCGGCACCACGTCCTCGCCCTGGGCCAGCAGCCAGGCGATGGCCAGCTGCCCGCCGGTGACCCCCTTGTCCTGCGCGATCTCCCGCAGGTCGGCGACCAGGCCCAGATTGTGGGCCAGGTTGGTGCCGGCGAACCGCGGGTGGGACCGGCGGAAGTCGTCCGGGCCCAGCCGGTCCGGGTCGCGGACGGCGCCGGTCAGCAGCCCGCGCCCCAGCGGGGAGTAGGCCACGAAGCCCACCCCCAGCTCCCGGCAGACGGCCAGGACGCCGCTGCGCTCCGGGTCCCGGGTCGTCAGCGAATACTCGCTCTGCAGGGCGGTGACCGGGTGCACGGCCTGGGCCCGGCGCAGCGTGTCCGCCCCCACCTCGGACAGACCGATGTGCCGGACGTCCCCGGCCAGGACCAGCTCGGCCAGCGCTCCGACCGTGTCCTCGATCGGCACCCGCGGATCGAGCCGGTGCAGGTAGTAGAGATCGACCGTGTCCACGCCGAGCCGGGCCAGGGATTCGTGCAGCGCCCGGCGGACGTACTCGGGCCGGCCGTCGATCCCGCAGATCGCCCCGTCGCCCGGCTCCCGGACGATGCCGAACTTGGTCGTGATGACCACCTCGTCGCGGCGCCCGGCGACCGCCCGGCCGACCAGCCGTTCGTTGGTCAGCGGGCCGTAGACGTCGGCCGTATCGAGCAGGGTGACCCCGGCGTCGAGGGCGGCCCCGATCGTCGCCAGCGCCTCAGCCCCGTCGACCGGGCCGTAGAACTCGCTCAGGCCCATGCAGCCGAGCCCGATGGACGAGACCTCGAGTCCGTTGCCGAGCAGGCGGCGTCTCACCGGTCGGAACCGGGCGCCGGGTCGCTCCTCCGCTCGGCGTGGCGCGTCGCGACCAGGTCGTCGAGCAGGCGGATCCGCCCCCGGTAGCGCTCCGCGAAGGACTCCGCCCGCCCGGCCGGCAACCGCCCGAGCCGGACCGGGTCGCTGTTGTCGCCGATGTCGGCCCGCTTGACGACCACGGCCAGGTCGTCGGCCGCCACCCGGGCCAGGTAGTCCTCGACCGGTTCCCCGGGCCGTTTGGACAGCGCGTCCACCGCCGCCACCACGTCGGCGCCGTAGCCCAGCGTCCGCAGGTCGTCGAGGGTCAGGTCGGTGTCCTCGACGACGTCGTGCAGCACGGCGGCGATCCGGGCGGCCCGGACGTCGGCCCCGGCGAGCGGCGCGGTCGCCTCGACCGTCGCCATGACCCGCAGCGGGTGCCCGATGTACTCCTCGCCGGCCTTGTCCA
>JAMFSN010000038.1 GCA_026225295.1 Frankia alni
AAGTGGTAGCGTCACCGCAGCGCCCAGCGCCGGCTGACCCCGCCACGTACCGGTCCGGCCCCGAACCAGGCGCAGCCGGCGGGCCCAGCGGGCGCTGCGCCGCCCGCTGATGATGCCGACCGCTGTCCGGTCGGTGACCGTCATCGTCCCCGGACGGTGGATCTTCGTTGGCGCTGACAACTGCAGCCCGGAGGTGGCCTCCGGTCGGGGACTGTCATCGTCCCCGGACGGTGGATCTTCGTTGGGGCTGCCAGTCCCGGCTCGGGAGGTGGTCGCCGGCCGGGTGTCATCGTCTGTGCGTTCTATGGCCGCCGCTGACGGTGCCAACCCGCGGCCCACCCCGACCCCACCGGCCTCGGCCCCGGCTGCCAGGGCAAGTGGCAGCGTCACCGCAGCGCCCGCCGCGCGTTGAGACGGTCAGGATGCGGTTCTGGGGCGGGGTGTCAGGGTGAGCGGGTGTCGGTGGTCCGTTGACGCTGCCGCCCGCCCGCCCGGGGTTGAGGGTTTCCGGTGATGGCGTGGATGTCATAGATGGTGCGCCGCCGGTGGCGCGTTGACGTTGCCGGCCTGCGGGTGGGTCGGGTGTGGCGATGCTCCGTGGGCAGAGGTCCGCGTGAGCGGTCCATCGGGTGCGCGCTGACCCGCCCAGATCGTGGGACGACCGGGCCGGACCCGGGCCGCACGACCGGGCCCGACCCGGCCAACCCGACCCGGCCAACCCGGCCGGGCTGAGTCAGGCGGTGGTGGAGGCGGCGAGGTCGACGGTGACGGTGAGGTCACCGGTATCGGGCCGGAAGCTCAGCACCTGGATGCCGCCGGCCGACCGGAGATCCGACGCGGCCCGCTCGACCAGGGCGACGATGTCGGGCGAGCCCGACACCACGACCGCGGCCGCTTCCGCCTTCATCGACAGCTTGGCTTCGGACTTGGCCCGCCGCACCGCCGAAAGAGCCACCGCGACCGCCTCGACCAGCCGGGGGGCACCGTCATCGGCCAGCTTGCGGACGTCCGCGGCCTCCGGCCAGCGGGCCTGGTGCACGGAACCCTCCTGCCACCACGACCAGACCTCTTCGGTGACGAACGGCAGCACCGGCGCGAACAGCCGCAGCAGCACCGACAGGGCCGCGGCGAGGGTGGCGCGGGCCGAGGCGGCGTCGGATTCGCCGACCGACCCGTACGCGCGGAGCTTGACCAGCTCGACGTAGTCGTCGCAGAAGCGCCAGAAGAACGACTCGGTGATCTCCAGCGCCCGGGTGTAGTCGTAGTTCTCCAGCGCGCCGGATGCTCCGTCGACCACCTCGGCCAGCGCGGCGAGCAGCGCCTTGTCGAGATCCCGGGTGATGGCGGCCGGGTCGACGGTCCGGCTGTCGGCCGCGCCGAGCCCGAGGATGAACTTGCTGACGTTCAGGATCTTGATCGAGAGGCGGCGCCCGATCTTCATCTGCTTCGGGTTTTTCTCGTCGAACGCGGTGTCGGTGCCCGGCCGGCCGGAAGCCGCCCAGTAGCGCACGGCGTCCGAGCCGTGCGCCTCGAGCAGCGCCAGCGGCGTGACGACGTTGCCCTTCGACTTCGACATCTTCTTGCGCTCCGGGTCCAGGATCCACCCGGACAGGGCGACGTTCGACCACGGCACCGTGCCGAACTCGAGGTGGCTGCGCAGCACCGTGGAGAAGGTCCAGGTCCGGATGATGTCGTGGCCCTGGGGGCGCAGGTTCATCGGGAAGACCTTCGCGAACAGCTCCTCGTCGGCCGCCCAGCCGCCGGCGATCTCGGGGGTCAGTGACGACGTGGCCCAGGTGTCCATGACGTCGGGATCGCCGACGAATCCACCCGGCTCGCCGCGCTGCTCCGCCGTGTAGCCGGGGGGAAGGTCCGACGACGGGTCGACCGGCAGGGTGTCCTCGGTCGGGATGATCGGCGCGTCGTAGCGGGGGTTGCCGTCGGCGTCGAGCGGGTACCAGACCGGGAACGGGATGCCGAAGAACCGCTGCCGGCTGATCAGCCAGTCGCCGGTCAGGCCCTCGACCCAGTTCTCGTAGCGGGCCCGCATGTACGGCGGGTGCCAGGCCATCTCACGACCCCGGGCCACCAGCTCGGCCCGCAGCCCGGCGTCCCGCCCGCCGTTGCGGATGTACCACTGGCGGGTGGTCACGATCTCGAGCGGCCGGTCGCCCTTCTCGTAGAACTTGACCGGGTGGACGATCTTGCGCGGCTCGCCGCGCAGCGCGCCGGCCTCACCGAGCTGGGCCAGGACCCGCTCGCGGGCCGCGAACACCGTGCTGCCGGCGAGCTCCGCGTAGGCCGCGCGCCCGCCCGGCGCGGTGATGTCGGCCGGCGCCTCGGCCAGCAACCGACCGTCCCGCCCGACGACCGGGCGGGTCGGCAGGTGCAGCTCCCGCCACCAGATGACGTCCGTCAGGTCGCCGAAGGTGCAGATCATGGCGATGCCCGACCCCTTGGCCGGGTCGGCCAGCCGGTGGGCGAGGACGGGAACCTCGACGCCGAACACCGGCGTGCGGACCGTGGTGCCGAACAGCGGCTGGTAGCGCTCGTCGTCCGGGTGGGCGACCAGCGCGACGCAGGCCGGCAGCAGCTCGGGCCGGGTGGTCTCGATGACCACCGAGGGGTCGGCATCAGCGTCGGCAGCATCGGCGCCGCCGGACCGGGCGAACGCGATCGTGTGGTAGGCCGACGGCCGCTCGCGGTCCTCCAGTTCGGCCTGGGCGACGGCGGTGCGGAACGTGATGTCCCACAGGGTCGGCGCCTCGGCCAGGTAGGCGTCACCGCGACCGAGGTTGCGCAGGAACGCGCGCTGGGCGGCGGTCCGCGAACGGTGGTCGATGGTGGCGTAGGTCTGCGACCAGTCGACCGAGAGCCCCAACCGCCGCCAGACCGACTCGAACGCCTTCTCGTCCTCGGCGGTCAGCTTCTCGCACAGCTCGACGAACGTGCGCCGCCCGATCGGGAGCTGATCCTTGCCGGGCTTGCCCGGCGGGACGAAGTCCGGGTCGTAGGGCAGCGACGGGTCGCACCGCACGCCGTAGTAGTTCTGCACCCGCCGCTCGGTCGGCAGCCCGTTGTCGTCCCAGCCCATCGGGTAGAAGACGGCCTGGCCGCGCATCCGCTGGTAGCGGGCGATCACATCGGTGTGGGTGTAGGAGAAGACGTGGCCGACGTGCAGCGACCCCGAGACGGTCGGGGGCGGGGTGTCGATCGCGTAGATCCGCGAGCGCTCGGCCGTCCGGTCGAACGCGTAGGTGCCCTGCTCGCCCCATACCGCGGACCAGCGGGCCTCGATCCCGTCCAAGGTCGGCTTCTCGGGGATCGGATGCGCGGATTCGCCCGCGCCGGTTGCAGTCACCACGTAACAATCCTACGGACTGCGGGCGGAGTCACAGCCGCGCGGCACCCCTTGATCCGGTCCCGGTTGGCACGATGGGCCCATGAGCAAGCCCGAGGCCGCCGACGGTGCGACAAAACCACGATCGCACCGCCCCGGGTCGAGGGTATGAGCGACCTGCCGGAGCCGGGCGAACTGCTGGCCCTGGCCACCACCGTCGCCCGGGAGGCCGGTGACCTGCTGCTGCGGGGGCGGCTCGGGCACGTCGAGGCGGCGGCCACCAAGTCCTCGCCGACCGACGTGGTGACCGCGCTCGACCGGGCGTCCGAGGAGCTGGTCGGCCGACGGTTGCGGACCGCCCGGCCGGACGACGGCATCCTCGGCGAGGAAGGTTCCGACGACGCCGGAACCAGCGGCGTCCGCTGGGTGGTCGACCCGCTGGACGGCACCGTCAACTACCTCTACCGGCTGCCGAACTGGGCCGTCTCGATCGCGGCCGAGGTGAACGGCCAGGTGGTCGCGGGGGTCGTGCACGCCCCCGCGTTGGGCGTGACCTACACGGCGGCGCTCGGGGAAGGCGCGTTCCGGTCGGCCTTCCCCGCGTCGGGCGCCGACCCGCACCCGACCCGGCTGACCGGCTCGACCGAGACCGATCTGTCGCGGTCGCTGGTCGCCACCGGATTCGGGTACGGCGCCGAACGCCGGGCCGCCCAGGGGGCGGTTCTGGCCCGGGTGCTGCCCCGGGTCCGGGACATCCGCCGGTTCGGAGCGGCCGCGCTGGATCTGTGCGCCGCCGCCGAAGGGTCCCTGGACGCGTACTACGAGCGCGGTCCCCACCTGTGGGACTGGGCGGCCGGCGGGATCGTCGCCACCGAGGCCGGCCTGCGCCTCGGCGGGCTGCACGGCCGGGCGGAATCGGTCGACCTGGTGGTGGCCGCCCCGCCGGCCCTGTTCGGCCCGCTGCACGACCTGCTGGCCGCCGACCCGCCGGCCGACCGCGACTGAGCCGGCCGGGGCGTCCCGCAAGCCCGGTCCGTTCCGTTTCCGGAGGCCCGGCCCGTTCCGGCGGTCCGGTCGGGTTCCCGGCGGGGTTGGCATGGTCGGCGTAGGCCCTGGCGCGCCGGGACGATGACACGCGATGGCGGGCCCGGGAGCGTCGGTGTCAGCGGGCGTGGGGACGTTCCCGGACGCGGACGGGTCCGGCCGGTTGGGCGAGTGGCTGGGTCAGCGGGCGCCGAATCTCCGTTGAGGCTGACACGAATCTTGCGCTGACTCTGCCGTTCCCGCCGGGCCACGTTCCGGCCGGTGCGATTCCCGGCGGTCGGCAGCCGGGCATCAGTCCAGGCGGCCCGTTCAGTCCAGGCGGCGCAGCTTCTCGCGGAACTGCTTGCCGTTCTCGACGTAGAAGGCCGCCCCCAGCTCGATCACGCCGTCGGCCACCGCGTTGAGCCGCATCTTGGCCGGCACCCCCAAGGCCATGGCCTTCGACGGAACCTCGACCCGGTCGCTCACCACGGCGTTCGCTCCCACCAGCCCGCCGGCCCGGACGACGGCCTGGTGTAGGACGACCGAACCGGACCCGACCAGGGAACCGTCCTCGATGGTGCAGCCCTCGAGATGGACCAGGTGTCCGATGACGCACCCGTCGCCGACCACCGTCGGGTATTCGGCGGTCGTGTGGATGACGGTCCCGTCCTGGATCGAGGTGCGGGCTCCGATCCGGATCTCGCCGTGGTCGCCCCGCAGCACGGCCTGGGGCCAGATGGTCGACTCCGGGCCGATCTTCACGTCGCCGATCACGGTCGCGTCGGGGTGCACGTACGCCGAGGGGTCAATCACCGGCACCCGGTCACCAAGCGCGTAGACAGCCACCGTTTCTCCTCCCACTCCCCGGTCAACCAGTCGCCGGTCACCCGGTCGCGGGTCCCATCTTCCCAGCCGGGGGCGCGCGGTGCGGACTGTCACGCGGAGCGCTGGTTGCGCATTCAACGAGCTATCCCCGGAGCGCGGCTCCGCGGGGGGCACCGACTCGCAGCGGGCGCCGATCCTCAGCGGGAGTGGACGAGCCGGGCCAGCTTCTTGGCTATCGCGACGGCCGGGCCGCGGCGGCGGAACGACATCAGCTCGATCGGGGAGGAGAACTGCTGCACGGCGATCGTCTTGACCCAGGCGAACTCGCGCAGCCCGTCCGCGCCGTGGACCCGCCCGAAGCCGGACCGGCCCACCCCGCCGAACGGCGCCCCACCGGCCGCCGCGAACGCCATCACCGAGTTGACCGACGTCATCCCGGTCCGCAGGCGGCGGGCGATCTCGACGCCCCGCGAGCGCGAGAACACCGCCGCGCCCAGTCCCAGGTCGCTGGCGTTCACCCGGGCGACGGCCTCGTCGATGGTCGCGACCCTGGCCACCGTCAGCAGCGGGCCGAACGTCTCCTCGGTGTTGGCCGGGGCGTCCTCGGGCACGTCGACCAGCACGATCGGGTCGATGAACGGCGCCCGGATCGATTCCAGCCCGCCGACCACGGCGGTCGCCCCCCGGGCCAGCGCGTCGGTCACGTGCCGACGGACGACGTCGACCTGGGCCGGCATGACCATCGGCCCGTAGGCGGCCGGTTCCGGACCGCCGGCCCGGATCTCCGCCGCCCGGGTCGTCAGCGCGGACAGGAAGGCGTCGTAGGCCGGCTCGGTGACGTAGATCCGTTCGATGCCGACGCAGGTCTGGCCGGCGTTCCCGAGCCCCGACCACAGGGCGGCGTCCGCGGCCGCCCCGACGTCGGCGTCGTCGTCGACGATCAACGCGTCCTTGCCGCCCAGTTCCAGGACCAGCGGGGTGAGCTTCTCGGCGCAGGTGGCCATGATCCGGTGCGCGGTGTGTTCCGACCCCACGAACGACAGCTTCCCGAGGCCGGCCGAGCTCAGGGCGGCCCCGGTCTCGGCCAACCCCTGCACGACCTGCAGCACCGGCTGTTCGGGCACGACCTGCCCGAAGGCCTCCGCCCAGAACGCGCCGACCGCCGGGGTCAGCTCACTGGGCTTGAACACGACCGCGTTGCCGGCCGCGAGCGCGCTGACCACCGCGCCCATCGGGGTGAAAACCGGCCAGTTCCAGGTGCCGATCGCCCCGACCACGCCGTACGGGCGGTACTCGACGGTGGTCCGTTGGTTCGTGGTGAGCAGCCGGCGACGCAGCCGGCGCGGTCCCAGCACATCGCGGGCGTTGTGGGCCGCCCAGTCGAGGACCTCCAGCGCACCGATGATCTCGATCGACGCCTCGCTGTGGGTCTTGCCGTTCTCGCGGTGGACGAGTTTGGTCAGTTCGTCGATGTGACCGGCGAGCCAGGCCTTCCAGGCCAGCAGCCGGGACCGTCGTTCGGCCCAGCCCAGCGCCCACCACCAGTCGGCCGCGACCCGGGCCCGTTCCACGGCCGCGGTGACCCCGTCCGGCGGGCACGACACAAACGTGGCGACGGCCTCGCCGGTCGCCGGGTCGTACGAGGTGAAGGTCGCGTCGTCGGCGATCTGTCCGGGGTGCTCCGCGGCGAGCGTCATGCGGTTCACGGTAGCGCGGTCCCGACCGGCCTTCGGACGGTCAGTCCTCGACGTGTTCCTTCATGCCCGGGGGCAGGGATCCGGTGGCCTTCACCCAGCTGCGGGCGACCGCCCGCTGGGCCGTCAGCCGGCCCACGCCGATGGCCACCCCGGAGACCACCGCCCACCCGATCGCGTCGGTCCAGCTGGTGTCGGGATGCGTCGGATCGACCGGCGGCCCGTGCTTGCGCACCTTGACGAAGGTCTTCGTCACCGCCTTGCTGGCCAGCGACCCGGCCACCGCCGCGGCGGCGCCGCCGATCACCTTCCACCCGAGCTTGGAGATCGGATTGGCCACGGGTGCTCCCTGGTGATCGTCCTCCGGGCGGCGGGTCGCCGATCGGATGGTGGCGGGCGGGTCCCGACCAGCTTGCCCCACCGGCCACGCCGGAACCGTCAGCTTGCCCCCGGCGGCGCCGGAATCGTCAGGTCCCCCCGGGCGGCGCCGGAATCGTCAGCTCGGCGCGGGACGCCCCAGCGCGGCGGCCAGTTCGGTCGGCCGCCGGCTCGACAGGACCCAGACCGGGCCGGCGGCGGAGCGGACCCGGACGCCCGAGCGGATCCAGCCGCGCGTCCGGGCCGGCGTTCCCGGCACGAGCGCGAGCCGGACGTCGGGCAGCACGTCCACCCCGGTGACGGCGGTCAGGGCCAGGGGTGACCCGTCGCCGACGGTCAGCCCGGCGTCGGTGACCGTCAGCCGGGCCCGCCCCCACAGATAGAGCAGGTACTCGAGGAGCGCGAAGACCCCGATGTAGAGAGCGGCGGTCGCCGGGATGCCGCTCAGGTAGGCGGCCGGGTAGCTGGCCGCGATCGCGGTGAACCCGGCGGCCCACAGATGCCAGAGCCGGGGCACCACCAACCGCTCCTCATATCGCACAGTGCCAGTATCGCCCCGTGCAGATCCCTCGAGCCGACCCGTCGGACGTCACCACCCGGCCCGACCCGTCCACCGGTGGCGGCGGTCCCGATCCGGTCGCCGCGAACCCGGCTTCCGTGCCGGTGCTGGTCCGTCGGTTCGACCGCGAGCTGCCCGTCCCCGGGTACGCCCACGACGGCGACGCCGGGGCGGATCTGGTCACGGCTCAGGACGTGACGCTCGGGCCGGGGGAGCGGGCGGTGGTCGGGACGGGGATCGGGATCGCCCTCCCGCCGGGCTACGCCGCCTTCGTCCATCCCCGCAGCGGGTTGGCGGCCCGGCACGGACTGTCGATCGTCAATGCGCCCGGCACGGTTGACGCCGGATACCGTGGAGAAATCAAGGTCGTACTCGTCAACACCGACATCCGCGAGACCGTGCGCCTCGCGCGCGGCGACCGGGTCGCGCAGCTGATCATTCAGCGGGTGGAGCGGGCCGCGTTCGCGGAGACCGACGAGCTGCCGGACACCGTCCGCGGCACCGGTGGTTTCGGCTCGACCGGCGGCTTCGGCGCGCCGGTCGCGGCGGTGGCGGGCAGCGATCTCACGACAACGGTAGGGGACGGACAGGGTGTTTCGGCGTAAGCGTGACAGCGGCCGCCGGCGAGCGGGCGGCGAGCGGGCCAGTCGACCGGTGGGCAGCCACGGGGGAGCGGAGCTCGCCGACCCGGCCGCCGGGCCCGCGCCCGACCAGGTGGCGTTGGACGGTCCGTACGACGCGCTCGACGCACCGGACGACACCCTGCCCCGGGTGGATCTCGGCGCCCTGCGGGTCCCGATGTTCGACGGTCTGCAGATGGGGTTCAGCCGCGACGAAGGTTCCGGCGAACTGATGTCCGCCGTGCTGGCCGACGGGCACAGCGCGTTGGAGATCTCAGTTTTCGCCGCGCCCAAGTCGGCCGGCATCTGGGACGAGGTCCGCGCGGAGATCGTCGATTCGCTGCGGGAAGGCGGGCAGCCGCCGCTGCTGACCACCGGGCCGCACGGCGACGAGGTGGAGCTGCGGTTGCCGACCGGTTCGCCGGGCGAGACCGTGCCCGGCCGCCTGTTGGGCATCGACGGTCCGCGCTGGTTCCTGCGGGTCGTCGTGACGGGGGAGGCGGCGGTCAATCCGGCCGCGGCCCCGCTGTTGGACGCCGCGCTCGGCGCGCTGGTTGTGGTGCGGGGCGACGTGGCCATGCCGCTGCGTGACCCGCTGCCGCTGCGGCTGCCCCAGGAACTGCGGGACGCCCTGGAGAATCCCGAAGCGGCCACCGGGCCGCCCGGCCCGGGTGTCCAGATCACCGAAACCCGCTGATCTTCGCCCGATTGGCGGTTTCTCGCCCGGTCTGATACCGCGCGGGTGCGATGTCCGTGACAACTCCCGCCCTTCGGGCGCGTCGGCGGGGCACACTGGGGCGTTGCCGGGCGTTGCAGATAGGTAACGGGCGATCGGGAGGCCGTCGTGAGCGCAGGAGCGAGCAAGCGTAGGTACTGGCCGACGAAGGAGGCCGATACCGAAGCGAGCGAGCGGTCGGAGGAGTTCGGCCCCGTCGCCGCCCCGCCTACGCCCGGCCCGGACGGGACGACCCGGACCGGGTGGTGGGGGCGGACGGTTCACCGGCTGACGGCCGACGAGGCCGAGTTGGAGAACGAGGATCTGCAGAAGATCTCCGTGTCGGCCGGCGCCGTGCCGGTCGGGCGGTGTGGTGACCGTCAGCAGGTTTGCGTAGCCGGCGCGATACAATCGGTCACGGTCCGGACGCGGGCCGGTTCACCCAGCCTGGAGGCCGACATCTGCGACGGCAGCGGCACCGTCACGCTGGTGTTCCTCGGCCGGCGACGCATCCCCGGAATCGAGGCGGGTCACTCCTTGAAGGCCACCGGTCTGCTGACCCATCGTGATCACCGGTCCACCATCTTCAACCCGCGCTACGAACTGCTGCCCGCCTCGTCGGCGAGCGCCTGACGTGCCGGAGCCCGACCGGCCCGGGCGGCCCCCGACCGCGGCCTACCTGGCCGACGCGATCGGCGGCCCGCGGGGCATCGCGGACGCGACCATCCCCACGGTCGCGTTCGTGGTGGTCAACGCCATCACCGGGCTCTCGGCCGCGCTGGTCGTCGCGATCGCCGCGTCGGTGCTGCTCCTGGCGGTGCGGATCGTCCGGCGGGAGCCGGTCCAGCAGACCTTCTCGGGCATGTTCGGCGTCGTCATCGCGGTGATCATCGCCCGGCGGACGGGCAGCGCCAGCGGGTTCTTCCTGCCCGGGATCGCCCGCAACGCGCTGTTCCTGGTCGTCGGACTCGGTTCGATGCTGGTCCGGCGACCGTTGGCCGGCTACGTCCTGGCCGCGTTCGACGAGCGGTACGGGCAGTGGCGGGCCGATCCGGCCCTGCGCCGCGCCGCCCACTGGGCGACGTTGCTGTGGGTGGCGCTGTTCGGGTTGCGGGTCGTCGTCCAGGGCTCCCTCTATCTGGCCGACCGGCCCGGCTGGCTGGCCGCCGCCAACCTCGGCCTGGGGGTCCCGCTCTACGTGGCGACCATCCTGGCCAGTGTCGCGGTCGTGCGGAAGCTCGCGCCGGCGGCGGCCGCGGCGGACGACGACCAGGGGGTCGCCGCGGGCGACCCCGGGACGACGAAGGTCAGCGGCGCCGACCCGGACGCGGTTGGCCCGGACGCGGTTGGCCCGGCGACCGGGTCGTCCGGGGGTCAGCCGGCCGTGTTCGCGTTCGTCGAGCCGGTCGGGCCGCCGAGCAGTTCGGCCAGCTGACTTTCGGTCTCGGGGGAGGTGGCCACGGCCAGCACCTCGTCGCCCGCCTCGAGCGTCCCGTCCGGGGTCGGCAGGACCACCCGGCCCTCCCGCAGGATCGTGACCAGCGCGGTGTCGCGGGGCAGGTTCACGTCACCGATCCGCTGCCCGAGCACCGGGGAATCGTCCGAGAGGGTCAATTCGACCAACGACGCCTCGCCCTGCATGAAGCGCATGAGCCGGACCAGATCGCCGACACTGACCGCCTCCTCGACCAGGGCGGTCAGCAGGCGGGGGGCCGAGACGGCCACGTCTACGCCCCAGGCCTCGGTGAAGAGCCACTCGTTGTGCGGGTGGTTGACCCGCGCGACGACCCGCGGCACCCCGAACTCGGTCTTGGCCAGCAACGAGACGACCAGGTTGGCCTTGTCGTCACCGGTCGCGGCGACGACCACCCCGTAGCCGTTCAGCTCGGCCCGTTCGAGGGTCGACACCTCACAGGCGTCGGCGTTGAGCCAGGTGGCGCCGGGCAGCGCCGAGGCCCGCATCTTGGCCGGGTCGCGTTCGATCAGCAGGACCCGGGCACCGTGATCCAACAGCTCCCCCGCGATCGAGCGGCCCACCTTGCCCGCTCCCGCGATCGCCACCCGTCGTACCGGCTTCACTGCGCCTCCTCGGCCCGTACCACTCAGTCGGCTCTTGGTCAGTCGGCTCTGGTCAGTCGGGTCTGGTCAGTCGGGTCTGGGGCCGTCGGTGACGGCGGTCAGCACGTCGGCCGCCTTGGCCTTCAGCAGGACCATGTGCAGCAGGTCGCCGTCCTGGACCACCGTGCGCGGTTCCGGCAGCATCCCCTCGCCGAACCGGGTCACGCACACGACGCGCCCCCCCGATTCGGCTTCCAGGTCGGCGATCCGGCGCCCGACCCAGGCCGTCGAGGGCGTGAAGTCGGTCATGACCACCGCGCCGCTGGAGTCGCTCCACTCGGGGGTGACCGCGTCGGGCACCAGCCGGCGCAGGATCTGGTCCCGGGTCCACCGCACGGTGGCGACGGTCGGGATGCCGAGCCGCTCGTAGACCTCGGCCCGGCGGGGGTCGTAGATCCGCGCTACGACCTGGGCGACCCCGAACATCTCCCGGGCCACCCGGGCCGCGATGATGTTGGAGTTGTCACCGCTGGAGACCGCCGCGAACGCGGTCGCCTCCTCGATCCCGGCCTCGATCAGGGTGTCGCGGTCGAAGCCGATGCCGGTCACCGTCCGGCCGCCGAAGTCTTCGGGGAGGCGGTTGAAGGCCGTCGGCTCCTGGTCGATGATGGCGACCGAATGGCCGTACCGGTCGACGGCCCGAGCCAGCGCAGAACCGACTCGGCCACAACCGAGGATGACCACGTGCACGTCGAGCAGACTAGTACCGACCCCGTCGCCGGGCGCGTAGTTCGGCCGGGCCCCCGGGGCCTTACCTGTCGCCCAGGTCACATCAGGTAGCGCAGGTCACACCAGGTTGCGCAGGTCACATCAAGCCGGACGCGACGGGTACGCGTCTGTACCATCACCCGCGTGCCGCTCACGGACCGCGTCAAGCGCGGTTTCGTCGGTCGTCCGTTGCGAAGCGACCGACTCGGTGAAACCCTCCTGCCGAAACGCATCGCCCTGCCCGTTTTCGCGAGTGACGCACTCTCTTCGGTCGCCTACGCGACCGAAGAAATCCTGCTGGTTCTGTCGCTGGGCGGCCTGACCTACTACCACTTCACCCCGTTCGTGGCGGCGGCCGTGGTGGTGCTGATGTTGACGGTCGTCGCCTCCTACCGGCAGAACGTGCACGCCTACCCGAGCGGCGGGGGCGACTACGAGGTCGCGACCACGAACCTCGGGCCCCCGGCCGGTCTCGTCGTGGCGAGCGCGCTGCTGGTGGACTACACGTTGACGGTGGCCGTCTCGGTCTCGGCCGGGGTGGCCAACCTGACGTCGGCCGCCACCGGGCTGGCGCCCTACCGGGTCTACATCGCGGTCGGTCTGATCGTCATCCTGACCACGATCAACCTGCGGGGCGTGCGCGAATCGGGGTCGGCGTTCGCCGTGCCGACCTACGCGTTCATGGCCGGAATCATCATCATGGTCGGCATCGGTCTGATCAGAACGGCGTTCGGCCACCCGCCCCGGGCCGAGAGCGCGCACTACCAGATCCACGCGGAATCGTCCTTCGGCGGGATCGCCACGGTCTTCCTGATCCTGCGGGCCTTTTCCTCCGGTTGTACGGCCCTGACCGGGGTCGAGGCGATCAGCAACGGCGTGCCCGCGTTCAAGAAGCCCAAGAGCAAGAACGCGGCGACGACCCTGCTGGCCATGGGCACGATCGCGGTCACGATGTTCATCGGCGTGACCGCCCTGGCCCTCATCGCCCACGTGCGGATCGCCGAGAGCTCCTCCGACCTGATCGGCGCGCACGGCCAGCAGCGCACGGTCATCGCCCAGGTCGCGGCGGCCGTGTTCGGGCATGGTTCGCCCGGGTTCATCTACATCGCCGCGGTCACCGCGCTGATCCTGGTGCTGGCCGCCAACACCGCGTTCAACGGGTTCCCGGTGCTGGGCTCGATCCTGGCCCGGGACGGTTACCTGCCCCGCCAGCTGCACACCCGGGGGGACCGGCTCGCCTACTCGAACGGCATCGCCCTGCTGGCCGGGTTCGCCTCGCTGCTCGTGATCGTTTATCACGCCGAGGTGACCCGGCTCATCCAGCTCTACATCGTCGGGGTGTTCGTCTCGTTCGTCTGCAGCCAGACCGGCATGGTGCGGCACTGGCAGCGCATCCTGCGCTCCCCGACCGGGCCGTCCGAGCCGGCCGCCCGGGCGGCGCTGCGGCGCCGGCAGGCGATCAACTTCACCGGCGCGGTGCTGACCGCCGTCGTGCTGACCATCGTGCTGATCACCAAGTTCACCCGGGGTGCGTACCTGGTCTGCATCGCGATGCCGCTCATCTTCCTGCTGATGCGGGGGATCCGCGGTCACTACGACCGGGTCGCCCGCGAGCTGGAACCCGAGGCCGGGCGGCCCACGCTGCCGTCCCGGATCCACGCCGTCGTGCTGGTCAGCAAGATCCACGCCCCGACGCTGCGGGCCCTGGCCTACGCGAAGGCGACCCGGCCGCACAGCCTGGTCGCGCTGACCGTCGTCGTCGACCCGGCCGACGGGCAGCGGCTGCGGCAGGCCTGGGACGAACGCGGGATCGAGATCGATCTCGTCGAGCTGGCCTCGCCCTACCGGGAAATCACCCGGCCGATCCTGTCCTATGTGGCCCGGATCCGCCGGGAAAGCCCCCGCGACGTGGTGGCCGTCTTCGTCCCGGAGTATGTGGTCGGCCGCTGGTGGGAACACTTCCTGCACAACCAGAGCGCGTTGCGGCTCAAGGCGCGCCTGCTGTTCCAGCCGGGGGTGATGGTGACGAGCGTGCCGTGGCAACTCGAATCGTCCGAAGGAGTGGGCGACCGACCCGACCGGCCGCGCGCCGGTGGCGTGCGGATGGCGGCCGGCGGGCCGTCCCGGGTACCCAGCCCGACCCCGAGCCCCAGCCCGACGCCGACTCCGAATGCCGCCGGACCGCCGGCTGACGGTCCGGCCGAACCGGCCCCCCCGATCCGCTCGACCCCCCCGATCCGCTCGAAGTGAGTCTGCCTTCCAAGCGACTGCTTGTCGGCCGCCCGATCCGGAGCGACCGGCTGGGGGACACCGAACTGCCCCGGTGGCTGGCGCTGCCGATCTTCTGCAGCGACCCGCTGTCGTCGGTGGCGTACGCGACCGAGGCCATCCTGGTCGCGCTGTCGGTCGGCGGCCTGGCGCTTTACCACACCGCGGCCTGGGTGGCGGCGGCCGTGGCGGTCCTGCTGATCGTGGTCGTGGCGTCCTACCGGCAGACGGTGTACGCGTACCCGAACGGCGGCGGTGCCTACGTCGTGGCCTCCGAGAATCTCGGGCGGACGGCCGGCCTGACCGCGGCCAGCGCCCTGCTCGTCGACTACGTGCTGACCGTGGCCGTGTCGATCTCGTCGGGGGTCAGCAACATCATTTCCGCGGCGAGCGGTCTGCAGGGCCACGCGCTGGCCCTGTCCCTGGGCTTTCTCGCGCTGTTGCTGCTGCTCAACCTGCGCGGGGTGCAGGAGGCGGGCCGGATCTTCGCGATCCCCACCTACGGCTTCATCGTCGGGATCTACGTGATGTTCGCGTGGGCGTCCTACAAGGGCGTCGTGGGGCAGCCGATGACCGCCCAGACCGCCGATCTGGGGATCAGGAAGACCAGCAGCACGGCCGGGGTGCTGGCCGTGCTGCTCATCCTGCGGGCGTTCGCCAACGGCTGCACTGCCCTGACCGGGGTGGAGGCGATCAGCAACGGGGTGCCGGCCTTCCGTCGCCCCCGCAGCCGCAACGCGGCCGGAACGTTGTCGATCATGGCATTCTTCGCCGTGACGATGTTCGTGGGCATCACGGTCCTCGCGCTGACGACCCATGTCCACATGGCGCAGAGCTCGTCGCAGTACATCGGGCTGCCGGCCGGCGCGACCGTCCCGACCGCGATCTCGCAGGTCGGGGCGGCCGTTTTCGGCAAGACGTTCTGGTTCTACTGGAACACCGTGTTCACCGCGGCGATCCTGGTGCTGGCCGCCAACACCGCCTTCAACGGGTTCCCGGCGCTCGCCTCGATCCTGGCCCGGGACCGGTTCCTGCCCCGGCAGCTGCACAACCGGGGCGACCGGCTGGTGTTCAGCAACGGGGTCGTGCTGCTGACGCTGTCCGCCGCGCTGCTGCTCGTGGTGTTCGACGCGAACACCAACCAGCTCATCCACCTGTACATCATCGGGGTGTTCGTCTCGTTCACCCTGAGCCAGGCCGGGATGGTCCGGCACTGGCAGCGCCGGTTGGCCCAGGAGAGCCGGCCGGCCGACGAACGGCGCCGGACCCGCCGCTCCCAGGCCATCAACCTGGTCGGCGCGAGCGTCACCGGCCTCGTCCTGGTGATCGTCCTGGTGACCAAGTTCCTGGAGGGCGCCTACATCGTCGTCATCGCCATGCCCCTGCTGTTCCTGATGATGCGGGGCATTCGCGCGCACTACGACCGCATCACCCGGGACCTGGCGGTGCCCGATACGATCAAGCTGGCGATGCCGGCCCGTAACCACGTCATCGTGCTGGTTTCCCGGCTGCACCAACCGACCGTCCGGGCTCTCAGTTACGCCCGGGCCCTGCGATCGGACGACCTGGAAGCGGTCACGGTCTCGGTCACCCCCGAGGAGGGAATCGCGCTGCGGGACGACTGGGACCGCCACGGCGTCGACGTCCCGCTGCGCGTGCTGGACTCGCCCTACCGGGACGTCACCCGGCCGGTCCTCGACTACGTCCGCAGCGTGCGGCGGGAGAACCCGCGCACGATCGTCACCGTGGTCATCCCCGAGTACGTGGTCGGGAAATGGTGGCAGCAGCTCCTGCACAACCAGAGCGCGCTGCGGATCAAGGGTCGGCTCCTGTTCACGCCCGGGGTGGCGGTGACCAGCATCGCCTGGCAGCTCGACGGGACCGCCGAGACCGGCCCGCTCGGCCCGGGCCGCCCCGGCGACAGTTCGGCGGGCGGCGGCACGGCGGACGGCGCGGCGGGCGGGGCCGATCATGGACCCGCGGTCGCGGTCACCGCGCCGGAGCGGACGCGGTGACCGACCGTCCGAGCGGCGGGCTGACCCGGTCCGACCCGTTCCCGGAGTCCGGGTTCTCCCCGGATCCCGAGGCTGACCGGATGTCCGGGGGGCCCTCCCCGGCGCGACCGGACGCGCTGGTCGAGCTGGAGCTGGGGGCGGTGGCCAACGGCGGCGTCTGCGTGGCCCGGCTGGACGGGCGGGTGGTGTTCGTCCGCCACGGGCTGCCGGGGGAGCGGGTCCGGGTCCGGCTGACCGACGATCGCCAGGCCCGCTACTGGCGGGGCGACGCGGTCGAGATCCTGCGCCCGTCGCCCGACCGGGTCGAACCGCCCTGCCCGCACGCCGGGCCCGGGGCCTGCGGCGGGTGCGACTGGCAGCACGCGTCGTTGCCGGCCCAGCGCCGGTTCAAGGCCGCGGTGGTGGCCGAGCAGCTGCGCCGGTTGGCCGGTATCGATCACCCCGTCGAAGTCCTGGAACTGCCGGGAGCGCCGGACGGCCTGGGCTGGCGGACCCGGGTGCGTTTCGCGGTGGACCCGGAGGGGACGGTCGGTCTTCGTCGGCACCGGTCGCACGAGGTGATGCCGGTGCCGGGTTGTCGGATCGCGCATCCGCTGGTCCTGGCGACCGGAGCCGACCGTGACGACCAGCCGGGCGCGGCCTCGGTCGAGGTGGTGACGAGTCCGGAGACCGGCGACACCGTTGTCACGGTGACCCCGTCCGGGCCACCGGCCGGTGGGTCGCGGCCGTCCGGCGGCCCAGCCACCGGCGCGGCCGCCGGACAGGTCGCCGGTGACGCCGCCGGCCCGGTTCCCGCGCCGAAGATTGTCACCCGGCGGTCCGGCGGCCGATCGTTCCCGCTCGAACCCGAGGTGTTCTGGCAGGTCCATCCGGCGGCCGTGGACATCCTGGTCGGCGAGGTCCTGGCCGCGCTGCGCCCGGCGGCCGGGGAGACCGCGTTCGACCTGTACGGCGGGGCCGGGCCGTTCGCCGCGGCGTTGGCCGGCGCGGTCGGTCCGACCGGACAGGTGGTGCTGGTCGAATCGGATGAGGCCGCCGTACGGGCCGCGGCCCGGTCGTTGGGCGACCAGCCGTGGGTGTCGATCCGGGGCGTGCGGGTCACCGCGCCGGTGATCGACAACCTGCTGCCCCGGGGACAGCGGCCGGACGTGGTCGTCCTCGATCCGCCCCGGGCCGGCGCCGGCGCCCACGTGATGCGGGCCGTGCTCGCCGGAAGGCCCCGGGCGGTCGCCTACGTCGCGTGCGACCCGGCCTCGTTGGCCCGCGATCTGGCCGTCGCGGCGCCGGCCGGCTACGGCCTCGCGTCCCTGCGCGGATTCGATCTGTTCCCGATGACGCAACACGTCGAGTGCGTCGCGGTACTGACCCCCGACCCGTGACCCGGGGTCGTCGGAACCCCTGAGACACCAGGGGCGGTGATCGGCATCACAGGCCGTCGGGGTGGCCGCGGACGGCCCGTCGTCGACTGAAAAAATCGGCTCCGTGACCTCTGAGCTGACGACCCGCTCCCTTGACGCCGAGGGACCGCGCGCCACAGGCTCTGCGTTCATGAAACGAACGACGCCCGGATCCCAGGCTTCACTGCGTGAATCCAATGGGCGTCGGGTGCTCGAGGCGTTGCGGCTGTTCGGCAGCCTGACCCAGGCCGAGATCGCGCGGCGCACGGGGCTGTCCCCGGCAACGGTTTCCAACATCGTCGGGCAACTGCGGGAGGCCGGCACGGTCGAGGTCTCGCCGACCTCGGCCGGTGGCCGGCGGGCGGTCAGCGTCGCGATCAGTCAGCGGGCCGGGCTGGTCCTGGGGCTGGACTTCGGGCACAGCCACCTGCGGGTCGCGCTCGGCGACCTGAGCCACCAGGTGATCGCCGAAGACAAGATCAACATCGATGTCGACCACCGGGCCGAGGAAGGCATGGTGGCCGCGGCGCGGCTCGTCGACGGCGTGCTCGCCCGGGCCGGCGTCGACCGCGCCGAGGTGATCGGGGTCGGCATGGGGCTGCCCGGACCGATCGACGCGACGAGCGGGGCCGTCGGCTCGTCGGCGATCCTGCCCGGTTGGGTGGGGGTGCCGGCGGCGGCGGCGATGGCCGAGCGGTTGGGCCTGCCGGTCCGGGTCGACAACGACGCGAACCTGGGCGCGCTGGCCGAGCTCACCTGGGGCGCGGGCCGGGGGGTCAGCGACCTGGCCTACATCAAGGCGGCGACCGGGATCGGTGGTGCGCTGGTCATCGACGGGCGGCTCCACCAGGGGCGCAGCGGTACCGCGGGCGAGATCGGGCACACCACGCTGGATGAGACCGGCCCGGTCTGCCGGTGCGGCAACCGCGGCTGCCTGGAGACCTTTGTCGGGGCTCCGGTGCTGTTGCGCCTGCTGCGCGCGAGCTACGGTCCGGAGCTGACGGTGCCCGAAATGCTGGCCAGCGCGGCCCGCGGGGATATCGGCTGCCAGCGGGTCATCGCCGACGCCGGCCGGGCCATCGGGGTGGCCGTCGCGAACCTGTGCAACCTGCTCAACCCGGGTCGGGTGGTCGTCGGCGGGGAACTGGCCGCGGCCGGCGACGTGCTGCTCGACCCGCTGCGGGAGGTCGTCGGCCGGTTCGCGATCCCGGCCGCCGTACCCGAGATCGTCGGGGGCATCCTGGGCGAGCGGGCCGAGGTGCTCGGCGCTCTGGCGCTCGTCCTGCGGGAGACCGACGCCGTTCTCTGACCTCGTCCGGAACGGGTTCCGCCCGGCCCCCGGTCCGGCCGCGCCCGGGACGCGCGCCGCACCGGTGGCCCGCCCCGTTCCCGGCCGTCGCGTTCCCGGCCGTCGTGTCCCGCCTGCCGACCCTCCGTGTTCACCCGGTGACGTCAAGCGCGCTCCTCGTCGTTCGAACATGAAGACATAGTTCGTTATAGACGCTTTATACGTTCAAGTCTTGACGACAAACCCGGTGATTCAGCACACTCGCTTCCAGTCCGCCGGCCCCGTTCGCGTGGTGATCGACCACCGGTCCGGCGATGTGAGCTCGTCAGGGAGGCTTTTGTGGCACGCAGGCGTCGGCGAATGTTGGCTACCGGTTCGGTACTGGCGGCACTCACTTTGAGTGTTGCCGCGTGTACTTCCAGCAATTCCAGCTCGGGCTCGTCGGGCTCGTCGGGCTCGTCCGGTTCGGCGGGGGCGACCGCGGCCAGCGCGGTGAGCGGATCGATCGGTCTGCTGTTACCCGAGACCAAGACCACCCGCTACGAGGCCGCCGACAAGCCGTACTTCGAGGCGAAGTTCAAGGCGCTGTGCCCGGACTGCAAGATCCTCTACTCGAATGCCGACCAGAACTCAGCGACCCAGCAGAGCCAGGCCGAGCAGGCGATGACCAACGGCGCCAAGGTCCTCGTCCTGGACCCGGTCGACGGCAAGGCGGCGGCGGTCATCGCCCGCGACGCCGCGTCCAAGGGCGTCAAGGTCGTCTCCTACGACCGCCTGATCAGCGGAGCCAAGGTCGACGCCTACATCTCGTTCGACAACGAGAAGGTCGGTCAGCTCCAGGGCCAGGCGCTGCTCGACAAGCTGGGCGCGAAAGCGAAGACCGGCCAGGTCATCATGATCAACGGATCGGCTGACGACAACAATGCGCTGCTGTTCAAGAAGGGTGCACTGAGCGTCCTGACTGGCAAGGTCAACATCGGATATCAGACCTTCACGCCGGACTGGGCGCCGGACACGGCCGGCACGGAAATGGACCAGGCGATCACCAAGGTTGGTAAGAACAACGTTGCGGCCGCGTATTCCGCGAACGACGGAATGGCCGCCGCGATCGTCGCCTCGTTGAAGCGGGCCGGCGTGACCCCGTTGCCCCCCGTCACCGGGCAGGACGCTCAGGTTGACGCCGTCCAGCGCATTCTCACCGGCGAGCAGTTCATGTCGGTGTACAAGGCGATCAAGCCGGAGGCCGAGCAGGCCGCGCAACTCGCGTTCGCGTTGCTGCAGGGCAAGTCGATCACCGGCATTGCCACGGCGACCACCGACAATGGCGCCGGTCAGGTCCCGTCCGTGCTGCTCACGCCAGTCGAACTGACAAAGTCGAACATCCAGAGCACCGTCATCAAGGACGGATTCCTGACCGTCGCGGACATCTGCACGAGTGCCTACAAGTCCGCGTGCACCGCGGCCGGGATCCACTGACCCGAATTCCACCTTCCCACGCCGGGGCGTTTCCGGTCGGCCGTCCGGTCGACCGGAGACGCCCCGGCTCGGACACTTCACCAATTCGGGAGCTGGGATGACGGAGCCCGTTCTTTCCCTTCGGAACATCAGCAAGCGGTTCGGCGCTGTCCAGGCCCTGAGCGGGGTCGACCTGGACGTGCCGGCCGGCGAGGTGCTGGCCCTGGTCGGCGATAACGGCGCCGGGAAATCGACGCTGGTGAAAACCATTTCGGGGGTCGGGCCACCGAGCGGCGGACACATTCGCTTCGACGGCCGCGAGGTTCACATCGGCCGGCCCCAGGATGCGGTCGCCCTCGGTATCGCCACCGTGTATCAGGACCTCTCGCTGTGCGACAACCTGGACGTCGTCAACAACCTGTTCCTCGGCCGGGAGCCGCGTCCGGCCTGGGGACGGGCGCTGCACGTCCTGGACGAGATCGAGATGGAGCGGCGCAGCGTCGAGCTGCTTTCGACGCTGTCGGTGCGGATCCCGAGCGTCCGGATCCCGGTCGCGTCGTTGTCCGGCGGACAGCGCCAGTCCGTCGCGATCGCCCGGTCCCTGCTCGGCGATCCGAAGGTGGTCATCCTCGACGAGCCGACCGCCGCCCTCGGAGTCGCCCAGACCGCCCAGGTCCTCGACCTGATCGTTCGGTTGAAGGAGCGCGGACTGGCGGTGCTGGTCATCAGCCACAACCTGGCCGATGTCTTTGCCGTGTGCGACCGGGTCGTCGTCCTGCGGCTGGGTCGCAACTCGGGAAGCTTCGACGTCGCGGCGGCCAGCCAGGAGGAGGTGGTCGCGGCGATCACCGGCGCGGACACGGTCCTGTCCGGCGCCGGCCGAGCCGGCCGGCGGGCGGGGCTGCCGGCCACGGCCGGCGAGATCGGCGAGGCCGGACTGCCGGGCGGGTCGGGCGGGGCCGCTGACGCGGGCGATCGGGGCCACCAGCCGGAGCGCGAACCGGACCCCAGCCGGGCCGCCGGTCCGCCGGACGCCCCGGGATCTGAGGGTCCGGGATCTGAGGGTCCGAGCCCTAAGGAGACGTCGCTGTGAACAGCTTGACCAAGAACGCCGCGGCGGGCGGCGGGGCCGGCCCGGAGGTCGATCCGCGCCTGCTCGTCGCCGAGCCGGGCCTGCGGGGACTGGTGCAGACCGCCGGGGCGCGGCTGCGGGCCGGAGAGCTGGGTTCCCTGCCGGTCATCGTCGGCCTCATCGTCATCTGGACCGTCTTCCAGACCCAGAACTCGAACTTCCTGACCGCCAACAACCTGACCAACCTGAGCCTGCAGATGGCCGCGACCGGCACCATCGCGGTCGGCGTCTTCATGATCCTGCTGCTCGGCGAGATCGACCTGTCGGTCGGCTGGGTCAGCGGCCTGGCCGCCTCGGTGATGGCGGTGCTGGAGGTCAAACACGGCTGGAACCCGATCCTGGCGATCGTCGCGGCGATCGTCGTGGGCGCGGTCATCGGCGCGTTCCAGGGCTCGGTCTTCGCGGTTTTCGGGGTCCCGTCGTTCGTCGTCACCCTGGCCGGCTTCATCGCCTGGCAGGGTGTCCAGTTGAAGGTGCTCGGTACGGACGGCTCGATCAACCTGCCGACCAACGCGATCACGAAGCTGACGTCGACGTTCTTCACCGCCGCGACCGGCTGGGCGGTAGTGATCGTGATCGTGATCGTCTACGTGCTGGCCCAGCTCGTCGAGCTGCGCAGTCGGGTCGCGGCCGGGTTGCGGCCCCGGCCACCGGCCGAGATCGGCGTCCGCACCGCGACGATCGCCATCGCGCTGGTCGTCGCGGTCTGGGTGCTCAACCGGGACCGGGGTCTGCCGCTCGCCCTGGTGATCTTCGGTGGGCTCGTGTTCATCCTCGACCTGATCACCCGGAGGACGGCGTACGGGCGGCACGTGTACGCCCTGGGCGGCAACGTCGAGGCAACCCGCCGGGCGGGGATCAACGTCCGGTTCATGCGGATCACGGTCTTCATGATCGGCTCCTCGCTGGCCGCGGTCGGCGGTGTCCTGGCCGCCTCGCGGGGCACGGCGGTCACCCAGTCCTCGGGTGGCAGCGACACCCTGCTGAACGCGATCGCCGCCGCGGTGATCGGCGGGACGAGCCTCTTCGGTGGCCGGGGGCGGGCCTGGTCGGCACTGCTTGGAATCCTTGTCATCCAGTCGATTTCGAACGGCATGGACCTGCTGGGCCTCGACCAGTCGATCAAATTCATCATCACCGGCGCGGTGCTGCTGGCCTCGGTGCTGCTCGACGCGGTGGCCCGCCGGGGCCGGCAGGCGGCCGGCCGGGGGTAGCGCGTTCGAGCCAGCGACCGGTACCGCAAGCGCGTCACCTGCGTCGCGCCTGCGGTACCGCGTCGGGTCCTCACCGACCCGCCCGAAGGCGGCCGGGTGACTGGACCACCGGCGGCCGGCCGCCGCGTGGTCCGGAGTTCCGGGTCGGTGTCTTTCACATGACATTCCAGGCCCGGCCCCGGCGCGGCCGGATCGCGCGCATAAACTCTCGCGGAGCACGCGACGTGCGTCGACCGCCGGGACCGTGGGGGCCCCCGGCCGATCGGAGGACGGTCCGCGGTCCCCTGGGCGAACGGAGCGCAGCGAGTGCAGATCCTGCCGACCATCAGCAGTCCGCATGATCTCAAGAAACTGCCCGCCGAGGATCTCCCCGCACTGGCGGTCGAGATCCGCGACTTCCTGGTCCAGGCGGTGTCCCGTACCGGTGGCCACCTCGGGCCCAACCTCGGCGTGGTGGAACTGACGATCGCCCTGCACCGGGTCTTCGAGTCGCCCCGCGACCGGATCCTGTGGGACACCGGGCACCAGGCCTACGTCCACAAGATCCTCACCGGGCGCGCGGACGACTTCGACGGGCTCAAGCAGCGCGACGGGCTCTCGGGCTATCCCAGCCGGGCGGAGTCCGAGCACGACATCATTGAGAACTCGCACGCCTCCACGGCGCTGTCGTATGCCGACGGGCTGGCCAAGGCCTACGCCCTGCGGGGCGAGCAGCGGGCCGTCGTCGCGGTGGTCGGGGACGGCGCGCTGACCGGCGGCATGTGCTGGGAGGCGATCAACAACATCGCCGCGGCCGACCGCCCGGTGGTCATCGTCGTGAACGACAACGGCCGTTCCTACGCTCCGACGATCGGTGGCCTGGCGGACCACCTGGCGTCGCTGCGGCTCGCGCCGGAGTACGAGCAGGTGCTCGACGTCGTCAAGAACGTCCTGAACCGCACGCCGCTGGTCGGTGCACCGCTCTACGACGCGTTGCACGGGATCAAGAAGGGCATCAAGGATGCCGTCACGCCGCAGGGCATGTTCGAGGACCTCGGGCTGAAATACGTCGGCCCGGTCGACGGGCACGACATCGTCGCGGTCGAGTCGGCGCTGAGCCGGGCGCGGGACTTCGGCGGTCCGGTGATCGTCCACGCGGTCACCCGTAAGGGCTTCGGCTACCAGCCCGCCGAGCAGGACGACGCGGACCGGTTCCACGGGGTCGGCATCATCGACCCGGTGACCGGCAAAGCCGTCTCGGCCAGCGCCCGGTCCTGGACCAGCGTGTTCTCCGAGGAGATCGTCGAGATCGGGCGCGAGCGGCCGGACGTCGTCACGCTCACGGCCGCGATGCTCCAGCCGGTGGGCCTCGGCGCGTTCGCCAAGGCGTTCCCCGACCGCGTCTTCGACGTCGGCATCGCCGAGCAGCACGCCGTCACCTCGGCCGCCGGGCTGGCCATGGGCGGGCTCAAGCCGGTCGTGTGCCTTTACGCGACGTTCCTGAACCGCGCCTTCGACCAGGTGCTGATGGACGTGGCCCTGCACGAGCTGCCGGTGACGTTCGTGCTTGACCGGGCCGGCGTCACGGGTGAGGACGGACCGTCCCACAACGGCATGTGGGATCTGTCCTTCCTCCAGCTCGTCCCCGGGCTCGCCATCGCGGCGCCGCGGGACGCCACCACCGTGCGGGAGGAGCTGCGCGAGGCGGTCGCGATGGAGACCGGCCCGAGCGTCGTGCGCTACCCGAAGGCCAAGGTCGGCCCGGACGTGCCGGCCATCGACCGGGTCGGCGGGGTCGACATCCTGTTCCGGGAACCGGCGGTCGCCCGGCACCGGGACGTCCTGCTCGTCTCGGCCGGCGCCATGGCCACCACCTGCCTGGATGTCGCGGGCCGGGTGGCGGCCCAGGGCATCGGGATCACGGTGGTCGACCCGCGCTGGGTCAAGCCGCTCGACCCGGCCCTGGTGGACCTGGCCCGCGAGCACAACCTGGTCGTTGTCGTCGAGGACAACGGGCGGGTCGGTGGGGTCGGCTCGATGCTCGCGCAGCTGCTGCGCGACAGCGATGTCGACGTTCCGTTGCGAGCCTTCGGCATTCCGCAGCGCTTCCTGCACCAGGGCAAGCGTGACGAGGTGCTGGTCGACGTCGGGCTGTCCGCCCAGGAGCTGGCCCGGGGCGTGGTCGAGGCGGTGGCCCGCACGCAGGCGGCCTTCGAGGACGACCACACCCGCGTCGAACAGGCCTGAGTCGGGTCCGGGCCGCCGGGCGACAGCGCGCGGCGGCCCGGCTCGCGGGGGCGCGGCACAGCGGTCCGGGCGGCGGTCGTTACGCTTCACGGTGTGCAGCAGGACGACGCCCAGCGCGGTTCCGACCCTTCCGGGGACGCCGTGGTCCCGGACCCGGCCGTCGCCGCCCCGGCCCGGCACTGGTCGGCGTCGCCGCGTAAGCGGTCGATCCGCTGGTGGTTGGTACGGGGCGCCCTCCTGGTCGCTCTCGTTCTGCTCGCCCTGACCCTGGCCGATGAATGGCACAAGGTCTCGGCGTCGTTCCACGAGCTGACCGTGCTCGGCATCATCGGCTCCGGCGTGATGACCGTGCTGGCCGTCGGGACGACGGTGCTGGCCTGGCGGGTCCTCCTGATCGGGCTGGGTGCCCACCTGCCGTTGCGGGCCGCGGTCCGCGTCTTTTTCGTCGGGCAGATCGGCAAGTACATCCCCGGCAGCGTGTGGCCGGTGCTGGCTCAGGTGGAGCTGTCCCGCGACTACGGCGTCGGGCGGGCCGAGTCGGCCTCCGCGAGCCTGGTCGTCCTGGCCCTGGCCGTCCCCAGCGGCGGGGTGGTAGCGGCGGCCACGCTGCCGTTCGTCTCGGCGTCCGCTCTGCGGCACTACTGGTGGGCGTTGCTGGCCATTCCGGTCTTCCTGGTCGTCCTGCATCCGAAGGTGCTCAGTCGGCTGCTGGCGCTCGCGGCCCGGGTGCTCAAGCGGCCCGCCCTCACCCAGCCGCTGGCCATGCGGCACGTACTGACCGCGGCGGGCTGGCTGATGCTCGGGTTCCTCTTCTACGGCGTGGCCACCTGGCTGATCGGGCGCGACCTGCACCCCAAGGGCGGCGATGGCCGGCTGATTCTGCTGTCGATCGGCGCTTACGCCCTGGCCTGGACGGCCGGCTTCCTGATCATCGTGCTGCCGGCCGGTGCCGGCGTGCGCGAGGCGGTGCTCGTCCTCGCGCTGTCGCCCGCTCTGCCCAAGGGGCCGGCGCTGCTGGTCGCGGTGGTCGCCCGCCTGCTGGCCACCATCGCCGACCTCATCTGGGCCGGGATCGGGTTCAGCCTGCGGCCGCGCACGCCGGCCGACCCGGACGGGGTCGTCGGCGGTGCGCCACCGACGGACCCGGGCCCGGACGGTCCGCGCGGCGCGCCGGAAGCGGCCGGCGCGGCTGCCCGCGGCTGACCCTGCGCCTGAATCGGCACCGACCCTCATCGGCGGTTCACCACCCGTAGGCCCCGACCGACCCGCCACGACTCGATCACCAAGTGATCGACGTTCGGGCGGATGCTGGCCAGCTCGGTCACGTCGAGGTGGAACAGCTCGAACGGCTCCGGAACGTCCATCCCGCGATGCTCGCGCCAGGCCGTCTGGTACCGCTCGCGCACCGCTCCGGTCGCCGCGACCGCCCGCCCGGTGATCTTAACGTCCCCGTCGTGCACGTCCTTGTCGACGGTGGCGTTGTGCAACGCGCAGCGGGGGTCGCGGTGCAGGTCCCGGGCCTTCAGGGAACCCGCCATCATCCCGAGCCACAGCTCGTCCAGCGCGAAGAGCGGCTCGATGCCGCTGATGCGCGGGAAGCCGTCCGACCGCAGGGTGGCCAGCAGTCCGAGGCCGTGGGCCTCGAACCGGGCCCGGACGGCGTCGGCCAGCTGGGGGGCGGCGGTGGTGGCATCGGTCCAGGAAGTCATGACCGGGATCATGGCTCGCGGGTCCGACAATTTCGGGTTCGTCCGCCTGGATTGCGCTCGGGTCAGCGTCAGCGCGACGTATGAGCCGCCCTGACGCCGACGCGACGCGCAGGAAGTGCCGGGCCGACGCGACCGTCCGGAGCGGGCCGCGTCAGGGCAGCGTGGCCACGCCCGGGGGAGTGAAGCGACCGCCGGTGACCCGCTCGCTGACGCCTGAGCGGTCCAGGAACGGCGTGATCCCGCCCAGGTGGAACGGCCAACCGGCGCCGAGAATCATGCACAGGTCGACGTCCTGGGGGGCCGCGACGACCTTCTCGTCGAGCAGCAGGCGGATCTCCTGGGCGAGGGCCTCCAGGGCGTTCTCGCGGACCTGGTCGCCGGTCAGCGCGGTACCGCCGGGCCCGGTCCGGATCTGCGTCGCGACCTCCTCGTCCACGGTCCCGTCGGCCTGGTAGACGCTGGTCCGGCCGGCGGCGACCATCCGGGCCAGGCCGGCCGGGTCGCGGAACCGGTCGCCGAACTCGCCGTGCAGCGTCTGGGCGACGTGCAACGCGACGGCCGGGCCGACCAGTGACAGCAGCACCAGCGGCGACATCGGCAGCCCGAGGGGTTCCAGGGCCTGGTCGGCCACCGCGATGGGCGTGCCGCTCTCGACCCCGGCCAGCACCTCGCCCATGAACCGGGTGAGCAGGCGGTTGACCACGAAAGCCGGAGCGTCGGCGACCAGCACGGCGTTCTTGCGCAGCTTCTTCGCGACGGCCAGCGTGGTGGCCACCGAAGCGTCGTCGGTCTTTGCCGCGCGGACCACCTCGACCAGCGGCAGCACCGCCACCGGGTTGAAGAAGTGCAGGCCGGCGACCCGCTCGGGGTGGGTCAGATCGGCGGCCATGGCCGTCACCGACAGGGACGAGGTGTTGGTCAGGAGCAGCGCTTCGGGCCCGACTACCGCCTCGACCTCGGCCAGGACCTGCTTCTTGATCTTCAGGTCCTCGAACACCGCCTCGATGACGAGATCGGCGTCCGCGAACGCGTCCTTGGTCAGCGACCCGGTGACCAGGGTCTTGAGCCGGGTGGCGGCGTCGGGGCCGATGCGCCCGCGCAGCAGGAGCCCGTCGATCTCGTCGTGGACGTGGCCGACGCCCTTGTCGAGCCGGCCGGCGTCCAGGTCGGTCAGCACGACCGGCACCTCGAGGCGCTGGGCGAACAGCAGCGCCAGCTGGGCGGCCATCAGCCCGGCGCCGACCACCCCGACCTTGGTCACCGGCCGGGCCAGCGAACGGTCCGGCCCGCCGACGGGCCGCTTGGCGCGTTTCTGGACCAGGTCGAACGCGTACAGGCTGGCCTGGAGCTCCTCGCCGGCGCCGAGGTCGGCCAGGACCTCGTCCTCAGCGGCGAATCCGGCCTCCAGCGCCGCCAGGGCGGCGGAGCCGTCCCCCAGCCCGCTGGTCTCAGCTGACTCGATGAGGTCGAGCGCCCGGTAGGGGGCCGGCGCGGCGCCGTGCAGCCGGGCGTCGGCCAGCTGCCGGCCCCGGGCCACGGCCGCCGCCCAGGCGGCCCCGCGTTCGACGCGCGGCCGGGTGGCCGTCGGGTCGGTCTCGCCGCGCAGTACGGCGCCGGCCCACCGCAGGGACTCCTCCAGGAAGTCGGCCGGTTCCAACAGTCGGTCGACGATGCCCAGCTCGGTGGCCTGGGCCGGCTTGAGCATCCGGTTCTGGCTGAGCGGGTTCTCGATGATCACGGTGACGGCCCGGTCGGCCCCGATCAGCGGGGCCAGCAGCTGGGTGCCACCCCAGGCCGGCACCAGGCCGAGTGCCACCTCGGGCAGCGCGACCGCGGCCACGTCCGTGGACATCGTGCGGTAGTCGCAGTGCAGCGCGAGCTCCAGACCGCCACCCATCGCGGCCCCGTTGACCAGGGCGAACGTCGGGACCCGGCGATCGCCGAGCTGGCCGGCGCCGACCCGGCGCAGGACCCGGTGGCCGAGCCGGCCAAGCTCCAGCAGCCGGGGTCGGACGTCGGTCGTGGCCGGGATCGACGACCGGTACGACAGGTCCGCGCCCACCGAGAAGATGAACGGCTTGCCGGTCACCGCGACCGCGGCGACCCCGGGCTGATGGGCCGTGATGTCGTCCATGGCCGCGTCGAGGGCGTAGAGACCGCCGGGGCCGAACGTGTTCGGCCGGGTGTGGTCGAAGCCGTTGTCCAACGTGATCAGCGCGAGCGGGCCGGCGACCCCGGGCAGGTCCAGGTACCGGACGAGCGCCCGGGTCACGACCTCGTCCGGGTAGTCCAGCTTCGGGGCGTCCAGCTTCGGTGCCGGCATTACTTGGCTCCCTCGTAGGCGGGGTTCTCCCAGATGGTGGTCGCGCCCATGCCGAGGCCGACGCACATCGCGGTGATGCCGTACCGGACCTCGGGGTGCTCACCGAACTCCCGGGCCAGCTGCGTCATCAGCCGCACGCCGCTGGAGGCCAGCGGGTGGCCGAGCGCGATCGCGCCGCCGTAAGGATTCACCCGGGGGTCCTCGTCGTCGATCCCGAAGTGGTCGAGGAACGCGATGACCTGGACCGCGAACGCCTCGTTGAGCTCGAACAGCCCGATGTCCCCGATGGACAGGCCGGTGCGGGCCAGCGCCTTCTCGGTGGACGGGATCGGCCCGACCCCCATCACGGCCGGGTCGACCCCGGCGAAGCCGAAGCCGACCAGGTGCATCTTGGCCGACAGCCCCAGTTCCGCGGCGATGTCGCCGGCGGCCAGTACGCAGCCGGTGGCGCCGTCGTTGATCCCGGCCGCGTTGCCGGCCGTCACCCGGCCGTGCGGGCGGAACGGGGTCTTGAGGGCGGCCAGACCCTCCCGGGTCGTGCCCGGCCGGGGCGGCTCGTCGCTGCTGACCAGGTCCCACCCGGTGTCGGCGTGGCGGGCGGCCACCGGCACCAGATCCGGCTGGATCTGGCCGTTGGCGTAGGCCTTGGCCACCTTCTGCTGGGAGGCGACGGCGAACGCGTCGCACCGGTCCTTGGTGATGTTCGGATAGCGGTCGTGCAGGTTCTCGGCGGTCGACCCCATGACCAGCGCCGACGGGTCGACCAGCTTCTCGGACAGGAACCGGGGGTTCGGGTCGACGCCCTCGCCCATCGGGTGGCGACCCATGTGCTCGACCCCGCCGGCGATCGCGATGTCGTACGCGCCGATCCCGATCGCGGACGCCGTGGTCGTGACGGCCGTGACGGCGCCGGCGCACATCCGGTCGATGGCGTAGCCGGGGACGGACCGGGGGAGGCCGGCCAGGATCCCGGCCGACCGGCCGATGGTCAGGCCCTGGTCGCCGATCTGGGTGGTGGCCGCGATGGCGACCTCGTCGATCTTCTCGGGGGGCAGCGACGGATTGCGGCGCAGCAGCTCCCGGATGACCTTGACGATGAGATCATCGGCCCGGGTCTCGGCGTAGACGCCCTTGGCCTTCCCGAACGGGGTGCGGACGCCGTCCACGAAGACGACATCGCGGACGGAACCTGCGGCGGAACGGAACACGGCGCCTCCCGGGGTGGACGGCCGCCCGGCATCGTGGCGGCCCCACCACCCTACGCCAGGAGTTACCCACGGGTAACTCGATCTTCGGTGGCTCGATCGTGCGGTCGGTGCGGCTGTCGGCGCGGCCGGTCGGGGCCGCGCGGCCGGCGTGGGAGCGTCAGCGGCCCGAAGTGGACCGCGTCAGCGTGCGTTCAGCGCGCTCTGACCATGACATCTACCGGAAAGACCCCAACGGGCAGTCTCCCCGCACGTCCCCGGGCCCGCCGACGACGACAGTCTGCAGGCCCCCAGCAAGTGGCATCGTCCCGGCGCTTTATAGCCCCCGCGCACCCTGCCAACCGGGGTCCGGGGAAGGCGGCTCGCGTCAGACGGTCGGCGGGGCCGCGCCCGAAGGGGAAGTGCCCGCGGTGGAGGTGCCCGAGGCGGCGGGCCCCGCGGCGGGACGGCCCGGCGCGGGCGCGGCGGCCGGCGCGGCCTCCGGGGCCGAGGCCGGCGTGGGCGGGGGCTCGATCAGCGCGGTGGCCAGGGCTTCGGCGGCGAGGTCGATCTGCCAGCGGCGGGCCCCGCCGGACCGCAGGACCGCGGTCACCGACTCGAGATCCAGCTCCGCCGGCGGTGACCAGGCCAGCCGGCGGGTGAGGGCCGGCTCGAGCAGGTTCTCGACCGGCATCGAGTGGTCGGTGGCCAGCGCGGTCAGAGCTGCCCGGGCCCGGGCCAGGCGCCCGGCGGCGGCCGGGTCGCGTTCGGCCCAGCGACTCGGGGGCGGCAGTCCGTCCGGATTGCCGGTCGCGGTCAGCGGCAGCTCGGCCTCGGTCAGCGCGGCCGCCCGGACCAACGCGTCCCACCAGGTCGTCGCCGACCTGCGCAGCTTCGGTCCGGAGAAGATCGGCAGCTTGGCGAGCGCCGCCACATCCGGCGGATTGTTGGTGACCGCGTCGATGATGGCCGCGTCGGGCAGCACCCGGCCGGGGGCGATGTCGCGGGCCCGGGCGATCCGGTCGCGGGTCTCCCACATCTCGCGGACCGTGCCCAGCTGCCGGCGGCTGCGCATCCGGTGGATGCCGCTGGTCCGACGCCACGGCTCGGCCCGGGGCTCGCGCGGGGGAGCGGCCGCGATGGCGGCGAACTCCTCCCGGGCCCATTCGATCTTGCCGTCCCGGACCAGTTCCTCGGCGAGCACGTCACGCAGCTCGACCAGCAGTTCCACGTCCAGGGCGGCGTAGCGCAGCCAGGGTTCGGGCAGCGGGCGGGTCGACCAGTCGGCGGCCGAATGGCCCTTCTCCAGCCCGAACCCGAGGACCCGTTCCACCATCGCACCCAGGCCGACCCGCTCGTAGCCGAGCAGTCGGCCGGCCAGTTCGGTGTCGAACAAGGTGCTCGGGCGCAGTCCCAGTTCCGACAGGCAGGGCAGATCCTGGCTGGCCGCGTGCAGCACCCATTCGGCGTCCGCCACGACGTCCTGCAGCTCCCGGAGGTCGGGCAGCTCGATCGGGTCGATCAGCATCGAGCCCGAGCCGCGGCGGCGGATCTGGACCAGGTAGGCGCGCTGGCTGTACCGGTAGCCCGAGGCCCGCTCGGCATCGAAGGCGACCGGCCCGGTTCCGGCGGCCAGGCGGCGGACGGCCGCGGTGAGCCCGGCGGCGTCGACGATGACCGGCGGTACGCCCTCGGTGGGCGTCAGCAGTGGTTGCACCTGCCTGGCCTCGTGCTTTTCATCGGGAAACGTCGACGTCACGATCGGCGATGGTACGTCTGTCGGTGGCGTTCGTAGCGTTCCTGGCCGAGGAGAAATGGGAACGACAAAATTCGTCGCCTTTGACACAGCTTTGTGTGACTGAACGGTTGCGCTCAGATAGGGGTTGCCCTCAGATGTGGGACACCGGCAGGGGAACGACGCCCGGCAGGCGGGGCGGCAGCCCGGCCATCGAGGCCAGCAGGTCACCGAACGCGTGCAGGTGGGCGGTCGTACCGCCCGCCGTCCAGGGCCGCCGGCCCCGGGGCGCGGTCTCCGCCCAGTCCGGTGACCACGAGCAGCGCAGCTCGGCGTCGAAGCTGTCGCCGTCGGCCGCGAGCACCCCGAATCGGCGGGACGTCGTCGACGTCACCGTGCCGCCCAGGGCCCGGTGCCGGGCGTGGTGGTTATCAAGCGCGCTCCCCAACCAGGACCACGCCACCTCCGGCAACAGCGGATCGGTGGACATCTCCGGCTCGAGGGTGGCCCGGGCGTAGCAGACGAACCGGGCCGTGCCTTCCCACGCGGGCTGCCCGGCCGGGTCGACCAGCAGTACCAACCGGCCGACGGCGATCTCGTCGCCGCCCAGTTCGACCGAACCCGCGATGGCCACCGCATGCGGAGCCAGCCGGCGGGGGGCGGCCATCTCGTGGATCGCGACGTCCGGTCGGACCCGGTTGAGGCCGGCCCGCAGGGCCGCCACCGAGGACCGGAAGATGTCGGGCGCATCGGGCGCATCGTCCCGCGGTGCCAACGGCTCGCTCACGGACGTCACGGTAGAGCGACCCGGGCCCACGTGCCGGCTGAGTGGCCGGATCGGACGACCGCGCGGGCGCCGTCAGGCCGCATGTGGGCGGCGATCGAACGTTTCGTCTGGGCCGGGGGCGGCCGGGGCAGCCGGGGATGCCACCAGCATCGCGGCCACCGGATCGGCGGCCTCCTCCCGGTCGCCGAACCCGGGGTCCAGGAAGACGGCGAATCCGCACTCCACGCAGGCCCATTCCGCGCACTGCTCATGGTCGTCGACGCAGGGCGGCTGCTCGAACGGGCGCTCGTCCCCGCACTCCACGCAGACCAGGACCCGAGCCTCGAGAACACTTACCAGCGAACCGTTCACGGCCGACACCACCTCACCGGATGCAATCCACCGGGACGCGGCCTCCGCGCGGTGCGCGGCGGCCGGCACGAGCCCGACATCGCGGGTGCTCCGTCCCATTCCGACCAGGCGACAGTGCCACGGCCCGACCCGATCGCCGGGGAAGTGACCGCCCGGCGTGTCGCGGGTCGGCGGGCGACCTCCGGCGGAGGTCGCCCGGGCCACCCGGCGGGGGCCACCCGGACAACCGGCCGGAGGCCGTCCGGGTCCCACCGCGTTCTACCTGACGTAGAAGTAACTGCCGCATAACCGCCGCCGGCGGCCGACCGCCGGCGGCGGTTGCCCCGCCCGCGTGGCACCATCGAGGTATGCAGCCCGAGCTGGCCGATGCGCCTTTCCTTCAGGCCTGCCGCCGCGAACGCCCCGACCACACCCCCGTGTGGTTCATGCGCCAGGCCGGTCGGGCCCTGCCCGAGTACCGCAAGCTGCGCGAAGGCATCGCGATGCTCGATGCCTGCCGCGCGCCGGACATGATCGCCGAGATCACCCTCCAGCCGGTCCGCCGGTTCGGGGTCGACGCCGCGATCCTGTTCTCCGACATCGTGCTGCCGCTGGTGGCGATCGGGCTCGACATCGACATCGTCCCCGGGGTGGGTCCGGTGGTCGGGGAACCGGTCCGCGACCGCGCCGGGCTGGCCGGGCTGCGACCGCTCGGTGCCGGTGACGTCGACTACGTGACCGAGGCGGTCGGCATCCTGGTCCGGGAGCTGGGCGCCACCCCCCTGATCGGGTTCGCCGGGGCGCCGTTCACCCTGGCCAGCTACCTCGTGGAGGGCGGTCCGAGCCGCACCCACCTGCACACCAAGGCGCTGATGTACTCCGACGAGGCGCTCTGGCACGACCTGCTCGACCGGCTGGCCGACATCTCGGCCGCCTACCTCGCCACCCAGGTGGCCGCCGGGGCGAGCGCCGTCCAGCTGTTCGACTCGTGGGTCGGCGCCCTCGACGAGGCCGACTACCGCCGTTACGTGATGCCCCACAGCGCGAAGGTGCTGGGGTCGCCGGCCCTCGCCGGCGTGCCCCGCATCCACTTCGGGGTCAACACCGGCGAACTGCTCAGCGCGATGGGGGAGGCCGGCGCGGACGTGGTCGGCGTCGACTGGCGCCTGGGCCTCGACGAGGCGACCCGCCGGATCGGGCCCGACCGCGCGGTGCAGGGCAACCTGGACCCGGCGGCGCTGTTCGCGCCGCCCGCGGTCCTCGAGGAGAAGGTCCGGGACGTGTGCGCCCGGGGCGCCAAGGCGCCGGGGCACGTGTTCAACCTGGGCCACGGGGTGATGCCCGAGACCGACCCGGGCGTCCTGGCCCGGGTCGTCGAGATCGTCCACGACCAGTGACGGCCGGTCCGCGCCCCGGCGCCGTGCGCATCGTGGTCATCGGGGGCGGGATCGCCGGGCTGGCGGCCGCGCACGCGCTCGCCGGCCGGGCCGAGGTCACGGTGGTCGAAGCGAGCGACCGGGTCGGCGGCAAGCTGCGGACCGGGCCGGTGCCGGATCTCGGCCCGGTCGGGCCGGACGGCCGCGAACTGCTGATCGAGGAGGGCGCCGAGTCGTTCCTGGCCCGGGTGCCCGACGCGGGTCGGCTGGCCCGGGCGGTCGGCCTCGGGCACGACATCGTGCACCCCGCGACCAGCGCCGCTTCACTGTGGATCGGCGGCCGGCTGCGTCCCGTTCCGGCCCGCACCCTGCTGGGGGTCCCGACCGACCTGCTCGCGTTGATCAGCTCCCGGGTGGTCTCGCCGCTCGGGCTGGCCCGGATGGCGGCGGACGCGGTGCTGCCCCGGACGATGCTGGCCGCCGATCCGACGGTCGGCGGGTACGTCGGGGCCCGGGTCGGTCGTCAGATCGTCGACCGGCTCGTCGACCCGTTGCTGGGCGGCGTCTACGCCGGCCGGGCCGACCGGCTCTCCCTGTACGCGACGGTTCCCCAGCTCGTGCCGATCGTGGCGGAGGACCGGTCGCTGCTGCTCGGCGCCCGCCGGGTGCGGGCCCGGACGGGTCCGGCCGCGTCGGCCGCGGCCCCGGTCTTCGGCGCGCTGCGCAGCGGGATGAGCGCGTTCGCGGCCCGCGTCGCCGATGAGTCCGGCGCCCGGATCCGGCTGTCGAGCGCGGCCCGCTCGCTGCGGCCGACCGCGGCCGGCGGCTGGGACGTGGTCATCGCATCTGATGGCGGGGAAGACGTGGTGCTCGAAGCGGACGGGGTGGTGCTGGCCGTGCCGGCGGCCGCGGCCCGCCGGCTGCTGACCCCCCACGCCCCGTACGCGGCCAGCCTGCTGGCCGACATCCCGTACGCCTCGACGGCCCTGGTCACGCTCATCTACCGGAACGCCCCGACCCCGCCCGGCAGTGGCGTGCTGGTCCCGGCCACAGAGGGGGCCGCGATCAAGGCGGCCACGTTCCTGTCGGCCAAGTGGCCGCACCTGACGGCCGGCACCGGGCTGACCGCGGTCCGGGCCAGTGTCGGGCGGGCCGGCGAGACCGCTCAGCTCGAGCGGCCGGACGTCGAACTGGCCGGGGTCGCGGCGGCCGAGGTCGCCGCCATCGCCGGCTTCACGGCCCGCCCGTTGGCCTGGCGGGTCAGCCGCTGGGTGGACGGCCTGCCGCAGTACCTGCCCGGGCACCTGGGTCGCGTCGAAGGTTTCCGCCGGTCGCTGCCGGCGGCCCTGGCGGTCGCCGGGGCCGCCTACGACGGGGTCGGGATACCGGCCTGCATCCGGTCCGGCGAGACGGCGGCCGAGGCCGTGTTCGACAGCTCGTCGGCCGCCCTGGCCGCGCGATGAGCACGTTGAGCTTGCTGAACCCGCGGCGCGACGCGGCGCCGACCAGCACGACGAGCACGACGAG
>JAMFSN010000039.1 GCA_026225295.1 Frankia alni
CCATCAGGACTCCCGGCCCGCAACTACGACCATCAGGACTCCCGGCCCGCAACTACGGCCATCAGGACTCCCGGCCCGGCACGCCGGTCACCGGCGTTCGCCCCGGGCGTCGAGCGTCTCGCGGCGGGGTTCGCCGCGGGCCCCCCGACTGCCGACCGGACCCGGGTGCGGCCGCGGTGCGGTCTCGGTGTCCCACCGGGCGTACGCGTCGACGATCTCCCCCACCAACCGGTGGCGGACCACGTCGGTGCTGGTCAGCGTCGTGAAATGGACGTCGTCGAGCCCGTCGAGGATCTCCCGGACGACCCGCAGGCCACTGCGGGAGCCGCTCGGCAGGTCGACCTGGGTCACGTCACCCGTGATCACGATCTTGGAGCCGAACCCGAGCCGGGTCAGGAACATCTTCATCTGCTCGGGCGAGGTGTTCTGGGCCTCGTCCAGGATGATGAACGCGTCGTTCAGGGTCCGGCCGCGCATGTAGGCCAGGGGCGCGACCTCGATCGTGCCGGCCTGCATCAGCCGGGGGATCGAATCCGGGTCGATCATGTCGTGCAGCGCGTCGTAGAGCGGGCGCAGATAGGGGTCGATCTTCTCATACAGCGTGCCCGGCAGGAAGCCGAGCCGCTCCCCGGCCTCGACCGCCGGGCGGGTCAGGATGATCCGGTTGACCTTTTTGGCCTGCAGCGCCTGGACCGCCTTGGCCATGGCCAGGTAGGTCTTGCCGGTGCCGGCCGGGCCGATCCCGAAAACGATCGTGTGCTCGTCGATCGCGTCGACGTACCGCTTCTGGTTCAGCGTCTTGGGCCGGATCGTGCGCCCGCGGCTGGATAGGATGTTGAGGGTGAGGACGTCGGCCGGGCGGTCGGGCTCACCACTGCGCAGCATCGCCAGCGCCTGCTGGACGTGGCCGGGCGTCAGGACCGTCCCGGAGTCGAGCAGGGCGACCAGTTCCTCGAACAACTTGGCCGCCAGCGCGCTTTCCTCGACGTCCCCGGTGATCGTGATCTCGTTGCCGCGGACGTGGATGTCAGCCGAAAACGCCTTTTCGACGACCCGGAGCAGCTCGTCCTGCTGGCCGAGCAGGGCCACCATGCTGTGGGTGCCCGGGACGACGATGCGGGTGGTCACGGGGCGTCGGCTGGCGGCGCGCTGGTCCGGCCGGGCGGCGGGATCAGTCATCCTGAATGAATCGGGCATGCGCTGCGGCCGCGGCCGCGGTACCTCTCGGACGGGTGATGGTGGACGGATTCAAGTCTACCGATCGCCGCCGATACCGCCGGTCCGGGAGAACCACCACCCGCCGAACTTCAGGTATTTCCCTTCCGACCGGATCGCGATATAACGTGAGGCATCGCGTCGGAGGATGGTGCGCCGGTGGCCGCTCCGGCTGGCCGCCTCAACGCACGCCTGGGCGGCCGGGGACGATGACGTAAACAGGGACGGCCGGCACGGCGGCGGCGGCCGGGACCGATCGGGCCGTCGAGCCGGACCGTCAGCGTCAGCGTCGAATTGCTGACCGCGTCAGCGCGCGTCCAGCGCCCCAGGACTATGCCACCTGCCGAGAAAGCCACCTTGACCGCGTCGCCGCACGTCCCCACGCCCGCCGACAACGACACTTCCGAGGCCGCCGGCAAGCGTCATCGTCCCAGCGCGCCATGGCCGACGCTCACTCGGCCAAACCGACGTCGACCGATCCCCACCGGCCGGTGGCCGCCAGAACCAGGGCGGCGGCCACCGCCCCGGCCGTCGAGGTTCGAAGGACGGTCGGCCCGACCAGAGCGGTCCGGGCCCTGGCCGCGGCGAACGCGGCCAGTTCGTCCGGCGCGACCCCGCCCTCGGGGCCGACCACCAGCACCACCGGCCCCCGGGTGCTCTCCGGGACGCCGTCCGTCGACCCGGGCCGCCCGTCGGTCGCCGCTTCGTCCGACCGACGCGCGGCCGCTACAGCGGGAACCAGCTGCTCCGGTCGCACCAGCGGACCGGTCGCCTCCTCGTGCAGGACGACCGGGTCGGCCGCGGCGGCCAGCCGGGCACACACGTCCCGGGTACCGGCCAGGTCCGCGACCACCGGCCACCACACCCGCCGCGACTGCTTGGCCGCCTCCCGGGCGGTCGAGCGCCACCGTTCCAGCGACCGCCGGCCGCGATCGCCGTCCCACCGCACGATCGAGCGGGACGCGGCCCACGGCACGATCTCGTCCACCCCGACCTCGGTGAGCAACTCGACGGCCAGTTCGCCGCGCTCCCCCTTGGCCAGGGCCTGGACGACGACCAGCCGCGGAGCGGGAAGCGGCGCGACCGTGCGCCGCTCGACGGCCAGCTCCAGGCGGTCCCGACCGACCGCGGCCACGGTGCAGGACGCCAGCGTCCCGCGCCCGTCGGTGACGTCGACCCGTTCGCCGGCCCGCAGCCGCCGGACGGTCGCCGCGTGCCGGCCCTCCGGCCCGTCGAGGGTGAACGACGGGCCGGCCGGCAGCGGGTCGGCCCGGAACAAGGGCGCGGTCAGCGCTCTCGCCCCCGGCCGGGGGGTCCCGCGGCGCCGGTCGGGCCGGGGCGCGACCGGCCGTTACCGTCCGCCGCGGGCTCCGCGCAGCCGGGAGAAGAAGCCCTGCCCGTCGCCGTTCGCGTTGCTCACGACGACCTCGGCTTTCTCCTCGGAGCGCAGCCGGGCCAGGTCCCGCAGCAGGGCCTCCTGCTCCTCGTCGAGCCGGGTCGGGGTCGAGACGACCACGTGGATGTGCAGCGTCCCGCGCCCGACGGCCCGCAGGTGCGGCACCCCCCGGCCGCCCAACCCGATGACGTGCCCGGGCTGCGTCCCCGGTTTGATCACGATCTGTTCGTCGCCGTCGAGGGTCGGGAGGGTCACCGAGGTGCCCAGGGCGGCCGCCGTCATCGGCAGGCGCAGCTCGCAGTGCAGGTCGTCGCCGTCCCGAGTGAAGATCGGGTGGGGTCGTTCGTGCACCTCGACGTACAGATCGCCGGCCGGGCCGCCGCCCGGGCCGACCTCGCCCTCCCCGGACAGCCGGATGCGCATCCCGTCCTCGACGCCGGCCGGGATCTTGACGGTGAGCGTCCGCCGGGCCCGCACCCGACCGTCGCCGCCGCATTCCCGGCACGGGTGCTCGATCACCGAGCCGGTGCCCGAGCACCGGGTGCACGGGCGGGAGGTCACCATCTGGCCGAGGAACGACCGGGTGACCTGCTGGACCTCGCCCCGGCCGTGGCACACCGGGCAGGTCGCCGGGTGGGTGCCCGGCTGGGCGCCGTCCCCCTTGCACGTCCCGCAGGTCACGGCGGTGTCCACGGTGATGTCGTGGGTGGTGCCGAACACCGTCTCGGGAAGATCGAGGTCAAGCCGCAGCAGGGCGTCGTTACCGGCTCGGGTCCGCGAGCGCGGTCCACGGGACGCCCCGCCGCCCCCGAAGAACGCGTCCATGATGTCGCCCAGGCCGCCGAAGCCGGCTCCGGCGAACGGCGAACCGCCGCCCGATCCGGCCGGCGCCAGCGGGTCGACACCCGCGTCCACCAGCTCCCGCTTCTGCGGGTCCGAGAGCACCTCGTAGGCCGCGGTGACCTGCTTGAACTTCTGCTGCGCCGCCGGGTCGGGGTTGACGTCGGGGTGCAGCGCGCGGGCCAGCTTGCGGTAGGCCCGTTTGATCTCGTCGTTGCCGGCGGTCTTGCTCACGCCGAGCACGCCGTAGTAGTCCGTCGCCATCAGTCGGCACCCAAAAGATCACCTACGTAACGGGCGACCGCGTAGACGGCCGCCATTGTCCCCGGATAGTCCATCCGGGTCGGACCAAGCACACCCATGCCGCCCAGGGCGGCACCCGTCCGGCCGTAGCCGGTGGCCACCACCGAGGCCGTGTGCAGGGCGTCCACATCGTTTTCGTGGCCGATCCGGACGGTCACCATGCCCGGATCGGACGCCTCCCCCAGCAGCTTGAGCAGGATCACCTGTTCCTCGAGCGCCTCGAGGACGGGGCGCAGGGTGTCGGTGAAGTCGAGCGCCGAGCGGGTGAGGTTCGCGGTGCCGGCCAGCGCGAGGCGTTCCTCCGGCCGTTCGACCAGTGCCTCGAGCAGCGCGGCCGCGACCGTCGTCACGTAGGGCCGCAGTTCGAGCCGGACGGTCTCGGGCAGGTCCGCGATCGTGGCCGGCACATCGACGAGCCGACGGCCGTGCAGCGCGGAGCCGAGCACCGACCGCAGGTCGGCGACGATCTGATCGTCAGCGGTGGCCACCACTTCACAGATCCGCTGTTCCACCCGCCCGGTGTCGGTGATCATGACCAGCAGCAGCCGGGCCGGGGTCAGGCTGACGATCTCGATGTGCCGGACGCTGCTGCGCGACAGCGACGGGTACTGGACCACCGCGACCTGCCGGGTCAGCTGGGCCAACAGCCGCACCGAGCGGCGCACGACGTCGTCGAGGTCGATCGCGCCTTCCAGGAAGCTCTGGATCGCCCGGCGTTCGGCGGGCGACAGCGGCTTGACGCTCGAAAGGCGGTCGACGAACAGGCGGTAGCCCTTGTCGGTCGGGACCCGGCCGGCGCTGGTGTGCGGCTGGGTGATGTAGCCGCCCTCCTCGAGCGCGGCCATGTCGTTACGGACGGTGGCCGGCGATACGCGCAAATTGTGCCGCTCGGCCAGGGCCTTGGATCCGACCGGTTCGTTCGTGAGCACGAAGTCCTCGACGATCGCCCGCAGGACTTCGAGTCGGCGGTCCTCGAGCACGTCGCACCACCTCCCGCACCCCGTCGACCGCCGGCCTACCTCTGCTGGCACTCCGCATCCGTGAGTGCCAAGTGTAGCCAAGGAGGCCGGCGCGAACCGCGCCCGCGACCTCCGAACGAGTGGCCGGGCATCACGGTTCCGGCGCGGGCGGCTTCCTCGGCGGGCCGTCCGGGCCGGTCAGTCCGGCAGCAGGGTCGCGACCACACCGTCCGCGAGCAGGCGACCGTTCAACGTCAGCACCGCCCGACCGGCGGCGAAGGGCTCCGCCTCGAGGTGGCCGTCGGCCAGCGCCTGACGGGCCGCGACCAGCCCGGCCGCGGTGAGTTCGTCGAGAGCCAGCCCGTCGCGCAGCCGCAGGCCCAGCATCACCCGTTCGACCTGCCGGGTCTCCGTGTCGAGCACCTCGCGGGCCCGGGCCGGGCTCACTCCGCCGGCCACCCGCGCCGCGTAGGCGGCCGGATGCCGGACGTTCCACCACCGCACCCCGGCGACGTGGCTGTGGGCGCCCGGACCGAATCCCCACCAGTTGTCACTGTTCCAGTAGCCGATGTTGTGCCGGGCCCGGGCCGCCGGGGTCCGGGCCCAGTTGCTGATCTCATACCAGCGGTGGCCACCCGCGGCCAAGGTTTCCTCCGCGGCCAGGTACCGGTCGGCCAGGACGTCGTCGTCGGGGGCGAGCAGCTCGCCCCGCCGGACCCGCCGGGCCAAGGGGGTGCCGTCTTCGACGACCAGGGCGTAGGCGCTCACGTGGTCGACGGCCAGTTCCACGACCGCGTCCAGGCTGGCCTGCCAGTCGGCCGGCGACTCGCCCGGAGCCCCGTAGATCAGGTCCAGGCTGACATCGGCGAAGCCGGCCTTGCGGGCCCAGTCGACGACGTCCGGGACCCGGCCCGGGGTGTGATGCCGGTCGAGCGCGGCCCGCACGTGCGGCCGCGCGCTCTGCATCCCGAACGAGATCCGGGTGTAGCCGCCGGCGACCAGCCGCTCAAGCCCGGCCGCGTCGACCGATTCGGGGTTCGCCTCGGTGGTGATCTCCGCGCCCGGCGCGAGTCCGAACTCGCCGTCCAGCAGGCGCAGCAACCGGCCCAGGTCCTCGGTCGACAGCAGGGTCGGCGTCCCGCCCCCCACGAAGACGGTCGAAACCGGGAGTTCGGCGTTACCCAGCACCTCGCGGGCGAGTCGGACCTCGCCCGCGATCGCGTCCACGAACGTCCCGATGCCGGAATGACCACCCGAATCCTGCGGCGTGTAGGTGTTGAAATCGCAGTAGCCGCACCGCGTCGTGCAGTACGGGACGTGGATGTACACCCCGAACGGCCGGGCACCGAGCCCTGCGTGGGCCGCGGCGGGCAGGGCGCCGTCGACCGGGGCCGGTTGACCCTCTGGAGGCTTGCTAGGCATGACTTCAGTGTGCCGGAGCAAGGACGGTGCGTCTGCCCCGTTCGCACGTCTTCCTGACGGCTATATCCCGGGCGGGGCCGATTAGATCCACGACACGCCGCAGCGGAAGCCGACTGACGGACACCCGACATCCTGTTGATGAGTATCCGCTTAGAATTTTCATAGCGTTGATGCACCTGGGGACAATGTGGGACGTTCGCGGTGGAAACGCGGACAGTGGTGCGCGAGAATAAAGAACATGAACGACGATGGCGTCGACCGTGGTCTCGACGAGGTCGCGGCGCTGCTTCCTCCCCGCTCGACGGAGTACCGCTCCGGGACATTCGCGCAGCAGACCCCGGCCGGCGGTCGGGACGAGCCCGCGACCGTGCCACTGATCATCCCGCCGATGCCGCTGCCCCGCTCGACGTTCTAGGTCGACCGCGCCGGTCGCGCGTCTGGGCCGCGGTCCCGTCGCGACGGTCGGCGCGCCGTGGTGTCGGGCGGTCGGGGTTCCCGGGCGTCGTTCGGCCGCCCGCGGATGAGCGCGGAATCTCGGCGCCAGGGCCCGATCGGCGATGGGGTCTGATCGGCGCCAGGGCCCGATCGGCGATGGGGTCTGATCGGCGGTGGGGCCCGATCGGCGGTGGGTCGGAGCCTCGGAGTCCGCGGACCGACCACCGCGCCGGACCGGCGGTCGCGCTCAGCGCCCCGACGGGCCCTCGGTGGAAAGCGCGGCGATGAAAGCCTCCTGCGGAACCTCGACCCGCCCGATGGTCTTCATCCGCTTCTTGCCTTCCTTCTGCTTCTCCAGCAGCTTGCGCTTGCGGGTGATGTCGCCGCCGTAGCACTTGGCCAGAACGTCCTTGCGGATGGCCCGGATGTTCTCGCGGGCGATGATCCGACTCCCCACCGCGGCCTGGATCGGCACCTCGAACTGCTGGCGGGGGATCAGCTCCCGCAGTTTTCCGGTCATGGCCACGCCGTAGGCGTAGGCCTTCTCCCGGTGCACGATGGCCGAGAACGCGTCGACGGCCTCGCCCTGCAGCAGAATGTCGACCTTCACCAGATCGGAGATCTGCTCACCGGACGGGTCGTAGTCAAGGCTCGCGTAGCCCCGGGTCCGGGATTTGAGCGCATCGAAGAAGTCGAAAATAATCTCACCGAGCGGCAGGACGTACTTCAGCTCCACGCGTTCGGGCGACAGGTAGTCCATCCCCTTCAGCACGCCGCGCCGCCCCTGGCACAACTCCATCACCGGCCCCACGAACTCGGTCGGCAACAGCAGCATCGCGTTGACGATCGGCTCGTACACCTCGGCGATCTTGCCGGCCGGCCAGTCGCTCGGGTTCGTCACGACATGCTCGCTGAGGTCCTCCATCACCACCCGGTAGACGACATTGGGCGCGGTGGAGATGAGGGTGAGCCCGAACTCGCGCTCCAGCCGCTCCCGGACGATCTCCAGATGCAGCAGGCCCAGGAAACCGCAGCGGAACCCGAACCCGAGTGCCGCTGAGGACTCCGGCTCGTAGGTGAGGGCCGCATCGTTGAGCTGCAACTTGTCCAACGCCTCACGCAGGGCGGGATACTCGCTGCCGTCGATGGGATAGAGCCCCGAGTACACCATCGGCCGCGGGTCGCGGTAGCCGCCGAGCGCCTTCTGGGCGGGCCGGATCGATGAGGTGACCGTGTCGCCGACGCGGGCCTGCCGGACGTCCTTGACGCCGGGAATGATGTAGCCGACCTCGCCGACCCCCAGCCGCCCGGTGACGACCGGATCGGGTGAGATGACGCCCACCTCGAGCGTGTCGTGACTCGCGCCGGTCGACATCATCAGGCACCGCTCACGCGTGGTGAGCTGCCCGTCCACCACCCGCACATAGCTGATCACGCCGCGGTAGATGTCGTAGACGCTGTCGAAGATCAGCGCCCGCGGCGGAGCGTCCGGGTCACCGGACGGGGCCGGGATGAGCCGGACGACCTCGTTGAGCAGTTCCGGGACGCCCTGCCCGGTCTTGCCCGACACCCGCAGCACCTCGTCCGGGTCGCAGCCGATGATCTGGGCGATCTCGGCCGCGAACTTCTCCGGTTGGGCGGCCGGCAGGTCGATCTTGTTCAGGACGGGAATGATCGTCAGATCGTTCTCGATCGCGAGATACAGGTTGGCGAGCGTCTGCGCCTCGATGCCCTGGGCGGCGTCGACCAGCAGGATCGCGCCCTCACAGGCGGCCAGCGAACGACTGACCTCGTAGGTGAAGTCGACGTGGCCGGGGGTGTCGATGAGGTGCAGGGTGTATTCGATGCCGTCGGGCCCCGTCCAGGGCAGCCGCACGTTCTGGGCCTTGATCGTGATGCCGCGCTCGCGCTCGATGTCCATCCGGTCGAGGTACTGCGCCCGCATGTTGCGCGCCTCGACCACGCCGGTGACTCCGAGCATCCGGTCGGCCAGCGTCGACTTGCCGTGGTCGATGTGCGCGATGATGCAGAAGTTACGGATCCGGGCGGGATCCGTACGGGGGTCGGGCGTACGTCCGGACACGCGAGGTCGTCTCGTTTCTGCTGGAGGTCCGGCCTTCATCGTGCCAGGACAAGGTCGGAACCGCCGACCACCGGCCGGCAGATCGGCGGCCTTTACCAGCCTATCCGCTGCCCTGATCGGACGCGCGGACGGCGGCCCGGCCCGCGACGGCGGCACGCGACGTACCTTGGTCGTCGCCGATTGGTAATGTTGTGGTGCTGACGAGCGCTCGCGCGCCGGCAGCCGATCACCATGCACCCGCACCGAGCCCGCATCCGGGCTCCCACACCGACGAACGGACGAGGTTTCCCCGCGTGGCCAACATCAAGTCGCAGATCAAGCGCATCACCACCAATGAGAAGCGGCGGCTGCGCAACAAGTCCGTGAAGTCGTCCCTGAAGACGGCCGTGCGTCGCTTCCGCGAGGCCGCCGACGCCGGTGACGCCGAGCGCGCCGCGATCGAGCTGCGCACCGCGTCCCGCAAGCTCGACAAGGCGGCCAGCGCCGGCGTGATTCACGCCAACCAGGCCGCGAACAAGAAGTCGGCGATGGCCAGGCGCCACGCCTCCCTGTAGATCTGCTCCTCGTCCCGAGGGACGTCTGACGGCGCACCGGTGAGGCCGGTGCGCCGTTTCCATCCGGTCGCAACGGTTGGCACCACCGGTGCGGCGCCCCCGCCCGGGGATACCTCATCGCGGTGACCCATCGGCGTCCGTCCGGGCGATGGCCGGACCGGCCGACCGGCACCTCCTGGCCGACCGCCGGCTGCCGACCGGCGCGCGGATGCGGGTCGGCCGGCTGGACCTGACCAACCGTCTGAGCGTCAGTCCGGCCGGTCGGGACCGCTCCGGGCATGATGCCCACCGTGGTGACCGGGGGCGCGCGGCAGGACCAGCAGCCCGGCGATCACATCGTGGTACTTGACCACCGCCGCCACCGCGACCGGCAGAACTACGACCACCCAGGCGCTGGTGACGTCGGCCAACGCGAGGAACAGCGCGACCACGAGGCTACCCTCGGCAACCAGCCCCCGTCGCCATCCGGTGGGACGAAGGGTGCGCAGGCCCAGCGCCCGCACGTACGCGGAGGTGATCTCGCCCGGCGGCCGGACCGGGGCCGGATCATCCTCCGCCTCCTGTCCTTCCGGCCGCTCACGTTTTTCCCGTGCGGGAGTCCGCGCTGGTGCGGCGCCGGGGCGCGTCGCGAACGGGTCGCGGCCATCCGAGTCCGCTTCCCGGGGCACGCTCCCCCCCGCTTCGACCGCGGGCGGGTCCCCTTCCCGCACCTCGCTCCCCCGCGGTTTTGCGCTCCCCCGCGGTTTTGCGCCAACGGCTTCATCGCCACCGGATTCAGCACAGTCCCGCTCGACTCCGGCCGGCCCTTCGGGGGCGACATCCCGTCCGGCCCCGAGCGCCGACGTGGTGCCCTGGCCAGCGGCTGACCCGTCCGGCTCCCCGTCGTCCGCGACGGGCGGGTGTACGGCGGGAGCGTCCGCGCGACCACCGTTCACCGGAGCATGGTCGAGCGAGGTGCCGTCCGCCACAGAACCGTCCGCCACAGAACCGTCCGCCACAGAACCGTCCGCCACAGAACCGTCCGCCACAGAACCGTCCGCCACAGAACCGTCCGGCGCAGAACCGTCCGGCGCAGAACCGTCCGGCGCAGAACCGTCCGGCGCAGGACCGTCCGCCGGGGCCGCCTTGATCCGGCGACCCGCCGACCCATCGCCCGAGGTCGCGAGGGCGAGATCGTCGGCGACCGGCTCGGCCTTCCCAGCGACCGGCCCGATACCGTTGGCGCCGCCATCGGCATCCGAAACGCTCTCCGCCGAAGCGCCAGCCCCGTCGAAATCCTCGGTTCCTGGGCGTTCGGCCTGTTCGTCGTGGTCCGGACCGGTGCCGTTGGCTGCGTCGTCCCGGGCCGGACCGGAGTCCGGAAGACCCGCGGGGCGCGCGCCGTCGTGGGCGCGGGATTCGTGCCGGCCGTGCGACCTCACGCGCGCCGGCCAGAAGCCCGGCCCCGGGATCCGACCACGTCCATGACCAGGCGCTCCAGGGCGTAACCGGCGTCGACCCCGGCACCCTTCACCGCGGCGTCGGCGACCGCCGCCGAGCCGATCGCGCGGGCCAGCCCCTCCTCCGACCAGGACCGGGCCGACCGCTGCGCGCGTTCAATCTTCCAGTCCGGCATGCCGAGCCGCTTGGCCATCTCGAACTTCGAACCGCTCCCCGCCGAGGCGACCCGGGCCAGATCGCGAAGCCCGGTCGCCACCGCGCTGGAGACCAGCACCGCGGCCGTACCGTGATCCAGCGCCTGGCGCAGGAGGGTGAGCGCCTGGGCCAGATCACCGCCGATCGCGGCGTCCGCGACGGCAAAGCCGGTGGTCTCGGCGCGGCCCCGGTGGTAGCGGGCCACCGCGCGCTCGTCGACGATGCCGTCGGTGTCGGCGACCACCTGTTCGCAGACGGCCGCGAGCTCACGCAGTTCGCCTCCGACTGCCTCCAGAAGGGCCCGCGCGGCGTCTTCGCTGATGCGCCCGCCCAGTCGCCGGACCTCCGATACGACGAACTCCCGTCGTTCCTGGGGCCGCGTCACCTTGGCGGCCTGGATGACCCGGGCGCCCGCGCCCTTGAACACCTCGACCAGCTTGCGGTTGCGGTTACCCCCGCTGTGCACGACCACGAGCATGACGTCGTCGAGCGGGCCGGCCGCATAGGCGATCAAGGCGTCGCGTAGGTCCTCGGCGAGGTCCTGGGTGCCCCGCACCACGAGAACCCGCAGGCCGCCGAACATCGAGGGACTGGCCAGGTCCAGGACGTCCGAGTCGGTCAGCTCGCTCGCGGCGCGGTCGACGATCTCGACCTCGGGATCGCGCCCGCGGGCGGCGACGAGAGCGGAACTCACCGCCCGCGCGACAAGCAGTTCTTCGTCACCGCTGACGAGAACGAGCGGCGGAAGGCCCGTGGACGCGCTCATGGACCTGAGCATGTCACGTCGGTCGAGGCGGTCCTCGGAGGCGACCGCGCGGCCGCGCGGACGGTACGCCTCGCCGCAACCAGGGAGGAACGGCCACGGGACGCGGCGGGCAGGCGGCCGGACGGCCTGGCCGTCCGGGACGGCCGGGGTTCGCCGGGTGCCCAGGTCTGGGGCGCCGCAGGTCGGGACGCCCCGTACAGCGGTCGGACGGGTCGACCGGGCGCCCCGGCCTTCGTGCCGGCGCCGGCACGCGACCGGGCCCGACGGGTCACCGTGATGGCCCCCGCGACCCGCGAGACAGCCAGAGAACCGTCGAGGTCGGTCCGGAAGACCGACATCCCCAGGGACGAGAGCGCGTGGACGGTTCTCGGCGCCGGATGTCCGTAGCTGTTTCCAGCACCGACCGAGATCAAAGCCACGCGGGCGCGGGTCGCGGCGAGCAGCGCCGGATCCTGACGGGCACTGCCGTGATGAGCAACCTTGAGGACGTCGACCCGGGTGTCGGACCGCCCGAGAAGCTGGCCCTGCTCCTCGGTCTCGGCATCCCCGAGCAGCAGCAGCGACAGGTCGGGGGTCTGTACACGCATCGCGATCGAGTTGTTGTTCGGATCACTGTCCGTGCCGTGCAGAACCGCGGTCGGCGCGATCACCTGCCATGAGAGCGCACCCAGCCGGACTGTTTCCCCCAGCCGGGCCCGCGTGATCGGGACCCGGGCGGCGTCCGCCCAGCGGTGCACCCGGGCCCATTCGGCCGGTGGCTCCAGGAGCGGACCGATCTCGATGCGGGACACCGGCATGTGGCCGAGGACGGCCGGCAGCCCCTCGACATGGTCGGCGTGCAGATGGCTCAGCACGATCAGCGCCAGGCGATGGATACCCAGACTCTTCAGACAGGCCCGCAGCGGGGCCGGATCGGGCCCGGCATCCACGAGCACGCCGGTGTCACCGCCCGCGGCCAGCACCAGCGCGTCGCCCTGCCCGACGTCGCACATAGCCATGCGCCAGCCCGGTGGCGGCCACCCGCCGGGCAGCCGCGGGACCACCAGCGCATGTACGGCGGTGAAGCCGACGCAGGCGGCGACCAGCGCCCGCCGGCCGCGCCGCCGGCGGACGGTCGCCGCACCACCCACGGTCAGGATGACCAGGGCCAACGCCCCGCCGCGGCCGGTGGGCCAGCCCAACTGGGCCGCCGGGAGGCGCGCGGCAGTATGGGCCACCGTCACCAGCCACCAGCACGGAACCGCGGCGATCCGCGTCATGACCTGGGCCAGCGGGAGCGCCACGGGGGCGGTCAGGGCCGCGAGAACTCCGGCGATGGTCGCCACCGGCACGGCCGGCAGGGCCACGAGGTTGGCCACCACCGCGACCGTGCTCACCGTGCCGGCGAACGACGCGATCAGCGGAGCGCACGCCGCCTGCGCCGCCAGCGGCACCGCGACCGCTTCGGCAAGTCTTGGCGGCAGGATCCGGGCCAGGGCGTCCCGCCATCCGGGCGCGAGGACGAGGAGTCCGGCGGTGGCCAGCACGGAGAGAGCGAAGCCGACCGACCGGCTCAGGGTCGGATCGGCCAGCATCAGAACCAGCACGGAACCCGACAGGATCGGCACCGTGGCCCGGGGTCGGCCGGAGCCCATCGCGACCGCGCCGAACAGACCCATGAGGGCGGCCCGCAGGACACTGCCGGATGGTCGGGCGAGCACCACGAACCCGAGCAGGAGCGCGCCCGACCAGACCGCCCGGGACCGGAGCCCGAGGCGGGTCCGGCGGGCCAGCGCCAGGCCGACCCCCATGACCACCGCGCAGTTCGCCCCGCTCACCGCGACGACGTGGGTGAGTCCGGCCGCCCGGAAATCGTCCTGGACGTCCTGGTCGAGCTGGGTGGTGTCCCCGACCACGAGACCCGGGAGCAACCCCCGTTCACGCCGCGGCAGAACCGCGGCGGCCCGGCGGAGGCCGTGCCGGATCGCCCCGGCCCCCTGTTGGAGCGCCGACGGCCCCCGCACCGCTCGCGGCGGCTCGGTTACGTAGATCACCGCCGTGACCGTGTCACCCGGTCGCGCCGGCGCGAGCCGCCCGCCGACCTCGGCCTGTTGGCTGGGCAGGAGCGTGAGCCACGGGGCGTCCGGGCCCGAGACGATCAGCAGAAGCGGCTGATGGACGCGCCACGAATGGCGACCCACGCGCAGCCGCTCCGCGCGCGCCGGGACCAGCGCAAACGTCGAGCGACCGGCGGGCGCGACGGTCCGTGACTGCCGCCGGACCGGGTCCCCGGTCACCCGCACCCGGAGCTGTACGGTCGCGCCGGCTGCGGCTGCGTGAGCGAGCGGCCCGGTGGTACGCGACCAGGTGGCGACGGCACCGGTGGCCAGACCCCCGGCGAGACACACACCGATCGCCACGGCCGCCGCCGGCCAGCGCCTCGGGCGCCGCATCGCGCTCACCACGGCGAGCAGAACCCCCGCGATCGCGACCAGGCCGGCGATGGCCAGCATCATGGACGGCCGGGCATGTGGACCGGTCCCCCACAGTGCGCCTGCCCACGCCGCGCAGGCGGGCGGCACCAGGCGTAGATCGGCTGGCTGGTCGTCATCGGCGCCCGCGGTCCGGCCGCCGCCGGCCGGGTCGCTGGGGCCGGTCGAGGATCTCGACGGGGCCGGGATGCGGTCGTCGGTCGCCACCCGACGGGGACGGGTCACACGGTCACCAGCGCCAACAGATCGGAGATCTTCTTCTGCCCGAGCCCGTCGATCTCCGACAGCTGGCTGGTCGACGCGAACGATCCGTGCTGGGTCCGCCAGTCGACGATGCGTTGGGCGAGTACCGGTCCGATCCCTGGGAGTCCGTCCAGTTGGGAGGCCGTCGCCGTGTTCAGGTCGACAAGGCCGCCGGCAGGCCCGGCGGCGGCACCGGCGCTGCCGCTGCTCGACGGGTCGACGGGTGCGGCTCCCGCCGCGGCCAGCGGCCGGGCGGGGCCGGCCCGACCGTCGACCAGTACCTGCTCGCCGTCGGTCAGTCGCTGGGCGAGCGGTAGTCCGGTGGTGTCGGTCCCGGGCAGAACGCCCCCGGCCCGGCCGATCGCGTCGGTGACCCGCGAACCGGACGGTAGCCGCACGACCCCTGGGCGACGGACCTTTCCGGCGACATCGACGACGATCAGGCCTGGTGAAACCACGACACCAGGCGCGGCGGTGCCGGACGCGCCAGAACCCGGAGCGATCGGGGGCCCGGGCACCCCGACCGACGGCGTTCCTCCGACGGTCGGCATCGAGGCCGGTCCGACCGCCACCTGCGACGGACGGGAGTGCCAGGCCACCAGTCCGGCGGCCAGCGCCGCGACGATCGCGACCAGCGCGAGGGCCGTCGCGCCGCGGGGCGACGGATCCAGCCGGCCACCGCGCAGGGCCGGCGGCAGACGCGACGCCAGAGACTCGCGCAGCGACGCCCACGGACCGTCGGGCCGGTCGGGGCCCGGCACCGGCGCCGCGTCGGGTCCGAACCCGATGTCGGCGAGGCCGGGCCGACCCTCGACCGGCGCGAGCGGAAATCCGATCGGACTCTCATGGCCGGGTGCCGGTACCCAGTGCAGCGGTTCCGGGGGTGGATCGGAATCGCCGTACCCGTGGACAGCCGGCGAGGCTTCAGCCGGCTGGTGGGGGTCGACCGACCGGCCCGGGCGATTGCGCGCGGACATCATCAGCCGTTCGTGTTCATGTATCGACATGGCATTCACCGTAGATATGTGAAACCGCTCGGGCGGGGTAATTTTCCTGACCTGTGGATAACAATGCTTATCCACAGGTACACAAAAAATGTTCGCGACCGGGGTGACGTCGCCCATAATTCACAGCGACGGGCAGTTCATAGGGAGCGGCCCTGCTCACAAACCCGATCGGGCCGACGCAATGGACGCAACAAAGGCATCACAGGGCATGGGACGGGGTCTACGGGCGATCGTCGCGGTCAGGCACGGCGTCGCGTCCGTCGCGCGGCGGGCGGTCCGCCGGTGCGGCCGCCCGGACATCGCGGCCGCGCCCGACGCGACCCCCGACCGGTCTGCGCCTCGCGTGGACGGTATCCCTGCGTCCAGGTCCGGCAACCCCGAGACAGCAGGGAAACCGGTGGTATGTTGCGTGTGCAATCATTCAGTGCGACCGCCAAGATCCCGAGCGGCCGCCGACCGTCAGGAGACGAACCGCGATGACCGACACTGCGCAGCCCGATCTGACTGGCACCTGGACGCTCGACCCGGCCCACTCCCGAATCGGCTTCTCCGTACGGCACGCGATGGTCGCCACCGTGCGCGGGAGCTTCGAGAAGTTCAGCGGCACGATCGTGATCGACGGGACCGAGCCGGCCGCTTCCAAGGCCGAGGTCACGGTCCAGGCCGACAGCATCAACACCGGCAACCCGGACCGGGACAATCACCTGCGCACCAACGACTTCCTCGACGCCCCGAGCCACGAGACGATCGCCTTCGCGAGCACCGGGGTGAAGGCCGGCAGCGACGACGAGGACACCTACGTCCTGCTGGGCGACCTCACCATCCGGGGAATCACGAAGCCGATCGAGATCACCCTCGAGTTTCAGGGCATCGCCAAGGACCCCTTCGGCAACACCCGCGCGGGGTTCGAGGGCCGCGCCGCGATCAACCGCAAGGACTTCGGCGTGAACTTCAACGCGCCCCTGGAGACCGGCGGCGTGCTGGTGGCCGACAAGGTCAAGATCGAGCTGGACGTCTCCGCCATCAAGTCGGCCTAGGCCCGGCTCACCACGAGCTGAGGGGCTGCCGCCCGCTCAGGCCGGCCGCATGCCCCGCCGGCCCGCGGTCCCGGGTATTCCGGGACCGCGGGCCACGGCTCCGAACGGCCGACCGGCCAGCGTCAGAAAGGCTCAGGCGGCGAGGCCGGCGCGACCTTCCCGCGGTCGCCGGGTACCGCCCCGGCTGGCGGCCGCGGTCGGGACGGACGCGGCGAGGGCCGGCGCTGCTCCGGAACCCGTCGACCGGGTGGCGTTTTAACCCGGTGTGTGCGCGTCCAGTTCACCGCATTAAGGACTACGGTCAACAGTGCAATGACCAGGGCGCAGTATTCAGCAAAAGTCCGCATAGGGCGTCTTCCCCCGCGAGGCGACAACGCGATGTAATGATCGCCGATCTTCATTTCGGCTTAATCGTACGCTTCGATGGAGCGACCGCAAGCTCAGACGTTTCGCGATTGATAAATCACCCCCGACGACCGGGATTGCGCACGATTCGCGGAGACCTTGTCACGGTAGCCGTCGCCGACGGACACGTGCGCACCGTAACTCGTCGAGGCCAGTCGACCGGGCATCGCGCGGGACCGGCGCACCGGGCGTGCGACCCCACGCGGCTCCTGATCCGGTCCCCGTTTCCTTGGCGGAGGCCGGCCGTCGGCGAGTTGCGGGATGCGCCCGTCCGACGCCCTCGCCTGCTGATTCACTCGCATTCGCGAGGGAGCCGCGCGGCGTCGAGGGATCGGCTCCACGCGGCCGTCACCGTACTGTTGGTCGACCTTTCGACGATCAAGGAATGTCGCATGCCTATGACTCATTCCACGGGGCCATTACGACCCGGCCGCGCTACCGCCGCCCTGGCGGTCGCGGCCGCGCTGGCCCTCCTCGTCGGGTGTGGGAGCGGTGGCGGCGCGAAGACGCCCACCGCCTCCCCGGCGGCGACGGCGCGGCCGGCCCGAACGGTTCCGCCGATTCCGGCCGCCAGCCAGGTGGTCACCCACCCGACCGTGTGGCTGTGCCGGCCGGGGATGGCGAACAACCCGTGCGACGGGGGGCTGGACGCGACCGTCGTACAGAAGGATCTCTCGACCTCCACCGAGACGTTCCGCCCGGCCCGGAACGCCCCGATCGACTGCTTCTACGTCTACCCGACCACGTCGGAGGCCAGCGGGGTCAACGCCCCCGCGCGCCCGGAGCCGGCGGTGATCCGCACGACCCGGGCCCAGGCCGGACGATTCGCCCAGGTGTGCAGGCTCTACGTGCCGATCTACCGGCAGGTCACGCTGCGGGCGCTGTTGAAACCCGGTGCGATCACGCCGGCCGCGATCAAGCTGGCGACCGGCGATGTCGTGTCGGCCTGGCACGACTACCTGGCGCACTACAACCACGGTCGGGGCGTGGTCCTGATCGGGCATTCGCAGGGGGCCGCACAGCTCAAGAGCCTGATCACGACGGAGATCGACAACACGCCCGCGGAACGGTCCCGGCTCGTCTCGGCGCTTCTGATGGGCGGGAACGTCCAGGTTCCATCCGGAAAGGATGTCGGCGGCGACTTCAGCACGATTCCCGCCTGCCGTCGGACCGATCAGACCGCGTGTGTCGTCGCGTACTCGACCTACGACCGGGTCCCGCCGGCCGGGGGCATTTTCGGACGCGACACCGGCAGCACGGCCACCACTCCCTTGCGCACCGTCCTGTGCGTCAACCCGGCCGCGCTGGGCGGCGGGCGGGCGCAGCTGCACCCCTACCTGCCGAACAGCACGCTCGGTGGCACGTTTCTGCCCGGGGCCGGCCGCGGCGCGCTGCCCAACGTGTCCACCGGCTTCCTGTCCACGCCGGGCCTCGTCCACGCCGAGTGCCGCTCCCAGAACGGCTTCACCTGGCTCCAGATCGACGATCATCCAGCGGCCGGCGACAAGCGCCCGACTGTGCCCGGCAAGCTGCCCCCGACCTGGGGGCTGCACGCCCTGGACGTGAACATCGCGCTGGGCGATCTCGTTAGCCTGGTCGGCGAACAAGCCGTCGCCTGGCAGCATTCGTAGCCGCAAGGGCGGACCTGGGGAGAGTGGTCGTAGTGAGCAGGTCGCCCACCAGCCGGTGCCTGGTGTCCCGTCCGGCGGGGCGCTGGCGGCACCGGACCGCCAGCGCCGCGTTCGTCGGGTCGGCGGCGTTGGTCGGCCTCGCGGCCTGCGGCAGCGCTGGTCCGGCCCCCGGCGCTGGTTCCGCGTCGACCAACGCGACCCGCGCGACCAGCGCGGCTTCCGGGGCGGCCGGCGCGCCGATCACGCTAAGGGTCCTGGTCACGAATGACGACGGGGTGACCGCGCCGGGCATCGACGCGATCACGAACGCGCTGCGGGCCATTCCCGGCACGCAGGTCTGGGTCGTCGCGCCCGCCACGAACCAGAGCGGGCAGGGCGGCCGGACCACGCCGAACGTCACCTACCAGGCGGCCCGGACCGCCAGTGGGGTCTCCGCGACCGCCGTCAACGGGCACCCCGCCGACGCGGTCACCGTTGCCCTCGATCGGCTGGGGCTCCGGCCCGACCTGGTCGTCTCCGGGATCAACGCGGGGCAGAACCTGGGACCGGTCGTTAACCTGTCGGGCACGGTGGGGGCGGCCCGGGCCGCCGTGCGGGCCGGGCGGCCGGCCCTCGCCGTCAGCCAGGGAAGTGGGTCACATCTCGACTTCCCGGCCGGCGTGCGTTACGCGCTGAGCTGGATCGCCGAGCACCGGGCCGCGCTGGCCGCCCACCGGATCCACCCGTCGACGGTGGCGAACCTCAACGTCCCCTCCTGCGGGACGGGAACCGTGCGGGGGGTGCGCACGCTGGCCTCCGACTCGACCATCGCCCACCCCGTCGACGCACTGTCCGTCCAGCACTGTGATGCCACCGCGACACCGAACACCGAGGTCAGCGCGTTCGACGACGGCTTCGCGACCCTCACCGCAGTGTCCCCGACGCCGAGCTGATCCCCCTTGCCCGGGGACTGGACGGAGGCGGCCCGAAGCGGCCGGCCGGGGCGGACCCGGCCCGGTTGCGACCGGAACGTACGACCCGTTGCCATCCGACGAAGCTCGTGGCATCCTCGGTTAGGGAAGCCTTAGTTTATGACGACACGACCCGTCGGGAGCACGCCTTGTTCGTGTGTTCATGCTTTGCTGTATCCGAAAGGACGTTGCGTTCCGTCATCAGCACCGGGGTAACCGACGAGGATGAGGTCGGTGACCGGTGCAGTGCTGGCACCGGCTGCGGCGGCTGTCGGGAATGGATCTGCGAGATGATCGCTGATGCCCGAGCGGAACGGGACGGCCTCAGCCTGCGCTCCGCCTAGGAGCGCTCGACCGACGGAGGCCAGTTGCTCGGCGACACCGAGGTGATCAGCGTCCTGAATGAGGTGCTGACCAACGAGCTCACGGCAATCAACCAGTACTTCCTGCATGCCCGGATGCAGGGTCACTGGGGCTACGAGCGGCTCGAGAAGCACACCTACGACGAGTCGATCGACGAGATGAAGCACGCCGACCAGCTCGTTGACCGGATCCTCTACCTCGGTGGGCATCCCAACCTGCAGCGCCTGCATACCATCCGCGTCGGCGAAAGCGTCTCCGAACAGCTCGAATCCGACCGGGCGCACGAAATCGTCTCACTCGGAGCGCTCCGCAGCGGGATCAACCTGAGCCGCACCAAGGACGATTTCGGCACCGCCGTCCTCCTCGAGTCGATCCTCGTTTCCGAGGAAGAACACATCGACTGGCTGGACCACCAGTTCGACCTGATTGCCCAGATCGGCGTCGCTGAGTACCTGTCGCAGCAGATCCACAAGTAGAGCGCAGGATGGGGCCATGCTCGCCAAGGCCAACCTCGTCGCGTTCGTCCCCACCACCGATCTCCCTCGCGCCCGCGCGTTCTACGTCGACGTGCTCGGGTTGACGGTCACCGCGGACACGCCCTTCGCCTGCGTCCTGAACGCCGGCGGCACGATGCTGCGCGTCACGCCGGTCGAGTCGTTGCCCGCCCGGCCGTACACCGTCGTCGGCTGGGCGGTCGACGACATCGCCGCGACCGTGCGGAACCTCGGCGGACACGGCCTGGCCTTCTCCCGGTTCGACGGCGTCGACCAGGACCGCCTGGGCATCTGGACGGCGCCGGGCGGCGACCAGATCGCCTGGTTCGTCGACCCCGACGGCAACACGCTGTCCCTCACCCAGTTCACGGTCGCGGCGGACGCAACCGCGAGCTGACCCGGGCCCGTCGACCCCGGCCGGTCGACCCGGCGGGACACCGACCGGCCAGCCGGCGGCGAGCTGACCGCCTACCCGGAAGCTGGCAGATCGTCCATCGCCCGGTAGATGCGCTGCTCGGACACGGGCCGGGGGGTCCCGAGCGCCTGGGCGAACAGGCTGATCCGCAGCTCCTCGATCATCCACCGGACGGCCCGCAGCCCGTCGGACGGCCCGACCCCGGCCGGCACCGCGCCCAGCAGTTCCTGATAGGCCGCGCTGACCTGCTCGACCCGCCCGGTCATCGACCGGTCCCGGGCCACGTCGGACGACACCTTCTCCACCCGCCGCACGATCCCGCGCAGGTAGCGTTCGACGTCGCCGAGCCGGCCGGCCCCCGCGTCGGACACGAAACCGGGGTACACCAGGCCGGCCAGCTGGCCGCGCAGGTCGGTGAAGGCCGGCAGCAACGCCGGGCCCGGTACGGTCCGCAGCCGGGTCTCGACGTCGTGGGCGACGGTCAACACCCGACCGACCTGCTCGACGACGTCCTGGGCCCGCTCGGCGAGCCCGGCCCGCACGTGGTTACGCAGGGTCGCGAAGTCGTCTCCGTTCCAGGCCGGACCGCCGGCTTCGGCCATCAGCCCGTCGGCGGCGGCCGCGACGCAGTCGTTGAACAGCTCGGTGACGTCGCGGTACGGGCTCCGACTCAGCGCCAGCTTCGCGTTGGGGGTCAGATACCGCAGGATCAGCTTCACCGGCGAGGAAACCTGGAGGAGGATCAGCCGCCGGGTTCCGGTCCACATGGCCCGACGCTGCTCACCCTCGCTCCCGAACAGCCGGACCGCGACGGTCGCCCCGTCGTCGACCAGGGCCGGGAAGCCCCGGACGGCCTGACCGGCGCGACCCCGTTCGAACACCCGGGGCAGCTCGCCGAAGTCCCAGGTGGTCAGGCCCCGGCGCTCGATGCCGGCCGGCTGCGCGGCCGCCGAGATGGTGGCCGCGACGCTCGCCCCCAGAACCCGCTTGAGGTCGTCCAGATCCTTGCCCTCGGCGAGCGTGCGGCCCTTCTCGCCGAGCACCCGGAATGTGATCTTCAGATGGTCCGGGACGCGGGCCGGGTCCCAGTCACCACGGGTCACGGTGATACCCGACAGCCGCCGCAGTTCGCGCTCGAGGGTGTCGAGCAACGGGCCCGAATACGGCACGGCCTCGGCCAGTACGGCGCGCGCGTAGTCGGGGGCCGGCACGAAGCTGCGCCGGATGCCCTTCGGCAGCGACTTGATGAGCGCGGTCACCAGGTCTTCCCGCAGCCCGGGAACCTGCCAGTCGAACCCGTCCGGGCGGGCCCGGTTGAGCACGGCCAGCGGCACGGCGACCGTGACCCCGTCGGCGGCCGTCCCCGGCTCGAACTGGTAGCTCAGCGTGAGCTCCAGACCGTCGGCCCGCCAGACGTCGGGATAGTCCTCGGCCGCGACCCGGGCCGCGTCCGTGTTGAGCAGCAGGTCCCGGGAGAAGGACAGCAGCTCCGGCTGGGTGGCCCGGGTCTTCTTCCACCACGAGTCGAAGTGCCGGCCCGACACGACCTCGGCCCCGACCCGGGCGTCGTAGAAGGCGAACAAGGTCTCGTCGTCGACGACGATGTCGCGCCGCCGGGCCCGGTGCTCCAGATCCTCGACCCGCTCCCGCAGCTTCCGGTTGTCGTGGAAGAACCGGTGGTGGGTCCGCCAGTCGCCTTCGACGAGAGCGTGGCGGATGAACAGGTCCCGGCACAGCACCGGGTCGATCGCGCCGTAGGTGATCCGCCGGGCCGGCACGATCGGCAGGCCGAACAGGGTGACCTTCTCCAACGCCATCACCGCGCCCCGCTCACCGTCCCAGTGCGGCTCGCTGTAGGTACGCATCACCAGGTGACCGGCCAGGCCTTCGACCCACTCCGGCTCGACCCGGGCCACCACCCGGCCCCACGGCCGGGACGTCTCCACCATCTCGGCCGCCATCACCCACCGGGGCGGCTTGCGGAACAGGGCCGATCCGGGGAAAACGGAGAACCGGCCGCCCCGCGCGCCCTGGTAGTCACCCTTCTCGGGATCCTTCAGGCCCAGGTGGGACAGGAGACCGGCGAGCAGTGCGACGTGCACCCGGTCCTCGGGCGCGGGAGCGGAGTTCGGCGTCATCCCCAACCCCCGGGTGATCTGCCGGAGCTGGCCGTGCACGTCCTGCCACTCCCGGATGCGCAGGTAGTTCAGGAACTCGGTCCGGCACAGCCGGCGGAAGGCGCTCGAGGACAGCTCCCGCTGGGCCTCGCTCACGTACTGCCACAGCTTGAGGTAGGCGAGGAAGTCCGACCGCGGATCGACGAACCGTGCGTGCCGGGCGTCGGCGGCCCCGCGGGCGTCGGACGGTCGCTCGCGCGGATCCTGGATGGACAGCCCGGCCGCGATCACCATCACCTCATTGAGGCAACCGTTGCGGTCGGCTTCCACGATCATGCGGGCGAACCGCGGGTCGACCGGCAGCTGGGCCAGCATCCGGCCGGTCGCGGTGAGTCGGCGGGCCGGGTCCCGGCGACGGGACGACCCCCGCGCGGCCACCGGCTGGGCAGCGGCGGGCGGGTCGGCGGCGGGTGGCGGGTCGGCAGCGGGCGGCTCGGTCTCCAGCGCGTTCAGCTCGTGCAACAGCGTGACGCCGTCGTTGATGCTGCGCCGGTCGGGCGGGTCGACAAAGGGGAACGCGGCCAGGTCCCCCAAGCCCAGCGAGGTCATGGCCAGGATCACCGACGCCAGGTTGGTGCGCAGGATCTCCGGGTCGGTGAACCGCGGCCGGCTCTGGTAGTCGTCCTCGGTGTAGAGCCGGATGCAGATGCCGTCCGAGGTGCGTCCGCAGCGACCGGCCCGCTGGTTGGCCGACGCCTGGGACACCGGCTCGATCGGCAACCGCTGGATCTTCGTCCGGTGGTTGTAGCGGGAGATGCGGGCGGTGCCGGGATCGATGACGTACCGAATCCCCGGCACGGTCAGCGAGGTCTCGGCGACGTTCGTGGCGAGCACGATCCGTCGGCCACGGTGCGTCGCGAAGACCCGGTGCTGCTCGGCCATCGACAGCCGCGCGAACAACGGCAGCACCTCGGTGTCGACCAGGGCCCGCTTGGTCAGGGCCTCGCTGGTGTCGCGGATCTCCCGCTCCCCCGACAGGAAGATCAGGATGTCGCCCGGGCCTTCGTGGCCCAGCTCATCGACGGCGTCGAGGATGGCCGTGACCTGGTCGCGGTCGAGATCGGCGCGCGGGTCGTCCGGGTCGATGACCGGGCGGTACCGCACCTCGACCGGGAAGGTCCGGCCGGAAACCTCGATGATCGGCGCCCCGGACCCGTCGCGGGCGGCGAAATGCTTCGAGAACCGCTCCGGGTCGATGGTCGCCGAGGTGATGACGACCTTGAGATCGGGCCGGCGGGGCAGGATCTCCCGCAGGTAGCCCAGGATGAAGTCGATGTTGAGGCTGCGCTCGTGGGCCTCGTCGATGATGAGGGTGTCGTACTGCCGCAGCAGCCGGTCGTGCGCGATCTCGGCGAGCAGGATGCCGTCCGTCATGACCTTGATCAGCGACGAGTCGCCGACCGAGTCGGTGAAGCGGACCTTGTAGCCGACCGCCGCGCCCAGCGAGCTACCGAGTTCCTGCGCGATGCGGTCGGCGACGGTCCGGGCCGCGAGGCGGCGGGGCTGGGTGTGCCCGATGTAACCGCGCACCCCGCGCCCGAGTTCCAGGCAGATCTTGGGCAGTTGGGTGGTCTTGCCGGAACCGGTCTCGCCGGCGACGACCACCACCTGGTGGTCCCGGATCGCGGCCGCGATCTCGTCGCGTCGGGCGCTGACCGGCAGGACCTCCGGATAGGTGATCGCCGGGACCGCGGCCCGTCGCTCGGCCAGCCGCCGCTCGGCCGTGTCGACCTCGGCCGCGACCGCGGCCAGGACCTCCTCCCGACGGTCGCCGTCGCGGGCCTGGCGGACCGTGTCCAGCCGCCGGCGGAGCCGGTGCTCGTCACGGACCGTCAACGCCGGCAGGCGGGACTGGAGATCGGCGAGGGGTGACGTCACGAGCGACTTTCTCCGGAGGGCAGCGGAACATCGACGGGCGGGAACCGGGGTGGGGGGGGTCCGGTGCGGGCGGCGGACCGCCGAGGACACACACCCTCATTGTGCAGCGACGCGCGATCCGGCCGCATTCCCCGGGGCTCGGCCGCTCCCACGGCGCGGCCCCTCCACGGCTCGGAACCTCCACGGCTGGGCGGGGCGGCGACCGGGTGGTGGCAGGTAACGCGGACCCGCCGTACTTGCAACAACTTTGCAAGTACGGGCTGCCGGCCTACGGTGGACGCTGCCACGCGGTGGCGAGCGACGGTCCCCGACCCGAAGGACGACGATGGCCCGGCACGCGCCCTCCCAACCGCCGTCACCGGCGCCGGTCCCTGCGTTGACCGGTGGCCCGGACCGGCTGACGGCGCGGATCCGCGGCTCGCTGACCCGCGCCGAGTGGCTACGGCTCCTGGCGATGGCCGGCGCGGTCATCACCCTGCACGTGGTCGGCTGGTTCACCCTGCTGGCGCTCGTCGCTCCGCACCACTACCGCTTCGGCACCGACAACCAGGTCTTCGGGATCGGGCTCGGGATCACGGCGTACACGCTGGGGATGCGGCACGCATTCGACGCCGACCACATCTCGGCGATCGACAACACGACCCGCAAGCTGATGGCCGACGGGCAACGCCCCCTGTCGGTCGGCTTCTTCTTCTCGCTCGGTCACTCGACGATCGTGTTCGCGCTGGCCCTCCTGTTCAGCGTGGGCGTGCGGTCCCTGGGCGGCAGTGTGACGAACGAGCATTCGGGGCTGCACGACCTCACCGGCTGGATCGGCACCACCGTCTCGGGCGGATTCCTCTACCTGATCGCGGCCATCAACCTGGTGATCCTGTTCGGCATCGTCCGGGTGTTCCGCGAGATGCGGGCCGGACAGTTCGACGAGGCGGAGCTGGAGGCCCGGCTCGACGCGCGGGGCTTCATGAACCGGCTGCTGGGGCCGGTGATGCGGTCGATCAGGAAGCCCTGGCAGATGTACCCGGTCGGGGTTCTGTTCGGCCTCGGCTTCGACACCGCCACCGAGATCGCGCTGCTGTTCCTGGCCGCGGGGGCGGCCGGCTCCGGCCTGCCCTGGTACGCGATCCTCTGTCTGCCGATCCTGTTCGCGGCCGGGATGAGCCTGCTGGACACGATCGACGGCTCGTTCATGAACTTCGCCTACGGCTGGGCCTTCTCCAAGCCGGTCCGCAAGGTCTACTACAACATCACGATCACCGGGCTGTCGGTCGCCGTCGCCTTCATCATCGGCACCGTCGAACTGCTCGGCATCCTGATTGAAAAGTTGAGTCTGACCGGCGGCTTCTGGGACTGGGTGGGCGGCCTCGACCTCAACATCATCGGCTACGGCATCGTCGGACTGTTCGTCGTGACCTGGGCCGTCGCCCTGGCCGTCTGGAAATACGGCCGCATCGAAGAGAAATGGGCGACCGGCCCGGCTACACCGACCCCGCGCCTCGCGTCCGCCCCCCGCACCGCCGAAGACTGAACCGTCCCCCGTCCCCCGTCCCCCGTCCCCCGCGCGCCGCGCGCCGGGGCGGAGTCGATCCGGGGCCGGTACCGCTGGCGCGGGTTCCCTGACCCGCTTACGGGACCGACCCGATCCGCGACCGCGGCGGCGCACTTTCCGGTACCGGTCCGGCGACCGCCACCTTCGGGACCCGGATTGTCGCGATTTTCCGGGAAGCGATTCCGCGCGGCTGGAGAAACGGAAATATAAGAACATCGGCGACCGGGCGGGCGCGCCGATGCCCACGCAATCATCCGCGGGCCGAAAAGGGGGGCCGCCGCGACCCGGCAACGGACAACGTTGTGAATCCGGGCAGGTCAGCCCGCTCCTTGCGGCCGTCGTGCCGGGCGGTCGGGTACCGGCCGTTCGGAACCCGGTCAGCGCCTCGGGATGACGTACGATGAGCGCCGGACGGTTCCAATGTCCCGCCCGAACCCTCGCGGAAGGCCGGGCTCGCTGCCCGGGCCGGTCGCTATGATCGCACATTGACAGGGGTTGACGTCTTTGGGCCGGATGGTCAGATCTCACCGAGCCGCCCCGATGGCGATGGGTGAACGGGCGCCGAGGGTTCTCGAAGGATCGCGTAATCCGGCCTCGGACGACCTCCGGCCGGCGGTCCGCAGCGGGGCATGCGTAATGGTGGTGCCTGCACCTCGCAGACGCCTGGACGGGCGGGAGCGGGGCATGGGTCGCAGCGGCGGGTTCGGGACCGGGCACGGCGTGGGCAGGCGCGGGTGAGTCGCACCGCCCTCAAGGTGGAGGGCCAGGCGACGCCGCTCGAAAGCCGGGTCGCGGCCACCACCGAGGGGTCCGGCGGCGGGGTCGCGATCGCCGAGGTGATCGAGATCGTCGAGATCACGGACGACGACAGCGAGCCGGACACCGACGGGGACGACGAGCAGGACGGCGACAGCGAGCCCGAGGAGGCCCCGGCCCCGGTCAAGGGCCGGACAACCGCCGCGGCCCGGGCCCGGTCCGACAAGCGGACCGCGGCCACCGCCACCTACGACCCGGTCCGGATGTACCTCGGTCAGATCGGCAAGGTCGGCCTGCTGACGGCCGAGGGCGAGGTGGATCTGGCCAAGCGGATCGAAGCGGGCCTCTTCGCCGCCCGCAAGCTCGAGACCGAGGGGGCCACCACCTCGCCGCAGTTGCGGCGGGACCTCAAGGCGATCGAACTGGACGGCCAGATCGCCAACCGGAAACTCGTCGAAGCCAACCTGCGGCTGGTCGTGTCGATCGCCAAACGCTACGTCGGTCGCGGCATGTTCTTCCTGGACGTCATCCAGGAAGGCAATCTGGGGCTTATCCGGGCGGTCGAGAAATTCGACTACACCAAGGGCTACAAGTTTTCCACGTACGCGACGTGGTGGGTCCGGCAGGCAATAACCCGGGCCCTGGCCGACCAGGCCCGGACCATTCGTCTGCCCGTGCACATGGTCGAGCGGCTCAACCAGCTGATCCGGGTCCGGCGCCAACTTCTCCAGGATCTGGGCCGCGAGGCCACCATGGAAGAGCTGGGCCTGGCGCTGGATCTCCCGGTCGAGAAGGTCGAGGAAATCCTCCGGATCGCGCGCGAGCCGGTGTCCCTGGACACGCCGATCGGTGAGGATTCCGATACCCATTTCGGTGATCTCATCGAGGACACCGGGGCGATCGTGCCGGCCGAGGCGGCCGCGCTGACCCTCCTGCAGGAGCAGCTCAAGGCCGTACTGCAGACTTTGTCCGACCGGGAACGGAAGATCATCCGCCTGCGCTTCGGCCTGGCCGACGGTCGGTGCCGCACGCTCGAGGAGGTCGGCACCGAGTTCGGGGTCACCCGCGAACGCATCCGGCAGATCGAGTCGAAGACGCTCACCAAGCTCCGGCATCCGTCCCGGTCCCAGATCCTGCGCGACTACCTCGAGTAAGCCGACCGACCGGCGGGACACCCGCAGGCGGCCGCGAAGATCGATCGGGTCAATCGGGTCAGGCGATGCGGACCGGCCCGCGGTGGTCGTCCTCGGGAAGCACACCCGAGACGGTCGCGGTGATCTCGATGCTCTCCAACGACGCTATCCCGCCCAGGACACTGGCAAACGCGGCGTCTGCGGCGTCCCGACCGGTGGCGATCCGCACGAGGCTGGGCCGGGGCACCTTCCGGGTGGCGTCGTAGAGCCACCAGTCGCCGTCGACCCACGCTTCGAACACCGCGTGGAAATCCATGGGCGTGAGCCCGGGCGCGTACACGCCGACGAACCGCGCCGGGATCTGGAGCGCGCGGCACAACGTGATGCCCAGATGCGCGAAGTCGCGACACACGCCCTGACCGGTGAGCAGTGTGTCCTCGGCCGTGTCGTGCACGGCGCTCGATCCGGCCACATAGCCGACCCGGTCGTAGATCCAGTCGGCGACCGCTTCGACCCGGGCCCGCCCGCCGGGAACGTGGCCGAACTCGGCGACCGCGAACCCGACGATGTGATCCGACGGGCAGTAGCGGCTCGGCCGCAGGTAGGTGAGCTGGTCCAGGCCCGGGAGGCGGGGGCCGGCCGGATCCGAACCGGACCGCGCCCCGGAACCGGGCGCCGGGCCGGGGGTCGCCGCGGAGCCGGAAGCCGACGGGTCGGATTCCGTCAGCTCGGCGCGGTAGGAGAGTGACAACTGGCCGGCCGGCGCGGACAGCACGTGCAGGCGCCCCCCGTCCGGGGCGGCCAGTTCGGTCGGTCCGGTGAGGGAGCCGGCGTCGGACCGGGCGTCAAATCGCTCGGCGATCGCCGGGTGACCGTCAGCGGCCGCGAGGGCCAGCGCGATCACCGCGGGTTCCACGACGTCGAAGGCCAGGTCGCAGGTCACGACCCAGCCTTCGGACGTCGCGACGGACGGAACGGACCGGGCCCGGACGCCGGTGGGCGGAGTGGTCATGGTGACGTCTCCGTTCCGGCGTCCGGGTTGGTCCGGGTCGTGACGAGCGGAGGGATCAGAAACCCATCCCGCCCATGCCGCCCATGTCACCCATGTCGCCGCCGCCACCGGCGGCCGCTCCGCCACCGGAAGCCGGCTTGTCGGCGATGACGACCTCGACGGTGAGGAAGAGGCCGGCGATCGACGCGGCGTTCTGCAGCGCGGACCGGGTCACCTTGACCGGGTCGATGACCCCGGCCGCGATGAGGTCGACGTACTCGCCGGTCGCGGCGTTCAGGCCGTGACCGACGGGCAGGCCGCGAACGGTCTCGACCACGACACCACCCTCGAAGCCGGCGTTGACGGCGATCTGGCGGATCGGCGCGGCGAGCGCCCGCTCGACGATCAGGGCGCCGGTCGCTTCGTCGCCGGACAGGTCGAGCTTGGTGAACGCGGTCGTCGCGGCCTGCAGCAACGCGACGCCACCACCCGCCACGATCCCTTCCTCGACCGCCGCCTTCGCGTTCGACACCGCATCCTCGATCCGGTGCTTCTTCTCCTTCAGCTCCACCTCGGTCGCCGCACCCACCTTGATGACCGCGACCCCCCCGGCCAGCTTCG
>JAMFSN010000297.1 GCA_026225295.1 Frankia alni
CCTCCAACGCGGGCGCGGCCACGCCGATCGACCCCCACTCGACCTCGGCCAGCCCGATCGCGACCTGCGCCACAGGGACATTCAGCCGCGCCGCGACCACGGCTGAGGCGTACTCGCAGGGATCGCGCACCACCAGGTCGGGTCGCCACTCTCCTACCGCCCGTTCCACCGCCGGCAGCATCGCCGTCGTCGCCAACCGCCCGAACAACTCCCGGTTACCCAGCACCGACGCCTCGTGCGGCGGCACGACCGCAAGCTGCTCCCGGATAGGCCGCACCTGCTCCTCGGACGGCTCACCACCCGCCAAGAATGGATGCCCGGTCGCCTCCACCATGACCGCCAAGGCGGGCGGCCCGACAACCAGCGTCTGCCCGCCACTGCTCCGCGCCCGGTCAAGAAACGGCACCAACGGTCGGAGATGACCCGCGCCCCCCAACGAGCACGCCGCCAGAACCCGCACCCGCCGATGCTATGTGCGGTTTCGTTGGCTGAGGGTTGGCGGTACTGGTGTGTGCGGGATCCCTGGGTCTCGTCGGGTTGCCCGGAAGGGTTTCCGGTGGATATCTGCTTGACCTTGACCCTGCGTCAGGGTTCGAGCATGGCGGTATGACTGCTACCGATCCCGCGATCGAGGTTTCCGGACTCACCAAGTCCTACGGCGACCACACCGTGCTGGACGGCGTCGACCTGACTGTCCCGGAGGGCACCGTCTACGCCCTGCTGGGACCCAACGGCGCCGGTAAGACGACCATCGTCAACATCCTCTCCACCTTACTGACCCCCGGTGACGGCGAGATCCGCGTCGCCGGCTTCGACGTCCGGCGCGAGCCCGCCGGGGTCCGCGCCGCGATCGGGGTCACCGGGCAGTTCTCGGCGATCGACGAACTGCTCACCGGAGCTGAGAATCTGCGGCTGATGGCCGACCTGGCGCACCTGGACCGGGCGAGGGCGGCCACCGCCGTGACCGTGATGCTGGAACGTTTCGACCTGGCCGACGCGGCCGACCGCCGGGCGCAGACCTACTCGGGCGGCATGAAACGGCGGCTGGATCTGGCGATGACGCTCATCGCCCGACCCCGGCTGATCTTCCTCGACGAACCGACGGCCGGTCTCGACCCGCGCAGCCGTCGCGACCTGTGGGCGATCGTGCGCGAGCAGGTCACCGACGGCGTGACGGTACTGCTCACGACGCAGTACCTCCAGGAGGCCGACCAGCTGGCCGACCGGATCGGGGTCCTCGACGCCGGCCGCCTGGTCGCCGAGGGCACAGCCGCGGAACTCAAGCGGCGGGTACCCGGCGGCCACGTCTCGGTGCAGTTCACCGACGCCGCCCGGCTCGCCGCGGCCGCGGTATCGCACCCGGAGGCCACCACCGACGCCGAGGCACTGACCCTGCAGGTACCGGGCGACGGGAGCCTCGCCGGGCTGCGCCGCGTGCTCGACAGCCTCGACGGCGACGGCGTCGCCGGCCTGACGGTCCAGGCCGCCGACCTCGACGACGTGTTCCTCGCGCTCACCGGCCACGCGGCCCCAGCGCCCACGTACCAGGCGCCCGCGGCCCAGGAGATCCCCGCATGAGCACCACCTACACCGTGCGTGACTCGGCGACGATGCTGCGGCGCAACCTCCTGCACATCCGCCGGTACCCCTCGTTGTCGATCATGCTGGTCGCCCAGCCGATCCTGTTCCTGCTGCTGTTCGTGTACGTGTTCGGCGGGACCCTGGGCGCCGGCCTGCCGGGCCGGCAGGGCGGCGGCGACCGCCGGGACTACCTCGTCTACATCACGCCGGGCATCCTGTTCATGACCGTCGCCAGCGTCGCGCTCGGCACCGCGATCTCGACCGCGACCGACATGACCACCGGGATCATCGCCCGGTTCCGCACCATGAACATCGCCCGGGTGTCGGTGCTCACCGGCCACGTGCTGGGCGCGGTCATCAAGACCGGATTCGCCGTGGTCGTCGTGACCGGGTTCGCGTTCCTCCTCGGGTTCCGCTCCGGCACCGGTCCGGTCGGCTGGCTCGGCGCGATCGGGCTGCTGATCCTCATCGCGTTCTCGCTCACCTGGCTGACCGTCGGCCTGGGCCTGGCGGCGGACAGCGTTGAGACAGCCAGCAACACCCCGCTGTTCCTGATGATCCTGCCGTTCATCAGCAGCGGCTTCGTCCCGACCGACGCGATGCCGGCCGGGCTGCGCCAGTTCGCCCAGCACCAGCCGTTCACCCCGATGATCGACACCTTGCGCGCGCTCGTCACGGGCGCTCCGACCGGCTCCGACCTGTGGCTCGCGATCGGCTGGTGCCTCCTGATCGCGCTGGCCGGCTACCTCTGGTCGCGTCGCCTGTTCCTGCGCGTGCCCGCGAAATAGGACACTGACGCGGTGCTCACGATCAGCCAGCTGGCGTCGTACGCCGGCGTCACCGTGCGCGCGGTGCGGCACTACCACGCCAAAGGTCTCCTGCCCGAGCCGGAGCGCGACCACTCCGGCTACCGCCGCTACGACGCCCACGCCGTCGTCGAACTCGTCAGGATCCGCACGCTCGCCGGCGCCGGCGTGCCGCTCGCCCGCGTCCGCGAGCTCCTGACCGCGGACGAACAGGAGTTCCACGCGGCCGTGGCCGACATCGACCGGCGCCTGCGCGCGGAGATCAGGCAGCGTCAGCGGCACCGCGAGCGGATCGCGCAGCTGGCCGCCGGGGACAACCTGGCCCTGCCACCGGAGACGGTGGCCTACCTCGACCGGCTGCGCGGGCTCGGCTTACCGAACCTGATGATCGACGGCGAGCGGGACGCCTGGATCCTGGTCGCCGCCCAACTCCCGCAGCACATGGCGCTCTACATGAAGCTCAAGCAGCAGCAGCTCGACGACCCGGCGACGGTCGACCTCTACCGCGATCTCGCCGCGATGATCCACTGGGAGGCGGACGACCCGCGAGTGGCGGCCGTCGGCGACCGGCTCGTCGCCTCGCTCGAGGCCGCCGATCCCGAGGGATGGGACGACCACGAGATCACCGACGACCTCGCGGAACTCCTCGACGCGGTCTTCCTCGACTCGGTGCCG
>JAMFSN010000298.1 GCA_026225295.1 Frankia alni
CCACGACAACGTCGCCGACGACGAACCCGCGCTCACCGCGCTGATCGTCGGAGCACCCGGCAACGCATACGGCACCACCGCGTTCGACACCGGACTCGCCGGACCCGTCCCGATCGCGTTGACCGCCGCCACCGTGAACGTGTAGCTCGACCCCACCGTCAGCCCGGTCAACGTCCGCGACGTCACCGACGCATCAAACGACACCGGCGTCTGCGCCACCCCCGCCTTCACCGGCGTCACCACATACCCGGTGATCGGGCTCCCATTAGCCGCCGGCGCCACCCACGACACCGTCGCACTGGCGATCCCGGCCGTAGCCGTCGGAGCGGCCGGCGCCGCCGGGCTCGAGTTGTACGTATACGTGGCCGCTGCCGCGACCCCCAACGTCTGGACCGTCACCGACGTGGACGCCGTCGCCGTGCGGCCCGGCATCGAGGCGATCACCAAGGTGCTGCCGCTGACCGAAAAACAGCCGACCGTCACCCCGCTCGCGCAGGGCAGGAGCACCACCGGCGTCCCGGCCTGCTGCTCAGCCGTCGTCCCGATCTCGATCGCCGTCGCGCCCGTGATGTTCGAACCGCCAACCGTGACCGCACCGCCGCCGGAGATCGTTCCGGTGGCCGGCGTCACCGTGATCCCTGCCGGCGTGGTCGGCAGGGTGCCAGCGATCGTCGTCGTCGCGGACCCCGGATTAGCGTCCGCCGCGCCGACGGTGCTCGTCGTCCCCGACCTGATGAGCGCGGCCGTCACCGTCGATTTCGTCACGAGTGCTACGACGTTCACGGGGTTCAAGGACGTGCCACTGACGAACGGACCGTTACTGTTGGTACAGGTGATCAGTTGGCCAGATGGAGCTCCGCACACCCAGCCGGTGCCGAACGCGCCGACCGGGACGACCCCCGACGGGAGCGTCTCGGTCACCGAGATCGGCCCCGCCTCGTCCGCCCCGGTTAGCACACTTGGCGTGACAATGTAGTTTACCGGGCCCCCGAGCACCGGCGTCGCGCCGTTGTAGCTCGTCGTCGACACGCCCAGCTGCGGTACCGGGTTGAAGGTCGTGACCTGGGCGTTGTCGATCTCATGGAAGTCGGTCACCGACCCGGTGGACCCTACCCAACCGAACGCGAGCTGCTTGGGGATCCCCGCGGCCGTCGTCCAGGTGGACGATGGGTACAGCGACGACGACACGGTCGGCAGGGTGCCGGTGAGGGTGCGTTGGCTACCGCCGACCGGGGTGAACAGGACCTTGTAGCTGCCCGCAGGGGTCACCGCCCCGGAGGCCGTGGTGATCGAGGACGCCGTGGGGTTGATCACCACTTCGACGGGCACCGTCGAGGTGGCGCGGGTGTTCCCGCGCAGAACCAGCGCCGGAGACGTTGTCGTCGTGGCGGTGCTTGCGACGGCGCAGTACCCGACCGTCCCCCGCCCCGGTCCCCGGATGACCACCTGCCCGGGCACCGACCCGGACGAGGAGATGTAGGCCGGGTCGGTACATCCGGAGCCCTCGTATGTCGTGGTGCTGTAGTTGCCGAAGACGTCGAACCCCACCCCCAGGTATCCGTTGGCCAGGCCGTTGAGTGACCTGGTGCTGGAGTAACCGAGGGCACCACCGGTCTGCCCGATAGTTGCGGGCGCCGTGGGCGCGGCCGGGTCGACCGCGGCGGCGACAAAGGCGAGCCCGTCCGCGTGCGTGCCGCCGTACTGGTACGCATTGAATGTGACGTCCAGGCCCTGGGAGGTCGGCACACTGGTGGCGCCGAACAACCCGCCGGTCTGGGACGTGGTGGTGTCGGTGAGCCGTAGGGCGCCCTGCCCGTTCGGGTCGGTGTTTCCCGGACACGTGTGCAGACCCGTGCCGCCCGTGTTTCCCTTCGCCGTAAGGCAGGCGGCGTTCGTGCCGCCGGCCGCGAGGGCCGGCAGCGTCACCCCACCGGTGCCGTCCGCAGTGTTGTTGTGGAACGGCTGATTGAACAGCACGGTGCCGGCGGCCACGGCGGGGGTCGCGGTGAACACGGACAACGGGATCGTGGTCAGCGCGATGGCCGCGCTGAGGCTCGCCGCGAGTACCCGCGCCGGCCGGC
>JAMFSN010000299.1 GCA_026225295.1 Frankia alni
AATATCTACCCCCGCGAGGTGGAAGAGGTGCTCCTGCAGCACCCTTCGGTCGTCGAGGCCTGCGTCGTCGGTGCACCCGACGCCGACTGGGGCGAGGTCGTGGTCGCATTCATCGTCGGGGAGGTGGATCAGGCCGACCTCGATGCGCACCTCCTGGACCGGATCGCCCGGTTCAAGCGACCCAAGCGCTACGAGTTCGTCGACGAGCTACCGAAGAACAGCTACGGCAAGGTGCTCAAACGCGATTTACGGGAGCGGATCGCCGGTCAACCGGCGTAGCGCGGAGGCCCTACTCGTCTGAGCCTTCGGACTCGTCGTCGGCTTCAGTGCTCGGCAGGGCCTGCGCACCTGGGGTGGCCGGCGCCAGCACCTCGTCTAAGTCACTGTCCTCTGCGCGTTCTTGGGATGTCATCTGGCACCCATACCCATCCGATGTGCGCAGTAACCACAGCGACATCACCGGAGGCCGCGGTTACGCGTAGGCGATCCCGGACGGCACATCGTCGCGCTGCTGAATGTGCCGGTGTAGCACCGCGATCCACGCCTGCATGCCGTCGATCGGCCCGCGCACCGCAAGGCCGTTGCCCGCCCCGGCCGCCTGCTGTTCCAGGAGCTCCACGATCCGTCGACACCGATTCTCCTCGGCGACGAGTGCGGCCGAGGGAGCATGGATGTGTCGATCTTCCGGCCAACGGCTGAAGAACGCCGCGGACTGGTTCAGCAGCACAATGAGCTCCGGGGCGGATCTGCGCAGCAGGCGACGCGAAATCTTGGCGGCAGCGCCGCCGGCGGCGAACAGCACCAGCAGCGAGGTCACCGTCAGGAACCAGCGGTCGTTACCGCAGGGCCCGGTGTGTGCGACGCGCGCGACGATATTGCTGAGGACCTCACCCGCAAGCATCGCCGGTTGCATGGGGAAAGAGTTTACGGCGGTGTGCGCAGCTGCACGGGCGTTTCACGGCAACGCCGCTGGTCCCGTCGAGTGTGCGTACAGATCGTGAATTCCCGCGATTTCGCGATCTGGCAGCACACCCGACGGTCGAGCCGACCCGTTGACCACGGGCGCCGTTGGACTATATAGTTCAGTTCATCTCTGAGCAAGATCTGACTCAACCGATGGATACGGATAGGACCACCAAATGAAGTCGCGTCGCCTTGCTGCGGCCGCGGGGGCCATTGCCATCGTCGGTCTGGGTATGCTGACCGCGTCCTGCGGTAGCAACAGCACCGAAAGTCCCTCCACCACAACGACTACTACGACCACCACCACGACGGCGCCATCCGTTGCCCCGACCGAGAAGGGTTTGGACCCCAACGGGGGCAACAAGTTCACGCCGACGGTGAAGGCGCCGACGCCGGCGACCGCCATTCCCGGCGACAACTAGCGGGGTGTTCCGGTTGTCTGGTCCGTGCGGCCGCGATCGGCCGCGGTCGGCCGCGGTCGGTGCCCGGCGGACGGTTCTGCGGAACACCTTGATCGTCGAGACCGGGACTGGCGTGCTCGTCCA
>JAMFSN010000300.1 GCA_026225295.1 Frankia alni
CCTCGCCACCGCCACCACCCACGGCCTGAACCCCACCCTCCACGGCACCAACCACACCACCACCAAAACAGCAACAGCCACCGCCCGAGACCTACCCACCTACGCCTTCGCCCGCCAGACCTACTGGCTCGACACACCCGCGCCCACCGGCAACCTCACGGCAACCGGACTCGACACCGCCGACCACCCCCTCCTGTCGACGCTGAGCGCGCTGCCCGACGGCACCCTCCTGGCCACCACCGCCCTCCACACGACGACCCAACCCTGGATCCCCGACCACACCATCAACGACACCGTCCTGCTACCCGCCACCGCGCTACTCGACCTCACCCTCCACCTCGGCCACCAGACCAGCCACCCATACGTCGAGGAACTCACCGTCGCCGCGCCGCTGGTCGTCACCGCCACCCCCACCGCCCTGCACATCATCGTGGCCCCCCCGACGACCAACGACAGCAGCCAGGCCAGCAACCGGGAACTGACCATCCACACCCGACCCGCCGCAGCGGACGGGAACGGAACGACCGGATGGACGCTGCACGCCACAGCCACTCTCAGCTCCTCCGGTCCCGCCGCTCCGGCAACCGGCGCCGGGACCGAGGCCTGGCCGCCGCCCGACACCACCCCCGGACCCGACCCGGCCGACCTCTACACCACGCTCGCCGGACGCGGCTATGCCTACGGCCCGACGTTCGCCGACCTCACCGGAAGCTGGAGCCGCGCCGACGGCGGCGCCGACCAGGTCGTCCACTACGCGGCGACCGAGCTGCCGGACGACGTGCCGAGCGAGGCCCACGGCGTGCACCCGGCGCTGCTCGACGCCGTCCTGCACCCCGTCCTGCATCACGCCCTGACCGGTGGGAACGCGACGCCGCTGCCGTTCTCGTTCAGTGGGGTCACCCTGCACGCGGTCGGCGCCCGGTCGGTCCGCGCCACCGCGACCCCGACCGGCCCCGACGCGGTCTCGATCGCCGTCACCGACCCGGAGGGCGAGCCGGTCCTGACGATCGAACGCCTGACCACCCGGCCGGTCGACCTCGACCGGCTCGCCGCCGGCCGCGCGAAGCGTCGCGACCTGCACGTCCTCGACTGGGAACGCCTCGACGGGCTCGAGGCGGCCACGGACGCGGGCGTGGGGGCGCCCGTCGTGGTCGGCCCCGATCCGTTGGGTCTCGGCGCCGCGCTCGGCGCCGAGCGGGGCGGCACGCTGGCCGACATCGAACCGGAAGCCGGTCAACCGGTCGTCATGACCGTCTCCGGCGGGCCGGCCGCCGACGAGGCCGTCCCCGCCCGGGCGGCCGCGCTCGCCGAGCAGACCTTGGCCGCGGCGCGGGCCTGGTTGGCCGACGACCGGTTCGCCGACCGCCGGCTCACGGTCGTCACGTCACGCGCCGTGGCGGCGCGACCGGGCCCGGAGATCCGGGACCTGGCCGCCTCCGCCGTCTGGGGCCTGGCGCGGTCCGCCCGGACCGAGAACCCGGGCCGGTTCCAGCTCATCGACGTCGACCCGGTCGACGGCTGGGTCGACGGTTCGGTCGACGCCCTGCGCACCGCGCTCGGGTCGGCCGAGGACGAGGTGGTGATCCGCGAGGGCGGCTGCTTCGTGCCCCGGATCACTGCCATCGACGACGTCGGGGAGATCCTCCGGCAACCCGGCGACCCCACCGGCGACCCCACCGCTGCCGACCCGGCGGGGGGGCCCTGGCGCCTCGACGTGACGAGCAAGGGCACCCTGGCGAACCTGGCCCTGGTCCCCGCGCCCGAGGTCGCGGCGCCGCTGGGCGCCCACCAGGTGCGCGTCGCCGTCCGGGCCGCCGGGCTGAACTTCCGCGACGTGCTCGTCGGGCTCGGGATGTACCCCGGCGACGAAGCGCGGATCGGCGGTGAGGCGGCGGGCGTCGTCGTCGAGGTCGGGTCGGACGTCACCACCTTCGCGCCCGGCGACCGGGTGATGGGGCTGTTCCCGCACGGAGCGATCGGCCCGAGCGCGGTCAGCGACGCCCGATGGCTGACGACGATGCCGCGGGGCTGGTCCTTCAACGACGCAGCCGTCCTGCCGATCGTCTTCCTGACCGCTTACTACGGGCTCCTCGACCTGGCTCACGTCCAGGCGGGCGAATCGCTGCTGATCCACGCGGCGACCGGCGGCGTCGGCATGGCCGCCAGCCAGCTCGCGCGGCACTGGGACCTGGAGGTCTTCGGGACAGCGAGCCCGCCCAAGTGGGGCACGCTGCGGGCGCTCGGGCTCGACGACGACCACATCGCCACCTCCCGGGACCTGTCGTTCGAGGCGACGATGCGGGCCGCTCACGGCGGGCGGGGGTTCGACGTGATCCTGAACTCGCTCGCCCAGGAGTTCGTCGACGCCTCCCTGCGGCTCCTCACGCCCACCGGCCGGTTCCTGGAGATGGGCAAGACCGACATCCGCGACCCGCAGACGGTCGCCGCCGACCACCCGGGCGTCATCTACGCACCGTACGACCTGATGAAGGTCGCCCCGGACCGGATCCAGGAGATGCTGGTCGAGCTGGTGGCGTTGTTCGAGAGCGGCGCCCTCACCCCGTTGCCGACCACCGCCTGGGACGTCAGCCACGCCCCCGAGGCGCTGCGCTACCTCAGCCAGGCCCGCCATACCGGCAAGACGCTGCTCACCCTACCGACGCCCCTCGCGCCCGACGGCACCGTCCTGATCACCGGCGGCACCGGGACGCTCGGCCGCCTGACCGCGCGCCACCTCGTCACCGCGCACGGCGCCCGCCGGCTGCTGTTGACCAGCCGGGCCGGGATGCGGGCCGACGGCGCCCAGGAGGCCGTCAATGAGCTGACGGAGCTGGGAGCGCACGTCGACGTCGCCGCCTGCGACGCCACCGACCGGAACGCGCTCGCCGCGCGGCTCGCCGCGATCCCGGACGAGCATCCCCTGACCGCCGTCGTGCACACCGCCGGCGTGCTCGACGACGGGTTGGTCGGGGAACTGACGCCGGACCGGCTGCGGGCGGTGCTGCGGCCGAAGATCGACGCGGCCTGGAACCTGCACGAACTGACCCGGGACCGCCCGCTGTCGGCTTTCGTCCTGTACTCGTCGCTCGCCGGGGTGATCGGGACGCCGGGGCAGGCGAACTACGCGGCGGCGAACACGTTCCTCGACGCTCTGGCCGCCTACCGGCAGACCCTCGGCCTGCCCGGAAGTTCCATCGCGTGGGGCCTGTGGGCGCGGGCCAGTTCGATGACCGGTCACCTGAACGAAGCCGATCTCGCCCGGCTGGCCCGCAGCGGCGTACGGCCATTGCCCACGTCGCGCGGGCTTGACCTGCTCAGCGCGGCCTGGGAGGCTCGCCAGCCGCTCTCGATCGCGGTCGCGCTGGACCAGGCCGGGCTGAGGGCGCAGGTGGCCGGCGGGACGCTGGACCCCCGCCTGTCGCGGCTGGTCGCCCCGGCCGCGGGCAGCGGCGGGACGGGATCGGCGGCGGCCGGTACCCGGCCGACCGCCGGCCCGGACGCCTCACGTGCCGCCCTGCGCGACCGCCTCGCGGCCGCCACCCCCGGCGAGCGCGGCCGCGTCCTGCTCGGTCTGGTCAAGGACAACGTCGCGGTCGTCCTCGGCCGCGGCTCGGGGGGCGGCATCGACGCCTCCCAGGCGATGAAGCATCTCGGGCTCGATTCGCTCACCGCGGTCGAGCTGCGCAACCGGCTGACCACGGCTACCGGGCTGAAGCTACCGGCGACGCTGATCTTCGACTACCCGACACCGAACGCCCTGGCCGCGCATCTCGACCAGGCCCTCACGGCGGAGCTCGCCCCCGTCGAGCCGGATCCGTTGACCGACCTGTTCGCCGAACTCGACAAGGCCGCGGCCGTGGTCGCGGCCGAGCAGCGCGACCGGCTCGCCGACCGGTTGCAGCGGACGCTGACGGCACTGCGCGCCGGTGCCGGCGCCGCGGACGCCCTCGACGCCGCCACCGACGACGAGATCTTCGATCTGATCGACAACGACCTGAATCTCCACTGACGACACTTCGCCGTCCGGCCCTAGTGAAGGATTGATCATTCGTGAGTGAACAGGAAAAGCTGGTCGACTACCTCAAATGGGTGAGCGCCGACCTGCATCAGACCCGCCGCCGGCTGGCCGAGATCGAGGCGCGGCGCCGGGAGCCCATCGCCATCGTGGGCATGGCCTGCCGGTACCCGGGTGGGGTCCGCACCCCGGAGGACCTGTGGCGGTTGGTCGGGCAGGGCGTCGACGCCGTCGGTCCCTTCCCCGACAACCGTGACTGGGACGTCGACACCCTGTACGACCCGGACCCCGATCAGCTCGGCACCTCGTACACCCGGGAAGGCGGATTTCTCCACGACGCGGCCGAGTTCGACGCGGAGTTCTTCGGGCTGAGCCCGCGGGAGGCGTTGGCGACCGACCCGCAGCAGCGGCTACTGCTGGAGACCACCTGGGAGGCGATCGAACGGGCCGGGATCGACCCGCTCAGCCTGCGCGGCAGCGACACCGCCGTGTTCGCGGGGGTCATGTACAACGACTACGGCTCCCGCCTGTCGCCCGCTCCCGAGGGCTACGAGGGCTACATCGCCAACGGCAGTGCGGCGAGCATCGCCTCGGGCCGCATCTCGTACTCGTTCGGGTTGGAAGGCCCGGCCCTCACCCTCGACACGGCCTGCTCGTCGTCGTTGGTCGCCCTCGACCTGGCCGTCAACGCGCTGCGCCGGGGCGACTGCTCGCTCGCCCTGGCCGGCGGCGTCACCGTGATGGCCACGCCGGCGACGTTCGTCGAGTTCTCCCGGCAGCGGGGGCTCGCCCCCGACGGCCGGTGCAAGGCGTTCTCGGACCGGGCGGACGGCACCGGCTGGAGCGAGGGCGCTGGGATGCTGCTGGTCGAACGGCTCTCGGACGCGCAACGGCGAGGCCACCCGGTGCTCGCCGTGGTCCGGGGCAGCGCCGTCAACCAGGACGGCGCGAGCAACGGGTTGACCGCGCCGAACGGCCCGTCCCAGGAGCGGGTGATCCGCCACGCGCTCGCCGACGCCGAGCTCGGGGCGGCCGACGTCGACGCGGTCGAGGCGCACGGCACGGGGACCCGCCTCGGTGACCCGGTGGAGGCCCAGGCGCTGATCGCCACCTACGGCCGTGCGCACAACGGCGACCGGCCGCTGTGGCTCGGCTCGCTCAAGTCCAACGTCGGGCACACCCAGGCGGCAGCCGGCGTCGGCGGGGTCATCAAGATGGTGCTGGCGATGCGGGCCGGGACGCTGCCGGCGACGTTGCACGCGGACCCGCCGACCATTCACATCGACTGGTCCGGCGCCGCGGTCGCGCTGCTCACCGAGCAGCGTCCCTGGGACGCGCCGGGCGATCGGCCCCGGCGGGCCGGCGTCTCGTCGTTCGGGATTTCCGGGACCAACGCCCACGTCATCCTGGAACAGGCGCCGGAGCCCCCGCCCGGAACGGGCGCGGCGGCCAGCGGCGGCCAGGACCCATCGTGGGCGATGCCGTGGCTACTGTCGGCGCGGTCGGAGCCCGCCCTTCGGGCCCAGGGCGTCCAGCTCCGGGAGGAACTCGGCCGGCACGACGGGTGGACACCCGCCGGGGTGGCCCGGGCGCTGGCCCGCCGCTCCGAGTTCGAGCACCGGGCGGTGATCCCCGCGGCCGACGCCGGGCAGGGGCTCGCTGGGCTGTCGGCCGTCGCGGCCGGCGCCGACGCGCCCGGGGTCGTCACCGGCGCGGTGCACCGCGGACCGGTCGCGCTGCTGTTCAGCGGGCAGGGATCGCAGCGGGCCGGGATGGGCGCCGCCCTGGTGGCCGCGGTGCCGGCGTTCCGGCCGGCGTTCGACGAGGCCGTCGCCGCCTTCGACGGGCACCTCGACCGGCCGCTGCGTGAGGTGATGTTCGCCGCGCCCGGCACCGCCGACGCCGATCTGCTCGACCAGACGGGCTACGCCCAACCGGCGATCTTCGCGTTCGAGGTTGCCCTGGCCCGGCTGTTGCGACACTGGAATCTGCGCCCCGACTTCCTGATCGGCCACTCGGTCGGGGAGATCAGCGCCGCGCACCTCGCGGGCGTCCTCGACCTGGCGGGCGCCGCCCACCTGGTCGCCGCCCGCGGCCGCCTCATGCAGGAGCTGCCGGCCGGCGGCGGCATGCTCGCCGTCCAGGCGCCCGAGGCCGAGCTGGCCGGGCTGCTGGAGCGCTTCGACCAGGTCGAGGTGGCCGCGGTCAACGGCCCTACCGACCTCGTCGTGTCCGGCGCCGCCGCGCAGCTCGACCGGCTGGAGGCGACCCTGCGCAAGCGGCGCAAGCGCTGCAAGCGGCTGCGGGTCAGCCACGCGTTCCACTCGCCGCTGATGGACCCGATCCTCGACGCGTTCACCGAAGCCGCCAGCGGGGTGACGTTCTCGGCCCCGCGTGTGCCGATCGTCGCCAACCTCACCGGCCGGCTGGCGACGGGCGACGACCTTCGCACCCCCGAGTACTGGCGGCGGCACGTCCGCGAGGCGGTCCGGTTCGCCGACGGCGTCCGGGTGCTCGACGACGCCGGCACGGCGACCTGGGTCGAGGTGGGCCCGGACAGCATCCTCATCCCGATGGCCCAGGGCATGCTGCTCCAGTCGCCGGGCCGCCGGACGTTCGTGCCCTTGGCGCGGCGCGACCGTACCGAGCTCGAGGCCCTGGCGGCGGGGGCGGCGCTGCTCTACACCTCGGGCGCCCGGCTCGACCGGGCCCGCGTCTTCCCCGACCCCGCCGACGGAGACCCCGCGGGTGATACCGCCGACGCCGGTGGGGGGAGAACCGCCGACGCGGAGCGCAGGCTGCCGACCTACCCGTTCCAGCGGGAGCACTACTGGCTGCGGGCCGTCCCGGTCGCTGCCCGATCGACAAGCGTGGACGCGCCCACGGCCGCCGCGGGTCGGTTCTGGGACGCGCTGGGCGCAGGCGACATCGCCGGCGCGGGCGCCGCCCTGCGGCTGCACCCCGACCGGCTGCCGGCGCTGGAGGCGCTCGCCGAGAGCCTGTCCGGCTGGCGCCGCCAGTTCGACTGGTGGTACCGCGCGGCCTGGGTGGCCAGCACCGATCCGGTCGGCCCCGTCACCCCCGTGCCGTGGCTGATCGTCGTCCCGCCCGGGCGGGACAGTGACGACGCCAGCACCGAGCTCCGCGATGCGCTGGGCGCCGCCGGGCCGGCCACGATCGTCGAACTCCCGCCCGGGCCGGTGACTCCGACCGAGGTGGCGGCGTTGCTGCGCGCCGCACTGCCCGCCGCGCCGGCCCCGGTCGGCGTGCTTTCCCTGCTCGACGACGTCGACAACGTCGTGTCGTTCATGCGGGCGACGGCCGATCTGGTCACCGCGGGCGGGGTGGCGCTGACCGTCTGGCAGGTGACCCGGCAGGCTGTCGTGACGGCCCCGTCCGACCCCGCCGCCGACCCGCGCGCGGCGACGCTGTGGGGGCTGGCGCGAGCCGCCGGGCGCCACCTCGGCGACGGGTGGGGCGGGATCATCGACCTGCCGAAGGCGCCCGACGCCGGCGCCTACGAGCAGATCATGTTCGCGATAGCGGCGCCCAGCGGCGAGCGCGAGCTGGCCGCGCGACCGTCGGGCATGTACACCCGCCGGCTGCTGCACACGACTCTCGACCCGCGCCGCGGCTTCATGTGGACCTATGACGGGACAGTCGTACTGGCCGGGGATGTCGCCGAACTCGTCACCGACCTGGCACCCTGGCTCGCCCGCCACGGGGTGCGCCGGATCGTCGTCGCCGGTGAGCTGGACGCGCGATCCGCCAACCTCCTCGAGAAGCTCAGCGCCGAATCGTCCACCGCGGTCACGGTGACCCGGACGGCGGACCTGCCGGCGGTCCTCGCCGGGCTCCCGGCGCGGGAGCCGGTCAGCGCGGTCATGCACACGCGGATGCCACCCGGGTCCAAGCAGGTCGCGAGCGTCACCGGGGCGGGCGAGTGGCTCGCCGACGTCCAGGCCGAGGTGACCGAGCTGGAACGGGCCGTCCCGGCCGGTTCGGACCCGTCCTTCATCCTGCTCGGCTCGGCCGCGGCGCAGCTGGGAGCGGGCGGCCACATCCTGGAAGCCGCCGTCGTCGCGATGTACGAGGTGCTCGCGGCGGACTTCCAGCGCCGCGGCCGACCGGCGACCTGCCTGAGCGTCGGGCCCTGGTCCCAGGTCGGCGAGGCGCCGGCGGCGGACGGCCTGCGCCCGCTTGCCCCCCAGATCGTCCTCGGCGCGCTGCCCGACGTCGCCGCCCACCGCGCTCCGGCCATCACGGTCTGCGACGTCGATTGGTCGGTGCTCGCGCCGCCGCAGGCCGAGATCGGTCAGGGTGCGTTCCTGCGACGGATCCCGGAAGCCCGGCCCTACCTCAGCGATCTCGAGGGCACCGCTGCCCCGGCGGCGCTCAACGACCCGGCGGCGCTGCGCCGCCAGCTCGTCGAACTGTCCGACGAGCAGAGCGAGAAGGTTCTGCTGGAGCTGGTCCGGGAGCGAGCCGCGACCGTCCTGGACCATTCGTCGACCGACGCCATCGAGCCCGAAGCCACCTTCTTCGATCTCGGCTTCTCCTCCTATACCGCGATCCAGATGCGCAACGAGCTGTGCGCCGCCACCGGGCTCGACGTCCCGATCGTCGTGGTGTTCGAGCACCCCACCCCGACCGCCGTCGCCCGGCTGCTCCGGTCCGAACTCGCCGCCAGCGCCGGGCCGCCCACCGAATCGAAGTCCCCCGTCATGGAAGGAAGCCCGTCATGAGCGAAACCGTCGTTGTCGCCGGAGCTGGACCGGCCGGCCTGATGCTCGCGTGCGAGCTGGGCCGGCTCGGCGTGCCAACCGTCGTCCTGGATCCGCTGACCGAGGTCAGCGACCGCTCGCCGGGGCAGGGCCTCAACACCTCGTGCGTCGAACTGCTCGAACAACGCGGGATGCTCGACGGCCTGGTCGAGCAGGGCGCACCGTTGCAGGGCACCCACTTCTCCTTGTTCTGGCTCGACATGACCCCGCTCGAGGGGCGCAACCAGCGCGGCCTGCTGCTCGGCCAGGAGCGACTGGAGCGCCACCTCGAGGCCCGGGCCCGGGCGTTCGGCGTCGACCTGCGTCGCGGGCACGCGTTCGTCTCCTGCGCGGCGGACGACGACGGCGTGACGGTGACGGTGGCCACGGCCGGGCCGATCGGCGAGTACGACCTGCGTGCGGCCTACCTCGTCGGTGCCGACGGGGAGCGCAGCGCGGTGCGCGCGCAGGCCGGCGTGGGCTTTCCCGGGCACGGGCAACCCTGCTACGGGCTGGTCGGCGACGTCGAGGCCGACGTTGCCGAGCTGGCCGAGATCCACGTCGGCGCGCGCTTCTCCCCGGTGGGCGGGCTCTACTCCGCCGCCCCGTCGGGCGCGGGGTTGCTGCGGGTCGTGACGGCGGAGTTCGGCCGCGACCTGCCCTCGGACGACTCGCCCCCGGATCTGGCCGAGCTGATGGCGAGCGTGCAGCGGCTCAACGGCTCGTCGTTCGCGGCTCGGGGGGTGCGCTGGCTGCGCCGCTACGGTGGCCCGACCCGGGTGGCCGACGTCTACCGGGCCGGCCGGGTGTTCCTGGTCGGCGACGCGGCGCACACCTTCTTCCCGCTGGCCGCGCTGCGCCTCAACACCTGCCTCGACGACGCGGTGAACCTCGGCTGGAAGCTTGCCGCCGACCTGGGCGGATGGGCTTCGGCCGGATTGCTCGACAGCTACGGCGCGGAGCGCCGACCGGTCGGCGTCCGCAGCGGCGCGGTGACCGACGCCCAGCTCGCGCTGATCCACCCGGCGGGGACGGTCGCGCCGCTGCGGACGCTGTTCGGCGAGCTGCTGAAGTTCCCGGACGTGAACGGGTACTTCCTCGACGTGGTGACCGGCCTGGAGGTCAGCTACCCGATGGCGGGCGACCCGCCGGCATCGCCCTTGGTCGGCAAACGGCTGCCGCACGTCCCGCTCAGTACGACGGCCGGGCCGACGACCGTGCCGAGGCTCCTGGAATCCGGCCAGGGGCTGCTGCTGACCTTCGACGACAAGGCCGAAAGCGCGCCCGGGCCGGTGCCGTGGCCGGGCCGGGTGATCGCCGCGACGGCCTCCACCGTCCCGAGCATCGAGGCCGCCGCCGTGCTCGTCCGCCCGGACGGCCACGTCGCGTGGGTCCAGCCGGTCGACACCCCGGTCGACCGGGACGCGCTGGTCCGCGCGGGCACGCCGTGGTTCGGAGCGGCGGCATGACGGCCGGCGTCGGCGAACACCCGGCGCCGGCCGCCCGGCTCACCGGCGGCGACGCCCCCGCCGATCCCGATCCCGATTCCGGCGACGTGGCCGCGGGCACCATGCGGGTTGACGCCGACCTTGTCGAGCTGTTCCGGCTGGCCAGTCACGACGAGAACCCGCTCCACGTCGACCCCGACTACGCCCGCGCGACATCGTTCGGCGAACCGGTGGTCTACGGGGTCCTCGGTGCTTTGACGGCGCTCGCGGGCCTCGCCCCGCGCCCCGGTCGGGTACCGGGCCGGCTCAAGGTCCGCTTTCCCGGCCCGGTCCTGCGGGGCCGGGACTATCGCCGCGAGGTCGTCGCCGACGACCCCGGCGGGTCCGGGCCGGCCGAGGTCAGGCTGCTCTACGGGGCGCAGCCGACGCTTGCGGTCAAGGTCGACTTTGTCGAAGGCACCCTGTACCGGGACTGGCCGCGACGGGCGGCGCCGTGGGCCGCGCGGGCTACCGCCCGCCCGGCCCGGTTGTCGGACCTGCACGACGGCGACCAGATCCCGGCGGGTTACCAGCCTGGGTGGCCCGCGCTGGCCCGCCTCGTCGACCGGCTCGGGCTGGCGGCCCGCGGTTTCGGGCCACAGCAGGTCGCGGTGCTCGCCTGGACGAGCTATCTCGCGGGGATGGAGGCGCCGGGCCGGGCATCCCTGCTCGCCGACATCGCCATCGAGTACCGGCCCGGCAACGAGGCGGAGCGGTTCGAGGCCGAGGCGGTCATCGACCGGGTACACCCCCGGTTCCGGATGCTGACGCTGACCGGCGCGGTCCGCTCGCCCGCGCTGACCGCCACCGCGACGGTCCGGGTGTTCCATCGGCCGGACGTCGAAGCGCCGGATGTCGCCGTGCTGCGCGCCCTGTTGCGACCGGGGGGCGCGGACCGGTCGGGGGGCGCGGCCGGCCGACTGGTCGGCACGACGGCCTTGGTGATCGGCGCGAGTCGCGGGCTCGGGGCCGCGATCGCCCAGGCCCTCGCGCTGGCGGGGAGCGTCGTCTACGCCGGGTTCCACCGCAGCGGCGCGCAGGCGGCCGCGATGCGCGACGCGCTGGGCGACGACGCCGGGCGCGTGCACCTGATGCCGGGCGACGCCGCCGACCCGGCCTGGTGCCGGAGGATGCGCGACCAGATCGTGGCCGAGCGGGGCGGCATCGACGTCCTGGTCCTCAACGCGTGCCCGCCGCCGATGAAGGTGCCCCTCACGGACGGTTCGGACGAGGTCGCCGCGTCTTACATCCGCGCAGCCCTCGGCCTGGTACAGACGCCGCTCACCGTGTTCGCGGAGCCGGTGGCGCGCGGCGGCGGGAGCATCGTCGGCATCTCGAGCCGCTGGGTCGCCGAGCCTGAGGCCGGTTGGTTCCCCTACGTCACGGCCAAGACGGCCACCGAGGGCCTGGTCCGGGCGGCGGCGGCCGAGCACCGGCAGGGACGCTGGGCTGTGCTGCGCCCGACCCGGCTGCGGACGGCGTTCAACGCGACCCCCATGACAGCGGACGTCGGTGAACCCGTCGAACCGGTCGCCGCGGCGTTGATCGCCCACCTGTCCCGGCCGGGAGAGGCGGGCAGATTCCACATCGTCGGCTGATCCGCGTGGGCCCCCGCGGGGCCGCGCGAGGTGCGGTGCGAAGCGCCGCCGGCCGGCTTCACGAGACGCGACCCGCACAAGTGCCCGAGGTTTGAGGGCCCGAGGTTTGGCACTCCGACCAGCGGGCATTCGAATACGATACGTAACGTAAAGAAGAATGGAGCTGACGCCATGACACGTTCCGCTGCCACCGGGCCCGCGATCGGGACCGAGGGCCAACCCGACACCCGCGACAACAGGGCCGGTCCTGACCGCCACACCGAGGGCCGCGTCGAGGCTGGGGGCGCGGACGGCCCGGACGCGGGCGCCGGCGCGCCCCCGTCCGGGCCGCGCGCCCATGCGAAGATCCTGATCGTGCTGTTCGCGGCCGTCGCGTTCCAGCTCGCGCTCGTCTCGGCCTTCACCGGGGCGATGAGCCGCCCGGCACTGCACGACGCGAAGGTCGGGCTGGTCGTCGCCGCGCACACTCCGGCGGCCGACGCCGTAGCCGCCCACCCGGTCCCGGGGGTGAGCTACCGCAATCGCGCGAGCGCCGCCGATGCGCGGGACGAGGTCCGCAACGACGGCCTGCCGGCCGCGATCGTGATCGACAACGGCCACGAGACGCTCTTCGTCGCCAGCGCGTCTGGTGCCGCGCTCGCGGCCGGGCTGTCAAAGGCGATGGCGGTGCAGGCCCAGCAGGCCGGGCTGACGTTCGCCGCCCAGGACGTCCGCCCACTGCCGGTCGACGACCCCAAGGGCCTCGGCACCTTCCTGCTGGTCATCGGCTGGGTCATCGGCGGCTACCTCGGCATGACCCTGCTGAGTCGAGCGGTCGGCGCGGGCGTTCGAACTCCCCGCGGCACCGTGACGCTGCTCGGCTGGACGGCGGTGTACGCGGTGCTGTCCGCCGTGGCCGGGGTCGTCCTGGTCGACCCCCTGATGGGCGTGGTCACCGGGGCGGCGTGGCAACTCGTCGCCGCCGGCACCCTCACCGTCTTCGCGGTCGCCGCCCTTACCGCCGCGCTGATGTCGCTGCTGGGATTCTCCGGCCTGGTGGTTGCCATCGCTTCCCTGGTCATCTTGGGCAACCCGACGTCCGGTGGCTCGGTGCCGGTACCGATGCTCGGCGGGGGCTGGCGCTTCCTCGCCCAGATCCTGCCGACCCACGCCGGAGTGTCCCTGGCCCGGGCACTCGCCTACTTCGACGGCCACCAGAAAGGCACTCCTATCCTCGTCCTCGGGATCTACGCCGCCGTGTCTGTGCTGCTGATGCTGGGGCTGAGCCTGCGGCGCCGGGCCACCGCGGCCGGGGGCCGTGCCGCCGCCGCCCAGGCGGCCGACCCGACTCCCAGCACGGTGAATTCCGGGAAATGACCTCCGCGAGACCCCCGGCCGCGCCCGCCCCGCCCCGGCGGGGGCGGCCCCGCGACGAGCGGGCCGAGCAGGCAATCCTGGCCGCAACCGTCGAACTCCTCAACGACGTGGGGTTCGCCGGGCTGAGCATCGAGGCCGTCGCCGCCCGCGCGGGCGTCGGCCGCCCGACGGTCTACCGGCGGTGGCCCTCGAAAATGGAACTTGTCATCGACGCGGTCCTGCGGCTGGCCCCGCCGCTCACCGTCGACCACAGCGGCGACCCCCTGACCGACCTCAAGGAACTCGTCGCCCGCCTGATCGTCGACATGACGAGTGCCCCCATCGGCCGAGCGATCCTCGCGCTGACCGGCGACGCCGGCACGCATACCGACCTCGCCCAGCGGCTCACCAAGGACTACCTCACCCCCCGGCGCGACGCGCTGCTCGCGATCCTGCGCGACGCCGTCGCCGCCGGGGAACTGCCGCGCGACCTCGACCTCGACCTGACGCTCGACCTCATGCTCGGCGCGCCGACCTACCGGTGGCTGACCACCGGCCGGCCGGTCGACCAGAAAGCCGCCCGGGCGATCGTCGACGCGGTCTGGCGAACCGCGACGGCACCACCCGCCTGACCGGCCCGGCCACCCCGAAAGCCGTCGGAATGCTCCCCGCGGCACCCGCCGTGACTTTCGCTACCGGTTCGGCCTTAAGGGACTCGCCGGCCGCCGTGTCGCGGTCAATGACGTATGGCTTTACCACCGGTCGGGCCGGCCGCACCTGGTTTATATTGTCTGCCACGCCGGTGAGCATCGCGCGAGAATTTGGGCACTGTGCGCACAGAAATCTGCGGCGCCCGCCGGCCCGAAGCTCGGCGAGACCCAGATCACCCACCCGATATTCGGAAAGAAACCCGAGGTAAGCCCACTCTTGTGGGGGCGATAGGGGTCGCGGTAGGGGTTAGCATGAGTGTCGACCCTGACGCGGCGGGGAAGCACGAACCCAGCCCGGAAATCTACGGGCACTCCCGGATGTCGCTACATATGTATGGGGTTCTCGGTATGAGATTTGAAATTCTCGGACCACTGCGCCTCGTGGCCGGCGGCGAGGTTTCGTATATCAGCGCCCCGAAGATGGAGCTGCTGTTGGCGATTCTGCTGACCCGGGCCGACCAGACGGTCTCATCGGAGCAGCTGATCGAGCAGATCTGGCCGGCCGATACGCCGCGGCGCGCGAACGCCACCCTGCACGTCTACGTCTCCCAGTTGCGCAAGGCGCTCGCCCGACCGCAAAGGCCGGCGAGTCCCCTAGTCACCGAGCCGGCCGGCTACCACATGGATACCTCTGCCGGGGAGATCGACGCGCGGGAGTTTCACACGCTGGTCGACACGGGGCGCCGGCACTGCCGCGCCGGCCGCTTCTCCGCCGCGATCGACGAATTCGAGTCGGCGCTGCGGCTGTGGCGGGGACCGGTCTTCGGCCACGCGATCGACAGCAGCGTGGTGAGCGCCTACGCGACGTTCCTCGAAGAGGAGCGCCTCGAATGCCTCGAACAGCTTTTCGAGGCGCTGTTGATGGCCGGGCGGCACCGGGAGGTGATCGGTCGGCTCTACACCCTCGTCGCGGCACACCCCCTGCGGGAGTCGTTGTACCGGCTGCTGATGGTCGCGCTCTACCGCGCCGAGCGGCAGTCGGCCGCGCTGGAGGTCTACCGCAGCGCCCGCGAAAAGTTGAACGGGGAGATCGGGTTGGAGCCGTGCCGGTCGCTGCGCGACCTCCACCAGGCGATCCTCGTCGGCGACGAGAGCGTCGGGCCGCACATCGTGCTCCCGCAAGCCGTCTGAGCCCGCATCCGCCATCGGAACCGCCCGCCACCCGAGCCGAATGGATCCGTCATGCCTGAACTGACGTTGACGCCCGACCTCTGGCTCCGCCGCTTCCACCCGCAGGGCCGCGTCCATCCAGGTAGTCGCTCGGCCGGGTCCGGGCCGGCCGGATCCGGGCGCCGGACGCTGATCTGTTTCCCGCACGCCGGCGGCTCGGCGACGACGTACTTCCCGCTCTCCGCCGAACTCGCGGCGCACCTCGACGTCGTCGCGGTGCAGTACCCCGGGCGACAGGATCGCCGGTCCGAGGACCCGGTTGACGATCTGGCCCACCTGGCCGACCAACTCGCCGATGTGCTCGCCGCCGGGCTCGACCCCCCGTACGCGTTCTTCGGCCACAGCATGGGCGCGATCCTCGCGTTCGAGGCGGCCCGCCGACTGACCGCCGATGGCCTGGACGGGCCGGAGATGCTCTTCGCCTCGGGCCGGCGTGCGCCGTCGTGCGTCCGGGACGAGCATGTGCACCGCCGCGACGACGCCGGGATCCTGCGGGAGCTGCGGTCGCTCAGCGGCACCGACACCCGGGTGCTCGACGACCCGGACATCGTGGCCATGGTGCTGCCGCCTATGCGCGCGGACTACCGGGCCATCGAGACCTACCGGTACTCCCCCGGCCCGGATCTCGCCTGCCCGATCGCCGCGCTGGTCGGGACCGAAGACCCGCGGGTCACGCTGGACGAGGCGCGGCGCTGGGGCGATCACACCTCCGGCCGGTTCGAACTGCGCAGGTTTCCCGGCGGCCATTTCTACCTGACCGGGAGCGAACCCACCGTCGCCGCGATGGTGCTCGGGTCGCTTGACGCACTTGCCTGACCGCCCGACCGCCCTCCCCCGCGGCCGGTTCGCCGCGACCCTGAGTCAAAGGACATGACGTCATGGCCACTGAAGAGAAGCTCCGCCAGTACCTCAAGCGGGCGACCACCGACCTGCAGGAGGTCCGCCGTCGCCTGGCCGAGGTCGAAGCCGCTCGGGGCGAACCGGTCGCGATCATCGGGATGGGCTGCCGCTATCCCGGCGGGGTGGAGACGCCGGAAGGACTCTGGGAGCTGGTGTCGTCCGGGACGGACGCGATCGGTCCGTTCCCCGACGGCCGTGGCTGGGATCTGGACGCGCTCTACGACGCCGACCCCGACCGCCACGGGAGGTCGTACGCCCGCACGGGCGGGTTCCTGCACGACGCGGGCGGCTTCGACGGCGATTTCTTCGGGCTGAGCCCCCGGGAGGCACTGGCGACGGACCCCCAGCAGCGGCTGTTGCTGGAGGTCGCCTGGGAAGCCATGGAGCGGGCCGGCATCGACCCGGAGACCCTACGCGGCTCGGCCACCGGTGTGTTCGCCGGAGTCATCGCCCAGGACTATGCGCCGGACTACCGCACCGC
>JAMFSN010000040.1 GCA_026225295.1 Frankia alni
CCTGGTGTGCCTTCCCGGGCTGTTCGAAGCCGGCGGAACGTTGCGACCTCGACCACGTCGTACGCCACACCGACGGCGGTCTGACCAGCAATCCCAACCTCGCGCCTTTGTGCCGGCATCACCACCGGGCCAAAGACAACGGCCCCTGGACCCTGACCCAACCCCACCCCGGCCACCACACCTGGACCGCCCCCACCGGCCGCACCTACACCACCAGTCCCAACCCCATCACCCACCAGTAACGATCACGGAAACGTCAACGCCAGGACCCGATGTTGATGATCGCTGACCCGGCGGACAGCAAGCGGTCCACGGCCCGGACGATGAGAACGTGCCGGTCAGGTTGGTATCGAGCACCCGGCGCCATTCAGCCAGGGACGTGATGACCACCGGGTCGTGTCCGATGACGGCCGCGTTGTTCACCACAATGTCCAGGTGCTGGTCGAAACGGCTCTCCCGGCTGTAGCAGAACGACCACCGATACGCCCTGGCGGGCCGGCGACAGGACAATCGACAGGACATTGGAGCGCCCGATTCCCCGCGAACCGCCGGTCACCAGAGCGGTCCGCCCTTTCAGGTCGAACATCACCGCCGGAGGTGGGGTCACCGGTCCCGTCGTCGGGCGCGGTCGTCATGCCTGCCCGGGGCGGAACTGGCGGACGAGGTCAAACGTCAGCACGGCGGCCCCTCGGCGTCAGCTCCCACCGCCTGCAGGTGGCGGTTTTTCAGGGCATGTCGGTACGACCTGGCCAGACGTGCGCGGCGGTCGCCCGGGCGACGGAGACAACACTGCTGATCTGCCAGGAGGCTGCCAATCCGGCCGCGCGGGCGGCCAGCGCCTATTCGGGCGCCCCCGGGACGGGCGGTTCGGCAGTGGCGGACGGCGGAGCGGAAGTCGTCACCGGCGGAACGGGGTCGGTGGGCGGAACGGGGTCGGTCGGAGGAACCGGGTCAGTGGTCGGCGCCGGCGAGGTGACCACGCAGTAGGCGTCCGACCCGAGCGCCGGTACCCAGTCCGAGTCGCCACCCGCGCTGTTCGCCTGCACCCGGAAACAGTACTTCGACCCCGGTTGGAGCCCGGGCAGCGTGAAACTGGTCGGACTGGCCGGAAGCTGGACCTTCTGCCCGTTGGCACTGTTGACGTCCCAGTCAACCGTGTACCCCGTAACACTCGGGTCGTCGTCCGTCCAACTGAACACAGCGTCGTCGTTATTTGCTAGTGAAACGCTCGGGTTCGACAGACCGATTTTCGGCACGGTCAAGCAGTAGGCGTCCGAGTTCAGCGCGGGTACCCAGTCCGACCTACCGCCCGAGCCGTTCGCCTGCACCCGGAAACAATATTTTCCGCCCGGCTGGACGTCGGGCACCGTATAAAATGGCTCGGTGACCGAAACCTTCTGGTCGTTGGCGTTGTTCATATCCCAGTCGACCGTGTACCCCGTAACATCCGGGTCGCTGTCCGCCCAGGTGAACTGAAGGTCGGCCTTCGGTATCTCTGTGAGGCTCACAATCGTGGGCGGATCAACCACAGTCCCCGGGGCGGTCACGCAGTCGGCGTCCGAGGTCAGCCCCGGCACCCAGTTCGACATGCCGCCCGGGCCGTTCGCCTGTACCCGGAAACAGTATTTTCCGCCCGGCTGGAGATTTGGCAGCGGGAAACTGGTGCCGGTCACCGGAACCTTCTGCGCATTCGCGCTGTTCAGATCCCAGTCGACCGTATAACCCGTGACGGTCGGGTCGCTGTCGGCCCAGGTGAACAAGGCGTCGGTGGCGTCCGGCTGCGAAACGTTCAGGTTCGACGGGTCGCCGGGGGGCGGGCTGCCCCCGACCGTCACGGTCTGGCTGAACGTCGCGGTCTCCGCGTTCTGGTCGGTGACGGTGACGGTGACGATGTAGCTCCCGGCGCCGGTCAGAGTATGGGTCACCACGTTCTGCGTCCCCGTCACCGGCGGCTGGCCGTCGCCGAAGGAGAACTGATATTGGGTAATCGGAGCCGAGCCGGCGGTCGACGCCGAGGCGTCGGCCCGCACCGTCAGTGGCCCCGGCCCGTTGGACGGAGTGACCGTCAGGTAAGCGCCCGGGGGCACCGACGAGTTGCTGTCGAACACGGTGATCGTGACCACCGGGGTCCGGATCGTACCGTCGGCCAACGTGGTCTGCGCCGAGACGCTGTAGGAACCCGGCGCGGTCCAGGCATGGTTCACCTGCGTCCCGGTGGCCTGGGGGCTACCGTCGCCGAACGTCCAGGTCACGGAGCGGGCCTTACTGCCCTTGGCCAGCCCGGCCGCCAGGGTCAGGATGTCGCCGGCGCGGACGCTGGTCGCCGACGCCTCGATCTGGACCGAGTCGACGCCCGGGGGCGGCGTTGGGCCGCCCCCACCCGAAGAACCAACCCGGCCCCCGCCCGAAGAACCACCCCCGCCGGACGCGCCACCCGTTCCCGAGGAACCGGCGCCGCCCGAGGAACCGCCCTGACCGGCGGAACCCCCGGCCGAACCGGACGGTCCCAGCGCCTGCGCAGGTCCGGAGGCAGCGGAAACGGCGGGCCGGGGCGCGCCGGCCGGGTCGGCCGGGTTGGCGGAGGCAGCCGGGGACCGGGTGGCGTTGGGGGTGTTCGGCTGGGATCGGGCGTTCGGCCCGGTCCCGGCGTCGTCCTGCCCCACCAGCCCGGCCGCGGGCCGTTTCGGGTCGTACTTCCGAACCGGCTTCGCTGTGATCACGCGCGTCGACGGGTCCAGCCGGATCACCCCGGCCGCCGCCCCCGACGAATCGTTGTAGAACATGAACGGCCCGTCGCCGAGCAGGTCGAAGCTCGTGCCGGGGGGCAGCACCCGCACCTTGCCGACGAGCGCCTGCCGGGCCAGGTCAACCACGATCACCTGGCCGGTCGTGAAATCGGGGACGAACACCCGGCCGCCGGCCTCGCTCGGCACCCCGAGCCGGTCCCCGGCCACGCCCAGCGGGACGGCACTGTCACAGGACCCCCGCGCCAGGTCGACGATGCTCAGCACGCCACGCCGGCCCGACGCGACGTACAGCTGGGAGTTCGTCGTCGAGCCGACCACGCCCGCGGTCGGGTCGCCCAGGTGGCCCAGGCAGGTCGGCGCGGCCGACGAGCCGTCCGGGTTCAATGGCCGGGCCTCATTGGCGGTCAGATCGACGAGGACGGCCCGGCCGCCGGCCACCACCAGCCGGGTCCGGGTCGGATCGACGGCGTGGGCGAGCGTCCGGCGTGCACCGTGGTCGAGCCGGACCAGGTCGCCGACGGCCCCGTCGACGAGCCACAGCCGCCCGGCCCCGTCGACCACGCCGCCGCCGGCCGCCACCCGTGACACCAGCTCCTTCTGGGAACGCACCTTCAGGGTTCGCGGATCGGCGGTCGTGACCAGCCCGGACTGGGTGGTGAACGTGTACAGCGCGCCGCCGCCGGCGTAGACCGAGAGGTTCTGCGTGGGCTGGGCGAACCGCGCGGGGGCGGAGGCCGTGAGGGTGGCGCCGTCGATCCGCTGGACCGTCCCGGCCGTCGAGTTGGCCACGTAGGCGTCCGACCCGTCCTGGGTCGCCGACAGCGTCCCCTTCGCCACCGCCACCTGGGCCTCGACCTGGCCGGAGGCACCGTCGACCAGCGCCGCCTGGCCGGCCGACGACGACACCAGCCAGGCCGACCCATCGGCCATCGACACCGCGTGAGCCGCCGAGCCGTGCGCCCGCACGACCACCACCAGGCCCGCCGCGAGCAGCGCCAGGATGCCCACGCGAGCCGCCCACACCGGGCGGGCGAACCGATTCGACCTCATCGTGAATTCCCCTGTCCGGTCCCGGCCGGCGATGCGCGGCCCGGAAGCAATGGCCGCGGCAGCAATCGCCGCGGAAGTAGTGGCCGCGGATCGACCGCGGCGACGACGCGGAGCCGCGGCCCGGCGGCCCGGCCCAGTTCCCGACGGGCCCGGGTGACCAGTTCCCAGGCCTGGTCGGCCTCGGCACTGTCCGGCGGCACCGGCCCGAACAGGGCCGCGTCGACCACCGGCCCCAGCGCCTGGAGCGACTCGGCGGCGACCCGCCCGGCGGGCAGGTCCCGGGCCCGCCGGCTCACCTCCCGGGTGGTGAGATGCCCGGTGGACCGCAGTCCGTGTTCGGCCAGTCGGTCCCGGATCTCCCGCCAGGCCCCGGCCACCCGGGCGGCGGCCGGGCCCGACCGGCGGCGCCGGCGTCGCCGGCTCTTCTCCGCGACGACGCCCAGCGGCGGCCCGAGGACGACGGCGACAACGATGGCCACGGCGATCAACGGGAACCCGCCCCCGGACCGGCGACCGGGGCCACCGCCGGAACCATCGGACCCGCCGAGCTTCGGCACCACGATCGCCGGGGCCGCGGCGGCCGCCGCGGCTGACTGGGCGGGGTTCCCGGTGGCCAGCCCGGGCCGATTGGTCGGTGGGGTGAGGGTCCCGAGCTTGCTGATCTGGGTCGGCTCGAACGCCACCCAGCCGATGCCGGCCAGGTCGACCTCGGGCCAGGCGTGCGCGGTCCGCGTGCTGACCGTGTAGGTGCCCGGACCGGTTGAGGAGCGCTGGTCGAGCAGATAGCCGACGGCCAGCCGGGTGGGAAGCCCGAGGCTGCGGGCCAGCAGCACGAAAGCGGCCGCGTGCTGCTCGGCGTAGCCATGCTGGTTGGCCGTGCCCGCCGCGGGCGCCCCCGACCCGCCGTCGGCGATCCCGAGGAACCGCTCCAACGCACCGTAGGAGTGGCCCGGGCGAGCGTGCAGGTCGTAGGGGAAGCGCGCCGGATCACGCAGGTAGGAGGCGAGCGCCACCAGCTTGTCGTAGGGCCGGGGGGCCGGGTCGGTCACCTGGTGGGCGAGCACGGAAAGCCCGGCCGGGACCTCGGACGGCAGGCTGAGGTAGCGGGCGGCGGCCGGGCCGGTGACCGGCAATGCCTTGGCCAGTTGGGCGCTGGTGGGGTTGGCGACGTCCGTCCGCAGCGTGTAGGTGGCGCCCGCGCCCGGAGCGTTGGTGGCGGCCAGGACGCCGGACGCGTCGTCGAACGCGACGCCGTTCATCCCGCTCACGCCGACCGGGCGGCCCAGCGACGGCAGGAACGGGCCGTCCAGATGTTTCACCGTGATCCGGGCGGTGGCCTGGGCGACCGGGACCGTGACCGACTCGGGCCCGGCGGCCAGCGTCGACCCGGACGGGACGAACAGGTCGTCGTCCTGCCAGGTGGCGCCGTCGAAGTCGGCCAGGGCGGCGGTCCGAACCCGGTCGACCAGCTTGCCGGTCGACGACGCCAGCGTGACCGTGAAGACGTCGAACGGTGGGCCGGCCTCCAACTGGGCCTTGACGTCGGTCAACGGGTTGACCGACGGGGTGATCGCCACCGCCGAGTGGCGCAGGCTGCGCGGGTCGAAGCGGGCCCCGGGCAGCGGCAGGTAAGCGGCCGCCAAGGTCGCCACCAGCGCGATCACCGCCATCGCGGCGATGGCGGGCCCGGTCGAGCGCCGCCCGGCCACCGGCCGGGCCGGATCGGCCGGCGTCGAGCGGGTGGTGGCCCCGATGCGGGCCGCCCGCAGCGCGGCCAGCCCGAGGCCGGCCGCCAGGAAGACCCCGGTCGCCACCAGCTCGCGCCGCCCGCGGGCGGCCACCAGGACCAGCGCGGACGCGAAGGCGATGATCGGCGGCACCAGCGGCGCGAGCACCGCGTCGGTGCGCAGGACCAGGACGACCGCCAGAAACGTGGCCCCCCAGACCAGCAGGACCGGAACGACCAGCAGCTCGCCGGTCGGGTCGGCCGGCAGTCCCACGCTGAGCATCCGGGCCCCGCCGTCGACCAGGGCGTGGCCGTAGGCGGCCAGGTGCAGCGGCCCGGCCGGACCGGCCGACCAGTGCCCGGGCGCCAGGGCGAGCGCGCCGTAGACGAGCCCGCCCACGACCCCGGTCAGGATGAACGTGTCGACCCGGCGGGCCCGGGCGCCGGTCGCGACGGCCAGCGCCGCGGCGACGAGGATCGCGCCGCCCGTCGGCGCGGCGAAACTCGGACCATCGAAGAAGACGCCCAGCACGGGCAGCACGGCGGCCATCGCCACGACCACGGCGATCACCTGCGCCGCGCGTCCCGACCGCAACGCGCGTCCCGACCGCAACGCGCCGCCCATCATCCGGCGGGCGGTCATCGCCGCACCTGCCGGTCCCAGACGGCCTCGAAGTCGGCGCTGGCCCGCACGTTCACAACCAGGGCGCCCCGGACCGCCGGCGCTGGACGGCCGTGTTCCTCGCCGACCATGACCAGGCTGGCCATGGCGAACCGGGACCGGACCGCTGACACGGCCGCAAGCTGGGTATGGCTCGCCTGCCCGGTGATCACGCCCAACGCCACCCCCGCCTCGGCCGGCACGACGTGGGGCAGCACGGACAGACCCGGGTCGGCCGGGTCCGGCTTGACCTGGCAGAGCAGGTCGAGCAGCGCGGCCGGCGGATAGCGGAAGTCATCGACGACCGTGCGGTCGCCGGCGGTGGTCCGCAGTTCGACCGGGAACCCGTGCGCCCGTCCGGACACGGCCAGCGAGCCGGCGATCCGCACCGCGTCCTCGAAGTAGTCCCGCCGGTACGGCTCGGCGCTGGTATCAAGAATGATCAGCATGCGGGGCTCGTTGGGCACGACGTTGTGGCGGACCATGAGCGTCCCGGTGCGGGCGGTGGACCGCCAGTGGATGAGGCGCGGGTCATCGCCGCGGGCGTATTCGCGCAGGCTGTGGAATGCGACCCCGCCCTGCGGCGCGGTGGAGGAGGTCGGGCCGTCCAGGTCGGGCGAGCCGCCGACCGGTAGCGGCAGCACCGGGAACACCCGCGGTTGCACCCGCAGCACCGACCGGGACCGGAATGCCCGCCCGACCTGCATGAGGCGCAGCGGGTCGGCGTGCCCGACGGTCAGCGGGCCGACGTCGAACACCCCCCGCCGGGCGGTGGGCAGCGGGTAGGTCGCCTCGTAGCGGGCCCCTGGGCCGACGCTCGGCACGGCCAGCACCAGCTCGCGTCCGGCGACCGACTCCCGGGCCGTCAACGGCGGGCAGCGGCGGCGCCCGCCGTTGGTCACGGTCAGCACGGCCAGCGCCGGCTCGCCCTCGACGACCCGCAGCGGGCGGATCTCCCGGACGATCTCGACGTCCGGGACGGCGAGCATCCACAGGGCGGCCAGCAGCACGGTCAGGCCGGCCGCGATCCCCACCGCGAGCAGTTCGGGATAGCGCGCGGCGATCCCGGCCACGGTCAGCACGACGGTCGCCACGATCATGGCGATCCCCGACCGGGTGATCACCGGGAGGCCAGCCGCTGATCGGGCACGGGCACCGAGGTCGTGAGCGACCCGAGCAGACCTTCCGCCGTCGCGCCGGCCAGTTCCGCTTCGGGCCGCAGCAGCATCCGGTGGGCCAGGACGTGCGGGGCCAGCGCCTTGATGTCGTCGGGGGTGACGAACGTCCGGCTGTCGGCCGCCGCGTGCGCCTGGGCGGCGCCGGCCAGGGCGAGCGCGCCGCGCGGGCTCACTCCCAGCCGCAGTTCGGGTAGCCGCCGGGTCGCCCCGGTCAGCGTGACGATGTAACTCAGCAGCGGCCGGGCCAGGTGGACCCGGCGGGTGATCTCCGTCATCCGCTGCACGTCGGCGCTGGTGAGTACGGGCTTGACCAGGTCGGTGGTGAAGCCCCGGGCCCGGTTGGCCAGGATCTCCACCTCGGCCTCGTGCTGGGGGTATCCGACCGCCAACCGGGCCATGAACCGGTCGATCTGCGCTTCCGGCAGGTCGTAGGTGCCGCTGTGCTCGACCGGGTTCTGGGTGGCGATGACGATGAAGGGCCGCGGCACCAGGATCGGCAGGCCGTCGACCGTCACCTGGCGTTCTTCCATCACCTCCAGCAGGGCGGCCTGGGTTTTCGGCGAGGCCCGGTTCACCTCGTCGGCCAGCACCACGTTGCCGAACACCGCGCCCGGGGAGAATTCGAATTCCCGGGTCTTGTCGTTCCACACCTGCACACCGGTGACATCGGTCGGCAGCAGGTCGGGCGTGAACTGGATGCGGCGCATGGTGCCGGCAATGGAATTCGCCACCGCCTTGGCGATGGAGGTCTTGCCGACCCCCGGCACGTCGTCGATGAGCACGTGTCCCTCGGCCGCCATGCAGACCAGCGTCAGCCGCAGAACGTCCGTCTTCCCCCGGACAAAGGTCTCGACATTGCGGATCAGCCGGTCGAAGCACTCAGCGAACCAGGCCACCTCGGCGGCAGTCGCCGTTTCGTCTGTCATTTCATCCCCCGAATTTTGAATTCCTGCGGCTGGTAGCGGTCAGGCGAGAAAAACGAAGGCCACGGTCACGAAGGCGACCAGCCCGACGAGGGCGAGGGCCAGGAACGCCACCCGGCGGCTGGAACGGCGGTATTCGACGTCGTCACGGGGGCGCATCACCAGCGGGCCGGACCCATCGTCCCCGTCGGCCGGCCGCCGGGCCGGGGTGAAGGCCGGGACGGGAACCGGTCGGGCGGCGGACGGCGGGGCCGGCGGCGACAGCCGGCCCCGCCGTCCGGGCGCCAGGGTTCCCGCCCCGGCCAGGGTCACCGCCTCCGAGTTGACAAGCGCCGCCGGCGTGGGCACCACCGGCGCGGGGGGCGTCGGTGACGACGGCCGCGGTGGCGCGGGCATCGGAGGCGGCGGGACCGGGCTCGCGGGCGCCGGGACGACGGTGGCCAGCAGGTCGGTGAGCACATCCAGGTCCTCATCGACGGGCGGCGCCGGCCGGTCCGGACCGACCGGGGGCGGCGGGCCCGGGCCGACGGGGGTCGGGAGAGCCGGGCCGGCCGAGGTCGGTGTAACCGGCCCGGCCCGGCGTCGCCCCGAGGCGGCCGACCCAGCGACGACGGATCGGAGGTGCTCGTCGAGCTGGACCGGAATCCGGGCGCCCGCCAGCCAGCCCGGGCCCAGCGAGTCGTTGGCGGCCCGGGCGAGGTCGACGGCGAAGGTCTCCGCGGTGTGCTGGCGGTCGCGGACCCGCGCGGCGAGCACGCGGATCACCACGGCGCCGATCGGCGCCGGGACGCCGGGCATGGGCGGCGGCGTCTGGTAGAGCCGGGCGAGTCGTGGCGAGGTGGGCCGGTCGGGCTCCGGCGGGAATGCCGGCCGCCCGGTCAGCAGCTCGTACAGGACCAGGCCCAGTGCGTACAGGTCGGTGGCCGGCCGGAGCTCCTCCAATTGGAACTGCTCCGGCGCCATGTAGCGCGGGGTGCCGATGACCCGGCTGGGCAGCTCGGCCGTCCGGGCGAGCACCTTCGCCACGCCGAAGTCGGCGACCTTCGGCCGGCCGTCCGCGGCGAACAGGATGTTCTCGGGCTTCACGTCCCGGTGCAGAACCCCCTGGTCGTGCGCGTAGCCGAGCCCGGCCGCCGCGGCCAGCCCGACCGCGCAGGCCGCCTCGATCCGCAAACCCTGGGCGGCCCGCGCCCGCAGGCTGCCCCCACCCAGCTGCTCCATGACGATCAGGGCCAGCTCGTCGTGCTCGAGGTAGTCATAGACTCGCACCACGTGCGGGTGGTCGAGGCGGGCCAGCACGAGCGCCTCGGTTTCGGCATCGGCCCGGTCGGGTCCGTCATCCCGCGCGACCCCGGGCAGCACTTTGATCGCCACGTCCCGGCGTAGCCGGTCCCGGCCGGCCAGAACCAGCCCGAAGGCCCCCCGCCCGAGCTGGCGGCCCAGCTCGTAGCCGGGCAGAGCGGCCTGAACCACCCCGCGATCGACGATCAATGAACCCGCTCCCCCATGAGCGGCAGCGCGCGCGAGCAAGCGTGAAACGCTCCCCCGAACCGCTGCGCACCTGAATTGTCGCAGAACGCGAGACGGTCGCGGAGGCGGATGGCCATCGGAGGCTGAATTACCGGCCCGGCGGACCGTTGCCGCGCTTCGGAGGTGAGTGCGCTCTTGCTACGGAGCCATCTCCGCGGGCGCTGGGCGGTCGGTAGATCCGCCGCCCCCAGGCCTTGGCAAGGGGCTTGGCCGGGTCGGGTAGCTGTGAAGCGATGTGTTCCGTTGGATGATTGTCCCGGGGCGGCCGACCCGGCCCCCGATCCCAGCCCGGCCGCGCTGCGGCAGCTAAGTCCTCGACCGTCCTTGACCGCCGAACGTTGATCGACGCCCTCGTCCACTGAGGCATCTTCCGATGGCTTGAGTCCAGCGGCGCGGTGTACCGGAAGTAGCGACGGCTGGGACACCCGGCGAGTTGGTCAGGACTGCGGCCGCGCTCCGGCCGGGCCCCTGCCGAGAAACCCCATCGGGTGGTCTTACTCTCTCAATCAACACCGACGACGGAGGCTCGGCGGTCACTTCAGGCGGCCGTTGCCCATTGATACGGGCGATGGTCGAAGCGGCCCGGTCGGTGGCGCTCATCACCCTCGGGATTGTGCCCACCATCGCCAGCACCTATGTGCTGCTATGACTTGTCGGCGGCCATTGGCTACTGAACCACACCATCGTTTTTCCAGCCTTGGAACGGATCTTCGATCCCACCGCGCACCTGCCCGAGGCGCTCGATGGCCTCTGGCGGACCGCCCAGGAGATCTCCCGTGAGGGTTGTCTGGGAAACGGGTAGTCCCCAGCCCCCTCCACGCCACCACCCTCCACGGCCCACGCGGTCGGACGGTGGTGCGCTGGGGGTCGCGGGGCGCCGCGGTTCAATGAGCGGCATGCGACCCAACCGTTCCATCCCGGCGGCGACCGTCGTCCCGGTCCTGATCTATCCGGACGTGCGCGCGGCCGTCGCCTGGCTCGGTACGGCTTTCGGGTTCGTCGAGCAGGTGCGCATCGGGGAGAGTCACCGTTCGCAGCTCCGGTACGGCGCCGGCGCCGTGATCGTGGGCGATGTGCGGGGTGAGCGCCACCCTCCCCGTCCCGGGGAGGTCACCCATTCGGTACTGGTCCGCGTCGAGGACGCCCGCGCCCACTGCGCGCGGGCCCGCGAGAACGGCGCCCGGATCCTGATGGAGCCGACCGATTTCGAGTACGGCGAACGGCAGTACAGCGCCGAGGATCCCGCCGGCCACCAGTGGACCTTCTCCGAAACCTTGGCCGACGTCGCGCCCGAGCAGTGGGGCGGAGAATCCGCCGGCGCCGACTGACTCAGGGCCGCGCCACCGGACCTTCGGTCCTGGTCAGGGGGTGAACAGCCCGGACCGTCGCCTCGGCCCGGGCCACCGTCACCGGCCCGAGGTCGACGTAGCCGGGGCTGGTCGCGCCACGATCGGCCGGCACCTCCTTCGCCGCCGGGTTCTCGGCCCGGACCGCCGCGATGCCGCCGAGGATCAGCACCCCGCCCACGAGCTGGAGCGGTGTGAGCTTCTCCCCCAGCAGCAGCCAGGCGAACAGCGAGGCGGAGACCACCTCGAGCAGGCCGACAAAGGATGCGAGCCTCGACCCGAGCACCCCTGACGCGGTGATTCCCGCCGCGTAGGCCAGTGCCGTGCCGACCACCGCGATGACGAGCAGCGGGACCCACCAGGGCCGGTCCGCGCCGAGCAAGGGCACGTCGCCGAATGCGGCGGTGAACGGCAGGCCGCCGGTTGCCCCGACCAGCCCGAGCGCGAGACCGCCCACGACCAGGCCGGACCCGGCCAGCGCGACCGGCGGAAGGCCGTCGACGGGTCGAGCGGCGATGACGAAATAGACCGCGCAACCGATCGACGCGCCGAAGGCGAGGGCCAGTCCGACCGGGTCCACGGCGTGCAGCGCGCCGGGACCGATCACGAGCACCAGGCCACCGAGCGCGAGTACCGAGCCGGCCAGGACGGTCGGCCGCGGCGTCCGTCGCGTCGTCGCCCAGGTGAACCCGACCAGCAGGAGGGGGGCCAGGTACTCGATGAGCAACGCGCTCGACACCGGGATGCGCTGGATGGCGGCGAAGTAGGCGAGCTGGGTGAATGCCACGCCGATGACGCTCATACCGAGCACCCGCCACCGCGCGCGCCACAGAGCCGCCCACCGGCCGCGCAGCGAAACGAGCACGAACGGCAGGAGCACGACGCCGGCGGTGAGGGCGCGGGCCGTGACGGCCGCAGTCGGGGACCAGCCGGCCGCCAGCAACGGCTTGACGAAAGCACCGGAGGTTCCGAACGAGACGGCTGAGATCACCGCCGCGGCCAGGCCCGCGGACTTGGACGAGAACGCCATGGTGTCTCCTTGAGTCCCCGCCATTGTCATGACCTACATTGACTTACGATCCTGACGGTAGACAGGGTTTAGTGAGGAGTCAACTTGCATTTTGCCCCTGACACGGAGGAGTCGCTCGAGTTCGTCGTGGCGCTCGGGAACACCGATCCCGGAGCGTCCCGCAGCGGCGCTGACGAACTCGCGACCGTTGACGAGCTCTCCGCCCTGCTCGCCCGGTACCCCTACACCGGGCGCATCGACCATGACGAGGCGGAACTGCGCGACGTCCAGCAGACCCGCACCCGGTTGCGGCAGGTGTGGTTTCTCGACCGCGACGATGCCGTCGAGCCCGTCAACCGCATGCTGCGGGACGGGAAAGCGCTGCCGTACCTGGCCCGGCACGACACCTTGGACTGGCACCTGCACGCCACCGTTCCCGAGGCGCCGCTCGCGGAACGCATGCGGGTCGAGGCCGCGTTGGCCCTCACCGACGTGATCCGCATGAACGAGATGGTTCGACTACGGATGTGCGCGGCCGATGACTGCACCGGCCTCGTCCTCGACCTCTCCCGCAACGGCTCCAAACGGTTCTGCGGCATACGGTGCGGCAACCGGATGAACATGGTCGCCTTCCGTGAGCGCCGGGCGGCCGGCGGAGGAGCGTGAACACGCGGTGCTGCTCGGCAGGCAGCCTCCAGGCGCATACCCTCAAAGAAGCTCGGCTCCGAGCCAGGTGAGACGATTGGCTTTATCGACATCGACGACATCGGCGATATCGACGTCGACTCCGGCGGCGGCGAATCGGGCGGCCGGGCTGGCCCCTGGCACCAGCGTCGTTATCGTCGATGGCCAGGGTCGCGTCGTAGGCACCGGAACGGTGGATTCTTCCGGTGCGATTGTCCAGGACCAGCGGAAGTCGACAGACGACCGAATGTGTGACAATCAGGTTCGGCTACGGCCTCCCCGGCGCACAGCGTACGCCCAGATTTTTGCTAGAAACCTCCTACTGATGGGTGACTACTGGGGATTCGCCTGTCCGTGAGGGGCCGTCACAATGAAGAATGACCGCTGGTTGACCGGCGACAACGAAGCCGGTCAGGAACCGGGGTGGCGCGGCGAGCGGAGGCATAGTGGGGTATGTGGACGTGGCCGGTCTACGGACCTGGCACGAGGTGAGCGGCGCGGGCGACCCGCTCGTCCTGCTGCACGGCGGGTTCGCCGGCGCTTCATCGTGGGGTGGCCAGAGCCCGGCCCTGGTGGCGGCGGGCTGGCGGGTCCACATCCCCGAGCGGCGCGGGCACGCCCACACCCCGGACGTCGCCGGCCCGCTGACCTACGAGCTGATGGCCGCGGACACTGTCGCCTACCTCGACCAGGTCGTCGGGCGCCCGGCCCACCTCGTCGGGTGGAGCGACGGCGCGGTCGTCGGGCTGATCGTCGCGCAGCAGCGGCCCGACCTGGTCGACCGGCTCGTGCTGATCGGCCAGTACTACAACTCCGCCGGTAAGGCCCCCGGCGGTCTGCTGCGCCTTCTCGAGCAGCCCGACGACGCGACGATGGGTTTTCTACGGGCCGAGTACGACCAGGTCACACCGGACGGTCCCGACCATTTCCCGGTCGTCTACGCCAAGATGCTCGACATGATCGGCCGCGAGCCGGAGATCGACCTGGCGACCCTCGGCACCGTCCCGGCACCCACGCTGGTCCTGCAGGGCGACCGGGACGAGGTGACGGTCGAACACAGCCAGGCCGTGGTCGCGGCGCTCCCGAACGGTCGCCTGGCAGTGCTGCCCGGCACGCACCTGTTGCCCATCGAGGCCCCACAGCTCGTGAACGCCCTGCTGGTGTCGTTCCTGCGCGGCGACCCGCCGACCCTCTTCACGGCGGACGGGGACGCATGAGTCCCCGCGCCACCGAAGGTCACCCGCACAACGGCCGGTCAGCACAACGGCCGGTCAGAGGTGGGCCATCTTGTTGAAGGGGCTCAGGATGCGCTCCTGCTGGGAGCCGAAATCGACCAGCACGGCGATTTCGTCCTCGGCCGCGGTGACCTGGCCGAGCCCATAGGTGTCGTGGATAACCCGGTCGCCCACGGTGAAGTGATCGCACGGTGGAGTAACCGGATCGCGGAAGGGGCTGTGGGGAAGATGGCGCTTCGGTACCGCTGACTTCGTCATTGACTCCAGTATGCGCCGGCCGGGGGTTCCGCCGCTCGTAGCCCGCCAGGACCGGACGATCCTCGGCGTGTCCGACCCGCCGCGACCGGTCGCAACCCGAGCTTCAGACGCTGCGCAGGACTGAGGCGATCACGCCCAGCACGACCGCCTCGTCACCGTCGATGACGTCGTAGTCCGGGTTGCGCGGCTCGAGATAGACGTGGCCGCCGCGGCGGCGATACACCTTGACGGTGGCTTCGCCATCGATCATGGCCGCGACGATCTGGCCCGAATGGGCCTCGGGCTGCTGTCGCACGACGACGATGTCGCCGTCGCAGATCGCCGCGTCGATCATCGAGTCACCCCGCACCCGCAGGCCGAAAACGTTCCCTCGCCCGGTGAGTTCCCGGGGCAGGGTCAGGATGTCGTCCACATGCTCGTCGGCGGCGATGGGACTTCCCGCCGCGATATCCCCGACCACCGGCACGGCCACCGAGTCGTCCGCCGACTCCTGTGGCCGGGGTTCCCGCAGGAACAGGCGCACGTCGATCGGCCGGGACATCGTCGGACTCCGCCGCAGGAAGCCCTTGTCCTCCAGGCTCGCCAAGTGCTTCGACACCGACGACGAGGACCGCAGGCCGACCGCTCCGCCGATCTGGCGGGTGCTCGGCGAGTAGCCGTACCGGACCACCCAGTCCCGGATCGCGACCAGAATCCGCTGCTGACGGGGTGGCAGGGTCGAGGTGTCGAGGTGCTCGAACTCATCAAGATCGTCGTAGGCGGTCACGGCCGCATGCTAGAGGTCGATACCGACCGTTCCGCCGACCACCCGGACGGGCGCGCTCAGCGACCCGGGACCAGGGCCTCCGGCGGCGCGGGGTTGCGCGAAGCCTTCGGCCTCGGCGAACAGCGCCACGTAGGTCTTCGCGCAGCCGGTGACGTCGCCGAGCGCCCGCGACAACGCCACCAGGAGCGGTCCGATGGCCGCTGGCCATCGAGTTCGCGGTCCTGATGGCCGGCGTAGCCGGGTTGAGCGTCGGTCATGGTGGCCGGTCCGCCCCGCCGTCGCCAGAGCAGGCGGCCCCTCGGCCCCGGCCGAGCCGACCCGGCACACTGGAACCCGGCGCGGGGGCCAGGCAGAGGCATCGTCGGATGGAAGGAAGGAGGCGGGCGGTGGCGCCGACACTCGCGGTCACGCCGGTGAACGACATCTCCCTGTGGGCGCGCGGGAGCGGCCTGGAGATCGTCCTGCTCGTCACGGGCGCGGCCATCGTGACCCGCCTCGCGACCTGGACGGGCGGCCTGATCACGACCCGCATCGACGCCCAGGCCCACGACCTGACCGGCATCATCCACACCGAGGCGGCCAAGCACCGCCACGCCGTCGCCCAGGTCGTGACGTGGGCGGTCCTGGTCCTCGTCTACTGCGTGGCGGCCGTCCTGGTCGTCCAACGGCTCGGGGTTCCGCTCAGTGGCTTCGTCGCCCCGGCCACCGTCGTCGGCGTCGCGGTGGGGTTCGGCGCCCAACGCATCCTCCAGGACGTTCTGGCCGGGTTCTTCATGGTCGCCGAACGCCAGTACGGCTTCGGTGACCTGGTGCGCTTCAACGTGAGCGGCGTGACCGACCCGGTCGTGGGGACCGTCGAGGAGGTCACCCTGCGGATCACCCGGGTGCGCACGGCCGACGGCGAGGTCGTCACCACCCCCAACGGCCAGATCATCCAGGTGACGAACCTGTCGCGGGACTGGGCCCGGGCGGTCGTCGACGTGCCGGTGCCGGCCACCGCCGACGTGGCGCACGTCAGCGGGGTCCTCGCGCGGATCGGAACCGACGCGTTCGCCGACCCGGAGATGCGCGGGCTGCTGCTCGATCCGCCGGCCGTGATGGGCGTCGACAGCATCGACATCGACCAGTTCAAGATCCGGGTTGTCGCCCGCACGCTGCCCGGGCGGCAGTTCGAGGTGGGTCGCGCGCTGCGGGCCCGGATCAGCATCGCGCTGCTACGGGAGGGGATCAGCATGCCGGCCGACGTCGACACGGCGACCCCGACCTCGTCATGAGCCAACTCGTGGCCCGGCTCCGGCGGATCCACCGCTCGACGGCCATCCTGTGCGGGTTCTTCCTGGTGACCTTGGCCGTCTACCTGCTCGTCCGGCCCGATCCGGCGACGACCCCGGCCCGTCGCGAGGTGGTCCCGCTCGTCGCGGTGACGCCCGCGCCGACCCCCCGGGTCACGGTGACCCCGACCCCGACCCCGACGCCGAGCCCGACGTCCACACCGACCCGCCCGCCGACCGCGACGCCGACGGCGACCGGTTCCCGGACCGCCACGCCCCGACCGGGCGCCACGCCGACCCCCACCGACACCGCGCTGGCCCCGACCGGCCCGCTCGGCATCCCGACGGACACTGCCACCGGCTGATCCGGGCGCCGAACCGCGTCCGCCTTGTAGCGTTGGGGGTTCACGGGCGCACCGGACATCGGAGTACATGATGAAGACGACGCTTTCCTGCCCCTGCGGTCAGATCATCCGCGGGGAGAACGAGGACGATCTCGTCGAGAAGTCCTTCGAGCACCTGCGCGAAAAGCACCCCGACATGGCCGATCACTATGAGCGCGAGCACATCCTGTTCATGGCCTACTGAGCGGCGGCCGTCGGATTCGGCGGCGATTGCCCAGGTCCCGGCCAGATCATCGGTAGCTAGCGTGTTACCGTAGCCCAGCTGTTACCAATGCTGGGGTGGTGATCGGATGGTCCCGGTAGGCGCGGCCGGCGACCCGTTCGAGGCGCTGGGTGATCCCAGCCGGCGGGAGATTCTGCGGCTGCTCAGCGCTGGTGACCGACCGGTCGGGGAGATCGCCGCGCAGATGCCGATCAGCCGGCCCGCCGTGTCGCGTCACCTCCGGGTGCTCAAGGACGCCGGAATGGTGGCCGAGCGGGCCCAGGGCACCCGGCGGATCTATCGCCTTCGGGCCCAGGGAATGCAGGCGGTCCAGGTCTATCTCGAGGGGGTCTGGGGGGAGGCCGCCGCGCGGTTCCGGTTGCTCGCCGAGAACACCGAACGGACCCCCGAGCAGTGAGCAGCCCGTTGCGGCTGTCCTTCGACGTCGCCTGCTCGGTCGAACACGCATTCACCGTATGGACCGCCGGCATCGGGACCTGGTGGCCACCCGACCACACCGTGACCGGAGACCGCGACCTCGTGATCGTCCTGCAGAACGGCGTCGGTGGACGGATCTATGAACGCACCCCGACGGGGATCGAACACGACTGGGGAGAGGTGACGATCTGGGAACCCCCCTCCCGCCTGGTGTACCTGTGGCACCTGCGACGCGACCGCGCCGACGCCACCGAGGTGGAGATCTGCTTTCGGGCCCGCGGCACCGCCGCGACCCGGATCGAGATCGAGCACCGCGGCTGGGAACGGCTCGGGACCGACGGCGAGCAGTGGCGGGACCGCAACCGGGCCGGCTGGGCAACCCTGCTGCCCCACTTCCAAACCGCGATCACCTCAGGAGACCAACGATGACGTCGGGGACCAGAGACGACCCGTGGGGTGCTCACCACCCCACCGGGCACGTCGACCTGACGCGTCCACACCGCTGAACAGACCGAGCCACCGGCGCTGGACTGTGAGGTCGGTTCCACCATCTTGTCCTACCGCCTGCGGGCCATCGACGATCTGCACGCCTGGCTGCTCGAGCGGGGCGACCCCCGCACAGGTGCGCGCCCGGTGGCGGGTCGGTGGGCGCGTCGGACCGCGGGTCGCCGACGAAAAATTCGTCGATGTGGCCGATCACCCCGATGAAGCGGTCGAGGTCGACCGGCTTGCTCACGTAGGCGTTCGCGTGCCGGTCGTAGCTGCGCAGGACGTCTTCTTCGGCGTCCGAGGTGGTCAGGCCGGTGTCCGGACCTGGCTCCGCGCCTCAACGGCCGCGATCGTCGACGGCGCCCGCGACCTTGGGATGCGGCATGCTGTGCACGGCCGACGCGACCCGCTGGTCGACGGTCCGGGCCATCCGCCCGACCGCGTCCCGGTAACCGGCGATGACGGCATCCTCCGTGCGGTAGTCGAATCGGTCGGTGAGGGACGGGCACGAGTCCGGGTCGAAAGCGCCCGGGGATGCATACCAGTCCAGAACCGCTTCCAGCGCCGCGACCGGTTCGACGACCGGCCGATAGCCGAGTTCGCGCTGGGCCTTCTGCGTGCTCAGGATGCAGTGGGTCGCGGTCGTGTTGGCCAACGGAAGCAGGGTGGTGGCCGCCTCGACAGCGATGTCGCTGGGAATCGAGACCAGTTCCAGGTCCGCGCCCAGCAGCGTGACGATCGTCTCCGCCCATTGCCGAAGGGACCAGTTCGACGGATCACCGCAGTTGTAGATCTGCCCGGCCGCCGCGGCGGGGCGGTCCACCGCGGCCAGCACGAAGGCCGCGGCGTTGGCCGCCGCGCACCGGGTATGAATGTGGAACCCGCCGTCGGGCAGGATCATGTGCGGTCGCCCGTCCCGCACCCGCCGCACGACGGACCACTCGGCCGGCCGGGCGTTGTTCGGGCCATAGATCATCGGAAAGCGGAAGATCGTGGCCCGGGGATGGTCGGCGAACACCGCGTCCTCGGCCTCGGCGAGCCGCCGGGCGAACCGCAGGGCCGGGTCGCCGGACCCGTCCCGCACCACCGGATGCGCCTCGGTCACCGGGATCGGTAGCTCGGTCGCTCCGACGGTCGGGAAATAACCGTGGTAGACCGGCACGCCCCCGATGCTGATGAATTGACCGCACCGACCGGCGAGGGCCGGCGCGAGATGCCTGACCCGGCCGTACATGGCGATCACCAGATCGAATTCACGCGACCCGAGCGCCGCGTCAATGGATTCCCGGAAATGGGGATCGGCGTGGACGTGCTCGACGGTGGCCACCGCGGCGGGTTCGTGGGTTCCGCGGTGGAACAGGGTGACGCCGTGGCCCCGCTCGAGAAGCCCCTGCACGACGTGCGGGCCGGTCGGGCCGGTTCCACCGACCACCAGCACCTTCAGCGCGGCACCGGCCATCGCGGCCCGTTCATCCGGGGTCCGGCTGCTCGTCCAGGACCCGTTTCACCGAGCGGCGGCCGGTCGTCCCGTCGGCGAAACCGGCGGACCGGCGGGTGAGTCCGCGCTGGTCGTGGGCCCCCTCCATCCGTGGTCCCCAGGCGAGCATTCCGCCGTCGGCCCGGATCGCTTCGCCGGTCACGAACTCGCTGTCCGGCCCGGCCAGGAAGAAGGCCAGCGACGCGATGTGCTCGGGGCGTCCGAGGTCCGGCCAGGGTTGAAACGTCGAGCGCCGGCCGACGAGCGCGGCCGGGTCCTTACCCATCACCATCGGCGTGTCGATCAGGCCCGGGCAGATGGCATTCACCCGGATGCGGTGCCCCGCGAGTTCGACCGCGGCATTGGCGGTGAAGTTGATCACGGCGGCCTTGGCCGCCGAGTAAGCCAGCGGGCCGCCCCCGCCACCCAGACCGGCGACCGACGCCATATTGATGATGGATCCGCCGCCGCCGAGCGCGACCATGGCCCGCGCGCCGTGTTTCGTGCCCAGGAAAACCCCCCGGCTGATCACCCCGAAGGTTCGATCCCAGTCGCCGGCATCGAGCTCGACCAGCGGACCGAACGCCCCGCCGACCCCGGCGTTGTTGACAACGACGTCCAACCGGCCGAACGACCCCACCGCGGTGTCGATCAACGCCGCGACGTCGGCCTCCGCCGACACGTCGGTCGGCGCGAACCGCAGGCCGACCGGCTCGCCCGCGTCCTTGACCAGGCGATCACCGTTGTCGACGTTTACGTCGCCGAACACGACACGGATGCCTTCGGCCAGGAAACGGAGCACGGTCGCCCGGCCGATCCCGCTGGCTCCCCCGGTGATCACCGCGACCCGGTCGTTCGCCCCGGTCGACGGCACCGCGCCCCCTCTCCGGCCGCTCGCTTCGGTGGTCAGGAAACCGCCGGAACCTCGATCACCATGGCCGTCCCCATGCCACCGCCGGCGCACATGGCCGCGACACCGGTTCCGCCGCCGCGCCGCCGCAGTTCGTGGACGAGCGACATGACCATCCGGGCGCCGGTCATGGCGACCGGGTGGCCCAGGCTGCAGCCGCTGCCCAGAACGTTGACGATCTCCTCGTCCAGGCCCAGGGTCCGGGTCGCCGCCACGGCGACCGACGCGAACGCCTCGTTGATCTCCCACAGCGTCACGTCGTCCACGCCGAGGCCGGCCCGCTCGAGAGCCCGCGGGATGGCGAACGACGGCGCGAGCCCGGTGTCGGCCGGCTCGACCCCCACCGAGGCCCACGACCGCACGTAGGCCAGCGGCTCGAGCCCGTTGCCCTCCGCGAACGACCCGGCCGCGATGACCAGGGCGGCCGCCCCGTCGTTGATTCCGGCCGCATTGCCGGCCGTGATGCTGAACCCCTCGATCTCGGGGTGCAGCGGCTTCAGCGACGCGAGTTTTTCCAGCGTGCTGCCGCGCCGCGGGTGCTCGTCGACCGCGAACGTGAACGGGTTCCCGTCGCGCCCCTTGACCTCGATCCCGACGATCTCGGCGGCGAAGGATCCGGCGTCGATCGCCGCGATGGCCCGCTGATGCGATCGCAGGGACCAGGCATCCTGGTCCTCCCGCGAGATGCCGGCCCGGTCGGCCGCGTTCCAACCAACCGTGATCGACATGTCCCGGGTCGGCGCGTCGGCGGTCTCGGGGTGGCTGGGCGCGATCCACTCCTCGTCCCACTCGCCCGTGGCCGGATTGCGCCAGCCGACCTTCGGCGCGGTCGAACTCGACTGGGTACCACCGGCGACGACGACCCGGTCCATGCCGGCCATGATCGAGGCGGCGGCGGTCTGGACGGCGGACAGGCCGGACGCGCAGTGGCGGTTGTGGGCGATGCCCGGCGCCCGCACCAGCCCGGCCACAATGGCGGCGTGGCGGGCGATCGCCCCACCGCCGTACAGGGATTCGCCCAGGACGACGTCGTCCACCTCGGCCGGGTCGACCCCTGACCGGCGGACGGCTTCGGCGACCGTCAGCGCACCGAGCTCGAAGGCGTCCACCCCGATCAGCGACCCTTTGCGGGCCGTGCCGATCGCGGTCCTCGCCGTGGACACGATGACTGCCTCGTTGCCTGCCATGGCCATCCTCACCTCAACCGTTCCCGAACCCGGCCCCGCGGCGCGACGGTGCGCGACTACCCCACGACCGATCTGAGTAAGCGCCCACTCTATAGAGTTCCCGCGCGCGAGGGGCCCGGTCGCCCGACCCGGCCGACATCTCCGGCCCGAAGGCCTCCGCCTGAACGTCCGGTGGCGCCCGGCTGCCGGTCAGCCGGGGTAGGGGTTTTCGGCGCGCGCCTTGCGGAGCGCCGCGGCCCACCAGGCGAGCTGGTCGAGCAACGTGGTGGCGTAGCCAGCGGCGGCGGGATCGGTCGGTTGGCCCGCGTCCCAGTTCACGAAGTAGTTCGGGAAGGCCAGCCCGTCGCGGATGGTCACCGCGTGCAGTTCGGTGAGGACGTTTTCCAGGTGCAGGACGGCGTGACGACCGCCGGCCGCGCCCCCGTAGCTGACGAACGCGACCGGCTTGGCGACCCACTGGGTGAAATGCCAGTCAATGGCCGCCTTGAGCGACGCGGGATAGCTGTGGTTGTACTCCGGGGTGACCAGGACGAATGCGTCGGCCGCCTCCAACAGGGCGGTCAGGGCGGCCAGTCCCGCCGGTCGTGGGTAGGAGTCGCCGGCGTGCTTCGGCGAAGCGGCCGGCAGCGCCAGCGGGATGTCGAAGTCCGCCAGGTCGAGGACCTCGACGTCGAAGCCGCCGTGCTTGCTCGCCTGGTCAACGAACCACGAGGTCACCACCGGGCCGAACCTTTCCGCGCGCACACTGCCGACGACGACGACCAGTTTGCTGTTCTCGCTCATGTTCTCCACGATCTGTCCGGGCGTCGGCGATAGCCAGACCGGGCGCAGGATGGTCCCCGGAGGGCCACCCTCGCCGGCGGCGGGCCGCACGACCCCACCCAAAGTCGTGCAAGACTTCATGCATGAAATGGGTTACGGTGTGCGGGTCGAGGTCGAGCCCCCACTTCCACCGCGACCTCCTCGTGGGTGTTACACCCCTGAACCTGAGTGTCTGGAGTCGGTTGTGACCAGTACCGAGCTTCCCGTCGGCCCGATGGACCCGACCCGCGACGACCGCAAGTCGGCGCCGCTGGCCGCCCAGCGGGTGCATGCCGATCCCGGCGCCCGGGTCATCGGCAACTTCCGCCTGGGCCGCGCGATCCTGCGCAGCGGGCAGATGCTGCAGGCCGGGGCCGGTTCTGAGCAGATGAAGAAGGGTGGCGATTTCGGCCCGGTCTTCTTTCTCGACGGTGACATCCACCGGCAGCGGCGGACCGCGATCGCGCGCTACTTCACCCCCAGGGCCATCAGCACCCGCCACCGCCTGGTCATGGAACGCACCTCCGACGAGCTGCTGACCCGGATGCAGGCCAACGGCGGTGGGCAGCTCGACGAGCTCAGCTACAAGCTCGCCGTGGCGGTGGCCGCGGAGATCGTCGGGCTGACCGACAGTGACCAGGCCGGGATGGCCCGACGCATCCAGGCGACGTTGCTCGGCACCCGGCTGCGCGGGATGCACCCGGTCGTCCGCATCCCGGCCCAGGCGGTTACGGCTGTGCACGCGCTGCGCTTCTTTTCGCGCGACGTCCGGCCCGCGATCAGATCTCGTCGGCTGGAACGGCGCGACGACGTCATCTCGCACCTGATCGACGAGGGATATCCGGACAAGGCGATTCTCATCGAATGCATGACCTACGCGGTGGCCGGCATGGTGACGACGCGGGAGTTCATCGTCATGGCGGCCTGGCATCTGTTCGACAACGACGCCCTGCGCGCCCGGTTCGCGGCGGGGGACGACGCCGACCAGACCGCGATTCTCGAAGAGATCCTCCGCCTCGAGCCGGTGGCGGCGATGCTGCACCGACGGGCCAGCGGGAACGCCGAACTCGGGACGGACTCCGCGAAGGAGGGCGAGCTGCTGGCGGTCAACATCCGGGCCGCGAACGTCGACCCGGAAACGGTGGGTGAATGCCCGCACGCGCTCGACCCGGACCGGGCCGAGCGGATGAAGGTGGTCGGGTCTTTCATGAGTTTCGGCGACGGTAGTCATCGGTGCCCCGGCGCCCAGGTGGCGATCAGCGAGACCCGGGTCTTCCTGGACCGGCTACTGCGCCTGCCCGATCTCAAACTCGAGCGCACACCCGACATGACCTGGTGCGACGGGTTGATGAGCTATGAGCTGCGCGGGGCCAGGGTGAGCTGCGCGCGGGCCTGACCGACCCGGACGGCCACCTCGCCACCCGTTCGGCATCTGCGCGCACCCGCCGCCGGGTGGGGCACGATGCGGGGTGTGGACATCGTCGGTGAGGCCGAGCTCGCCCGCCGCGTCGCGGCCCACCTCGGGGCGACGGCCGACCGGCGGACGAACCGCGTCCCACCCCGGGTGGTGGCCTCGGGCAACTACGCCACCCCGACGATCGCTCTGCGCGCTGTCGATGCCGGGCTCGGCTCCTACCGCCTGTTCATGATCAACGCCCAGGTCGGGGTGCCGGACCGGGTCGGGGTGAGCCCGGAATCCCCGTTCGTGGGACCTGGGATGCGGACCAATCCGGCCCTGCACTACCTGCCGAACCGACTCAGCCTCGTCCCCGGTCTCCTGGCCACGTCCCACCGGCCGGACCTGGTGGTCCTGCACACCACCACCCCGCAGCGGGCAACGGTGTCGCTCGGCACCGAAGTCAACGTCCTGCCCGCCGCGGTGGAGGCGGCCCGGGCGGCCGGCGGCCTGGTCATCGCCCAGCTCAACCCGCGGATGCCCTACACGTTCGGCGACGGTGAACTGCCGGTCGACGCGATCGACCTGGCGGTCGAGGTCGACCAACCGCTGGCTGAACCGGCGGTGGTGCCCGCCGACGACATCCGCGCGGCGATCGGCGACCGGGTGGCGGCGCTCGTCCCCGATGGCGCGACGCTGCAACTGGGCATCGGAGCGGTACCGAACGCGACGCTGGCCGCCCTGACCGGCCGCCGGGGACTGCGGATCTGGACCGAGACGTTCTCCGACGGCATCCTCGACCTCGACGCGGCCGGCGCGCTGGCCGCCCACGCGCCGCTGGTCACGTCGTTTCTGTTCGGCTCCCGGGAGCTGTACACGTGGGCCCATCGCAATCCGCGCCTACGGCTGCTGCGGACGGAAACGGTGAACGATCCCGGCACGATCGCCCGGCAGCCCGCGATGACGTCCGTCAACACCGCCCTGCAGATCGATCTCTACGCGCAGGCCAACGCGTCCTGGGTCCGGGGCCGGATCTGGTCCGGATTCGGTGGCCAGCCCGACTTCGTCACCGGCGCCCTGCACGCGCCCGGTGGGCGCGCGATCATCGCACTGCCGAGCCGCCATGCGAAGTCCGGCGCGTCGTGCGTCATCCCCCTGCTGGGCAGCCCGAGCACCAGCTTCCAGCACAGCTTCGTGGTGTCCGAACACGGCACGGCCGCGATCTGGGGGCACAGCCAGCACGGCCAGACCGCCGCCCTCATCGACCAGGTGGCCCATCCGGACGCCCGGGATCAGCTCACCGCCGAGGCCAGCCTGCGGGCCCTGCTGGCGCCGGCCCACGCCTGAGGTATCCCGCCCATCGGGCGGGTGGCGCTCGACCGCCAGTGTACCTGGTCCCACCGTGACTTTGGTCCCCCGAAATGAGGATATTGCGCTCACCTACCGCGGCGGTGGAAAGACCGACGATGACGTTGACACAAACGAGGAGGCACACGTCATGGCCATTCACCGTCCGACCGCTCCCACCTCCGCCCACCCGGAGATCGCCGAAATTCCCGGCTCAATGATCACCGCGAACGCGTCGAAGGCGCTCGCTGTTCTGCGACTCGCCACCGGTTTCGTCTTTCTCTGGGCATTCCTCGACAAGACGTTCGGGCTGAACTACACGACGAGCTCGGCCAAGGCCTGGATTCACGGCGGATCACCGACCAAGGGTTTCCTGTCCTCGGTCGCGGTCGGCCCCTTCCAGTCGGTGTTCCACACCATGGCCGGCACCTGGTACGCCAACTGGCTGTTCATGCTGGGCATGCTCGGGATCGGGGTCGCCCTGATCGCCGGGGTCGCGGTCCGCATCGCGGCTGCGTCCGGTGTCCTGATCATGGCGATGATGTGGTTCGCGGAATTCCCGTTCGCTCAACACACGAGCGCCGGCGCGGCCAGCGGTTCGACGAACCCGCTGACCGACTACCACTTCATCTACGCCGCCGTCCTCGTCGTGCTCGCGGCAACGTTTGCCGGCAGTACCTGGGGACTGGGCCGGTACTGGGCGCGGCTGCCGTTCGTCCACCGGCACCGCTGGGCCCTCTGACCATCCGGTCGTCGATCCGTCGGTACCCACCGGGGCCGTGAGCGCAGGCTCACGGCCCCGTGTCGTCGTTGCCGGCCCGGATGTCACAACCCGGCCGGCCGCGTCGTCCTATCGGCAGCCGCGGTCTTCCCGCGTCAGTCTTGCTGGAGCCGACCGCAGGGAGCAGTCCGTGGATGCCTCGACCGCCGCCACCGAGTTCGAAGGACACCGCGCCCATCTGCTCGGCGTCGCCTACCGGATGCTCGGCACCCGGACGGACGCCGAGGATGCGGTGCAGGAGGCGTATCTGCGGTTCGCCCGCGCGACCGACCCCGGTCCCCGGGACCCGCGGGCCTGGCTGACCACGGTCGTCGCGCGGATCTGCCTCGACGAGCTGGGCTCGGCCCGGGCCCGCCGCGAGAACTATGTCGGCCCGTGGTTGCCGGAGCCGCTCGTGGACGCACCCCGGGATTTCGCCGTCGCGGCCCTGGGCCCCGACCCGGAGGACCGGGTGACATTGGATGAGTCGGTCAGCCTGGCCATGCTGGTGGTGCTCGAATCGCTCAGCCCCGCCGAGCGGACCGCCTTCGTCCTGCACGACGTGCTCGGCCTGCCCTACGGCGAGATTTCGACGGTCGTCGGCCGGGGCGAGGCGGCCTGCCGGCAACTCGTCGCCCGGGCCCGCGCCCACGCCCACGAGCGCGCCCCCCGCTTCACCGCCGACCGCGCCCAGCACGCCGGAGCGGTGACGGCCTTCCTGACCGCCTGCTCCCACGGCAGTGTCGAGGAGCTGGTCCGCGTCCTCGATCCCGCCGCCGTCCTGCGTTCCGACGGCGGCGGCCTGGTACCGGGGGTCGCGCGGCGGCCGGTCACCGGCCCCGACAACATCGCCCGACTGCTGCTCGGGGTCGCGGCGAAACACGACGCGATCCCCTACCTCCACCCGGTCAACGACGCGACCGGCCTGGTGTTCGAGGCCGGCGGCACGGTCGTCGGGGTGATGGCCTTCGCCGTGGCCGGCACCCTGATCACCGAGATCGACTTCGTGGTCAACCCCGAGAAACTGCGCGGGGTCACCCGCCGCCGGTCAGGAGAATCCGCATGACCGACGATCACCCGGGCCTGGCGTTCACCCGGACCGGCACCGGCCGGCCGCTGGTTCTGCTGCATGGCATCGGGTCGTCGCGCGGGATTTGGGATCCCGTGCTCCCGGCCCTCGCCGAACACTTCGACGTCATCGCCGTGGACCTGCCCGGATTCGGCGACTCCACGGCCCTGCCCACCCCGATCGAGCCGGTGCCGGCCGCGCTCGCCGGGACGGTCGCCGGGCTGCTCGACCAGCTCGGGGTGGTGGAACCGCACGTCGCCGGGAACTCCCTGGGCGGCTGGGTGGCCCTCGAACTGGCCGCGCTACGTCCGACCGCGTCGGTGGCCCTGCTGTCCCCGGCCGGGTTCTGGCGCGCGGCCGCCCCGCGGTACTGCCGGGCCAGCCTGCGGGCCTCGCGGTGGCTCACCACGCACGCCACCGGTCTGCTCCTGCGCCTGGTCAGTAATCGTCCGGGGCGCCTGCTCGTCCTCGGCCAGACCCACGCGCGGCCGGCCCGGATGACCGCCGAGCACGCCCGCTCGATCATCCAGGCCATGGCCAGCGGCCCCGGCTTCGACGCCACGTTGAGGGCCACCGCCACCCGCCGGTACCGCTCCGGACCGCCGATCGACGCCCCGGTGACGGTCGCCTTCGGCTCCCGCGATCGGCTGCTGCTGCGGCGCCAGTCCCGCCACCTCGATCAACTTCCCCCGGCCACCCGACGCGCCTCGCTGCCCGGCTGCGGCCACGTCCCCATGACCGACAACCCCGCCGCCGTCACCGCCCTGATCACCGCCTCCGCGCGCGGCACCGGGCCGATCACCGGGGCGGCTGATCGCACCGCGACCGAACGCCACAGGTAGGGCGAAGACCGCCCGCGGGATTCAGTCGCGCCGGGAGCGGGTGAACCGGGGGCGGCCATTGCCCGTGTCGATGATGAAAGGGCCGCAACGAGGCGCCCATCGAATGGGGAGAAGGCCGTGGAACAGATCCAGATGCGCGAAACAGCTTGGATGACCCGGCTGGTGGGGGCACTGTTGGCGCTGGGTGTGGTGGTGGCCCATGTGAACGACCAGGGCGGCGTCGCCAATTTCGCCGATCCTGACTGGTTGGGGTGGGGATACCGGCTTATCGAGGTTGGCGGTCTGCTGACCGCGGCAACGTTGTTGCTGGTCGGCGGCTGGCGCCCGGCCTGGGCGCCCGCCGCGCTGCTGGGGCTCGCACCCTTTCTCGGATATATAGCGACCCGGACCGTCGGGCTCCCCGGCGATTCGGGTGATGTCGGCAACTGGGACGACTGGGGCGGCACCATGGCATTGCTGTTCGAGGCATCTTTGTTCGTCCTCGCGATCAGCATCCTGGTGAGCCGGACGCGACCGGCTCACCGACGACCGACGGCGGCTGAGCCCTCCATCGCCTGAGCTCCGCACCGGGCGGGCCGCCGAATTCCGGATGGGTTGGTCAACCGTTGCCGGGAGGGGGTCGCACTGACGGTAACCTGACCCAGCCATCGCAGCGCGTCAGAAACGACCTCCGATCGGGTGGTGCACCGGCCCCGCTCGGGCCGTCGCGTGGATGGGGGCGAGGATGCTCGGGCCCGGCGTCGGCGCGGTTCACCGCTCGGCGGTCCCGGGCGAAGTGCGCGTGGCCCGGTACGGCCGGGCCCGGCTCGGCCCGGCCGTTCTGTGCACGGCCATGTTCCTGGTAACGGCAGTGACCGGATGCGGCAGTGCGCCCGCGAGTGCGCCGTCCTCGTCGCCGTCGCCGGCCACCGCGACCGTGACCGCGGCCCAGCCGCCCGCCGCACTCTCCGCCGCCCCGTCGTCCGGTCGCGCCGCCGTGCAGAACCTCGTCGTCACGAGCGCCGTCCGCGGCCAACTGGTGAAGGCCTACGTCACCGCGCACGACTACCAACCCGGATGGATCACCGGTACCGAACCCGGCTCCGTCTACTACGCCTACGATCCGGGGACCGCCATCTACCTGGCCTGGGCCGGATTCGTGCCGGCCGCCGCCGTGCCCCAGCAGGTCCTGGTCGGTCTGCAGGACGACGGCGCTCGAACGGCCTTCCACCGAACCGCGGGCGGTTCCTGGCAGACCTATGACATCTGCACGACACCGGCGTTCTTCACCCTCATCGGCGGCCGACTTCCGGGCGGTGGAACCTGCCCCGACTGAAGATCCTTCGCTCGTACCGCCGCTGCGCGAGTTCCTCGACCGCATCGTGACCGGCCCCCCGCGCGGAACAGCCCTGAGGAATCGGCCCGCGATCGGGCGGCTGCTCAGCTCGGCGACCGCAGAGCCCGCCCGGCCCGGCGCAACCGGTCGCACAGGGACGCACCCGGAGCGGCCGGGTCCGGCGACCCGGCGGCCGGATCCGGTGACGGGACGGCCGCCGCAGCGGGCGGGACGGCGACCGATCCAGCCTGGGCGGCGGCCCGGTCGGCCAGGACGTCCAACGACCAGTCGCTGAGTACGCAGGACAGGAAGGCGCTGAGGTCGGCCACCTCACCGACCGGCAGCCGGAACGTCGCCACGCAGGTCTCGCCGCGCCAGGTGCTCAGGACGCAGGTCTCGACCTCAGGACGCAGGTCTCGACCTCGGGATGCCAGGTGAGCCGCAGGCCGGTGCCGCGCTCGTCGACCAGAACCTTCTGCCGGAAGGGGGCGCCCGCCGTCCCGCGTTCCGCCGAGCGCGTTCCCGGGTCTCCGGACCGCTCCATCGGGCACGCCCTCTCCACGCGGATTCGCCGCCCTGATCATCCCCGAGCCGGGCCCCGGACCGCAACCGGATTGGCCGTCCCCCGGTCACGCGCCTTCGTGGTCGGCGTAGGCGGCGGCGAACCGCTCGATGGTGGCCAGGCACACCTCGACCGGCTGGAAGCCGCCCCCGGCCAGGGTGTGGAGCCAGGTGCCGAGACCGAACACCGGCGTCCGGCGGTACTGCGCCCAGGCCTCGGTGAAGCTCGGGGCGCCCACCCCCTGCTGCGTCAGCTCGGCCAGGTAGTCGGCCAGCAGGGCGCGCTCGTGGGCCCGCCGGTCGGTCGGGCTGAGGCTGGAAACCAGGAAGTAGCCGACGTCGTGCGACCAGTTGCCGGCCCGCACCAGTTGCCAGTCGTAGAAACCGGTGACGGCCGCGGGCCGGGTGTAGGTGTTGCCGATGTGGGGGTCGCCGTGCAGCAACGTGCGCGGCCCGGCCGCCGCCACCGTCGCCCAGCCGCGAAAACCCCGCTCGATGACCCGGGCGTCGACCCCGGCCGGGATCAGCCGGTCGTGGCCGCCGGACCGCAGCAGGTGCAGGCCCCGGGCCAGGCTGGCCCACGACACCGGCGCCCAGACCGACCCCAGCCGCCACGGTTGCACGAACCCGAGCGTGTCCGGCAGCGGCCGTCCCCAGTACGTCGCGTGCAGCCCGGCCAGGCCGATCAGTCCGTTCCTTACCTGCTCGACGCTCAGAGCAACGGTTGCCTGGCTGGGCCGCCCCCCGTGCAGCGTCACGTCCTCCATCACCATCACCGCCGCGAGCCGGCGCCGATCGACCGCTGCCGCATAGAAGGCGGGATGCTCCAGCGGCAGCCGGACTCCCGAGCCGACCAGCCGCGATTCGGCCTCCCGGGCCCGCAGAGCCGTCAGCGCCAGACGGTTCAGCACCCGGCCCTCGCGCTTGACGAACACCCGCTCCGGTCCCCGTCCCGACCCGTAGTGCAGTCCGATCCGGGCCCGGCTGTTCGTGCCGTCGACGACGTCGCCGATCTCCACGGCGTCGACCACCGCCCCCGCGAAGGCCGCAGCCAGCGCCTCGGTCATCCAGGCCGGGGTCAGCTCCGACCAGGAGCGGGGGACGCGCAGCACCCGAGCAGCATGCCGCAACCGGCGGAATGCGGTACGGGCCGCGACCCGGTGACCCGGTGACCCGGCCGCGGGCAAGATCGGGTTAACGCCAGTTCCGGTCGGGAGTAACCACCATGGTGCCCGGGTCGCTTGACGGTTGCGATCGGGCTGCACAAAGCTGCTGGTCGGCTAATCAGTGTCCTGAAGAGGACGCGGGACGGTAATTTCCGCCCCTCTGAGCCGAGCCGACCGGGAGTCGCCTGTGACTGGAATGAAGCGCGCCACGCGGTTGGCGGCCCTCACGGTCGTGGCGGTCGCCTGCCTGTCGGCGGCCACGATCGCGAGCGCTACCGCGTCCGCGACGCGGTCCGGGCGGTCGACGGCGTCCCCCCCGGCCGGCCCGGCGACGACCACGGTCAACGATTTCACCTGCCGGCCGACGCGCGCTCACCCCTACCCGGTCGTTCTGGTCCACGGGACCCTCGAGGACATGTCGATGTGGGCCGGCCTCGAACCCTCGCTGACCGCCCAGGGCTACTGCGTTTTCGCGCTGAACTACGGCAACAACGGGACCGGCGACATCGCCACCTCCGCCGGCCAGCTCGGCACGTTCGTCGACCAGGTGACCGGCGCGACCCACGCCCGCCGGGTCGATCTCGTCGGCCATTCCCAGGGCGGAATGATGCCGCGCTATTACCTCAGGTTCCTGGGTGGGGCCGGTAAGGTGCATCAACTCATCGGGCTCGCACCGTCGAACTACGGAACCACCTTGAGCGGCCTGGACACTTTGACCGGCTGCGTGGCGTGCCAGGAACAGGCTCAGGGGTCGGATTTCCTGAACACTCTCAATGCGGGCTGGGACACCGTGCCCGGCGTCTTCTTCACGGTGATCGCGACGAACAAGGACGAAATTGTCACGCCGTACACGAACACGTTCCTGCACGGTCCCGGGGCATGGAACATCGTCATCCAGAAGATCTGCCCGGCGGACGCGTCCGGGCATGTCAACCTGGCGACCAGCGACGAGAATGCCTGGCAGCTGGTCCGCGACGCGCTGGACCCCCGGCACGCCCGACCGGTGCACTGCGTCCCGGCGACCAACGCGACCTGAACCGACGGAACCGCGGGCTGGTACCGCTCACGCGACGCCGGTGACGCGCGTGCGGTACCAGCCCGGGCGCCCGAGCGGGATCAGCAGAAGTCGGAGCCGCCGTCGACATTGACGTTGGCGCCGGTCATGTAGGTGTTGCGGCGGGAGGCAACGAAGGCGATCACCGGGCCGATCTCGCTGGTCGCGCCGGCCCGGGGCAGGTGCGCGGGGTGACCGAAATGCTCCTTGATGCCGCGCATCACGGCATAGAGATCGTCCGGATCGATGTCAACGCCGGTGGCCCACCGGGCCAGCCCCTCGGACGCGAAGCTGCCCGGTGACACGGTGTTGACCAGGATCTCGTCCTTGGCCAGGGACAGCGAAAGGTTCTTGGTAATGCTGGTGACCATGGCTTTCGCGGCGGTGTAGGCCGTCAGGGACGCGGTCTGCCGCTTGGTGGAGTGGGCGGAGATGTTGACGATGCGGCCCCAGTCGGCGCTGCGCATCAACGGAAGCGCGGCCCGCACGCAGCGGACCATGCCCAGCACCCCGAGATCCACCGCCGCGAACCAGTCCGCGTCCGTCAGGTCCTCGAACCCGCCTCCGACATTCGGACCGGTCGCGTTGACCAGGATGTTCAGCTCACCCCACCGGTCGCGGACCTGGTCGAACGCCGCCGTCACCTCGTCGGGACGGGTGATGTCGGCCCGCAGCCCCACCGCGTCGGTGGCGCCCCGCTCGAGCAGGTGAACCACCGTCTTGTCGAGATCCGCCCGGGTGCGGGCCAGCACCGCGACCTTGGCGCCGTCCGCGGCGAAGCATTCCGCCGCGGCCCGGCCCATCCCCTGCGTCCCGCCCTGCACCACCACCGTGGCCCCCGCTAAGCCGAGATCCATTTTGTGCCCCATCCGCTCGGTCAGAGATTTCGCGACAGAGGATGCCACCAATTTTGCGGGTCCGGCAACTCCAGGCGCGGCCCGGGCCCGGCGCACCTCGAGACCGGGCGGCGTGGAGTGTGGACCGCGCTATTCCAGACCGTGCTTGCGGCCAGGATGCGCGCGGCCGGTCCGTCGAGCTGGGTACGGGCGGTCAGGACGTGCTCGGGTTCCAATTGACCGCACCCCAGGGCCCGGGCCTCCGCGGCAGCGAGACCGACGGCGGGACACCCCGCCTGCGGGATACCCCGCCTGCGGGATACTGCCGGGCATGACAGCTCCCGGGCGCCGAAATTCGGCTCACCGGCGTCGGGTTCTGGTCGCCGTCGGGATGATGGCCGGGCTGGTGGCGCTGGGCGTCCTCTTCGCCGCCGGCATCAAGCTCGACGAGCGACACCATGACTACGGCGCTTATTTCCCGGGCCGCACCCCGGCTAAATTGGCCTACTGCGGCGGGCGCCACTACCTGCGCGGCGATCCGGTGACCAGCGCCGAGATTGAACCGGCCGGTGGGTCGTTGGTCGCGGCCGGACGCACGCCGGGCGGTGCAACCCTCTTCGGCTCCATACGCACCGCCCAGACTCGTGGCGAGACGATGTGTCCTACTGTCGTGTGGGTCGCCGACCCGAACCCCGCCCACCTGATTTCCTACGTCCTGTCCGGCGGCCCCTGACCAACCTTTCCCGGAGGTCGGCGCGACGTGCGTGAAGCCAGGTCCCTCGCGGAAGCTCCGATCGATGCGCAAGTCGCCGCACTCCGTACCGCGCTGAGCAGCAACGACATTGTCTCCGAGGTTCTGGTCCGGGCCGCGGCGCTGAATCTGCCGGGCTGGTATCTGGCCGCCGGATGCCTTTTCCAGACCGTGTGGAACGTCATCACGGACCGGCCTCCGACCGAGGGAATCGGAGACTACGACCTGCTGTATCTCGATTCCACCGACCTGTCCTGGGAGGCGGAGGACGCCGTCATCCAATCCGGTCAGGAGATTTTCGGAGACCTGCCGGCCCCGGTCGAGATCCGCAACGAGGCCCGCGTTCATCTGTGGTACGAGCAGAAGTTCGGGGTGACCTGCCCGCCATACCGCTCCACTGAATCCGCCATCGACTCGTTCCCGGC
>JAMFSN010000301.1 GCA_026225295.1 Frankia alni
CCGTTCCGCGGCGGTCGCCTTCCGGGTGGTCAACGAGGCGCCGGATCTCACCGGGCTGCCCGCCGACCTGGCCGGCCCGGTGGCTGCCGCGCTGGCCAAGAACCCGGCGGACCGGCCCCGGGCGTCCGCCCTGCTCGCCGGGCTGCTGGCCGCTCCGACCGGCCCGACCGCCGGTGGCTCCGGGCCGCGGCCGGCGCCCACCGCCGTGGCGACCCGGGCCTACCTGAGCGACGTGTGGGCGCCGCCCTCCCGGTCGGACCCGAACCGGCGGGGGCCGCTGCGGTCGGAGGCGCCCCGGCCGGCCCCGACCCGGCGCGACCCGTCCCGCCCGGAGCCGCCGCCCTGGTCGGCGCCGCCGGCCCGGCCCGAACCAGCGGCGCGGCGGCCGGCGCCGTACCGGCCGCCGGCCGGGCCGGGTCCCCGGCCGGCGTCGCGCAACACCCTGGCCGTGATGTCGTTCGTTCTCGGGGTGCTGTGGATCTGGGGCCTGGGCAGCATCTTCGCGCTCGTGCTGGCCAGGGGGGCCCGCCGGCAGATCCGCCGGACCGGCCAGCGCGGAATCTGGTTCGCCCGGGCCGGTACCCTGCTCGGCTGGGTCGGTTTGGCGGGGATACTTCTGGCCCTGGCGGCCCACCGGAATCGCGCCTGACCCCGGGCAACCATCCGAAATCCGGCCCGGCACCCGAATGTGCGGTGATCGTGAATGTGAGCTGCGCATCCGTCTCGGGCGTGACGCCCTGACCGTCAGTAGGGTGAGAGCAGTTGCCTCTATTGCCGCTGCGCGGACGACTGGATGGACCGTGGATCTCTTCGAACACCAGGCGAAGGCACTCTTCGCCACCCGTGGCGTACCCGTGCCGACCGGACGGACCGCCACCACCCCGGAGCAGGCGCGCGAGATCGCCGCTGAACTCGGCGGCCGGGTCGTCGTCAAGGCCCAGGTCAAGGTCGGCGGTCGCGGTAAGGCCGGCGGCGTCAAGGTCGCCGACGGCCCGGCCGACGCGCAGGAGAAGGCGGGTGCCATCCTCGGGATGGACATCAAGGGCCACACGGTCCACTCGGTTCTGGTCGAGCAGGCCAGTGACATCGCCGAGGAGTACTACGCGTCCTTCCTGCTCGACCGGGCGAACCGCACCTTCCTCGCCATGGCCTCCCGCGAGGGCGGCGTGGAGATCGAAGAGGTCGCGGTGACCAAGCCCGAGGCGCTGGCCCGGATCCCGATCGACGCGCTGATCGGCGTGGACGCGGCCAAGGCCCGCGAGATCGCCGCCGCCGCCCAGCTGCCCGAGGCCGCCCTCGACGGTGCGGCCGACCTGCTGGTCAAGCTGTGGGACGTGTTCGTCTCCGCCGACGCCACGCTGGTCGAGGTGAACCCGCTGATCCTCACCGGCGACGGCCACGTGGTCGCGCTGGACGGCAAGGTCACGCTGGACGACAACGCGAACTTCCGGCACCCGGAGAACGCCGCGCTCGTCGATGATTCGGCGATCGACCCGCTGGAGCAGAAGGCGAAGGAAAAGCACCTCAACTACGTCAAGCTCGAGGGCGAGGTCGGCATCATCGGAAACGGTGCCGGTCTGGTCATGTCCACGCTCGACGTCGTCAGCTACGCGGGCGAGGAATTCGGCGGCATGAAGCCGGCGAACTTCCTTGACATCGGGGGCGGTGCCTCGGCCGAGGTGATGGCCAACGGATTGTCGATCATTCTGTCGGACCCGGCTGTGAAGAGCGTGTTCGTCAACATCTTCGGCGGAATCACCGCCTGCGACGCGGTCGCCAACGGCATCGTCTCGGCGCTGGGCATCCTCGGTGACGTCTCGACGCCGCTGGTGGTTCGACTGGACGGCAACAACGCGGTGGAAGGCCGGCGCATTCTCGCGGAGGCCAACCTCCCCGCGGTGACGCCGGTGGACACGATGGACGGCGCGGCAAAGCTTGCCGCCCAGCTGGCTGCGGCCTGAGCGGGACCGAGGGAGACTTCCACAATGGCGATCTGGCTCGATGAGAACTCCCGGGTTCTCGTCCAGGGAATCACCGGTTCCGAGGGGCGCAAGCACACTGCGCGGATGCTGGCGGCAGGCACCAATGTCGTCGGCGGCACCAACCCGAAGAAGGCCGGCACCACCGTCGAGGGCGCACCGGTCTTCGCGTCCGTAGCCGAGACGATGGAGGCGACCGGCGCGAACGTGTCAGTCATCTTCGTCCCACCGGCCGGCACCAAGACCGCGGTGGTCGAGGCGATCGACGCGGGAATCCCGCTCGCGGTCGTCATCACCGAGGGCGTCCCCGTGCACGACTCCACCGACTTCTGGGCCTACGCGATCTCGAAGGGCAACACGACCCGGATCATCGGGCCGAACTGCCCGGGCATCGCCAGCCCCGGGCTGTCCAACGCGGGCATCATCCCGGCCGACATCACCCCCAGGGGGCGGGTCGGGCTGGTCAGCAAGAGCGGCACGCTGACCTACCAGATGATGTTCGAGCTGCGGGACTTCGGCTTCTCGACCGCCGTCGGCATCGGTGGTGACCCGGTCATCGGCACCACCCACATCGACGCGCTGGACGCCTTCCAGGCCGACCCGGACACCGACGCGATCGTGATGATCGGCGAGATCGGCGGGGACGCGGAAGAGCGCGCGGCGGCGCATATCGAAGCCCACATCACCAAGCCGGTCGTCGGCTACGTGGCCGGCTTCACCGCTCCGGAAGGCAAGACCATGGGTCACGCCGGGGCCATCGTCTCGGGTTCGTCCGGAACGGCTCAGGCGAAGAAGGAAGCCCTCGAGAAGGCGGACGTCCGGGTCGGCAAAACGCCGTCCGAGACGGCCCGTCTGATGGCCGACATCATGAGGTCCTTGTAAGCGCGGTCGCGCATACGACCGGATCGGTTCCCGTCCGCACCGGCCCCGACAGGAACTTCTGTCGCGGCCGGCGGCGGGTCTCTCACATTCGGTTACGTCGATGGGGTCGCTGTAACCCATTGTTGATCTTAATGTAAGACTGGCCCCGGGTCGGCGGCGACGTGGCAGCCGGCGACCGTCTGGCAACGGATGGTGGATGGGGCACGTATATGGCACGAATTAGAAATCGGACCGTCGCGGAACTGGATCTCGGCGTCATCGCCGCCGGGGTCCTCCTGCTGATCTTCTCGTTCCTGCACTGGTTCGGAAACAAGTACGGGTACGTGAACGCCTGGGATTCCGGATTCTTCGCCTACACCGGCGTCGAGCTGGGTCTGGTGGCGGCGGTGATCGCCGGCGTGGCGGCGCTGACGTCATTCCAGTTCCCGCGCCTCGGCGCGAGCTGGGGCGTCATCATCTTCGCGCTGTCGGCGCTGGGCTCGGTGTCGATCCTGCTGAAGGTGCTCATCGGGTTCAACTCCGCACCCCGCGGCATCGGCCTGTGGCTGGCGCTCATCGTCTCGATCGCCGAGTCCGTGGTCGCCTTCCTGGCGTTCAGCTCCCGCGGCGAGCGGCTGCCCGGCATCTCCCGCTAGTTGCCCGGAGGCGATGGCCTCCGGCCGGTAGGAAAGACGTTCGGCTTCACCCCCGAGAAGCCTCGGGTGATCGGCAGTCACGGATCATCCGAGGTTTTTCATGCCCATGCCCGGTGCGGCCAGCGACGACAACGACAGTCTCGGCACCTCCAGCAAGCGTCATCGTCCCGGGGCGCTAGGGCGAACCGTGGCCCTGCCAAACCGACACCGCTCGGGGTTCCAGCGTCGGCTGAGGCTGCCCTCGCCAAGTCCGGGCCGGCGGGAGTCAGCCGGTCAGGGAGTGCTTGAACGACGTCAGGCAGGCCGACCGGTCCTGATCGGTCGCCGCCGCCCGCTTGCACGCCTGGTAGTCGTGGATGTCATGGCGGTGCTGGGCATAGAAGGTCCACAGCCCGGCGACGATCAGCGCGGCGATGAGGGTGGACAGCGCCCCGAGGGTGATCCCGGCCGTGGCCGCCCCCCGGTTGGTCGCGTCCCCCCGCCGGACCCGGGCCCGGGCCACGATGCCCAGGACGAACGCCCCGAGGCCGGCGACCGCGCCGACGATGACCCAGCACAAGGTGATGCCGATGATCCCCAGCACCAGGGACGCGGTCCCCAGGCCGTTCGCGGGGTCCGGCCGCGGGGTGATCGGAGCCGGCGGCTCCTGGCCCTGCTGCTGTTCCTGCATGGTCACGCCCGTAGCGTAGGACAGCCTGATCCCGCTCCGGGGTCGGACCGGGACGCCCGCCGGAGCACCGGCCGGAGGGCGGCGGGCCGGCCGGCCGGAGGGCGGCGGGCCGGCCGGCCGGAGATCGGTGGCCGGCCGCGATGGCCCGGCCCGCGTTACAGTTCTGTTAGTCGGCCGCCGTTGGCCGAGGTCCCCCGGTTGTGATGGAGCGTCGTGCCTGCCCGCCTGGTTGTACTCGCCTCGGGCGCCGGAACGACGTTGCAGGCCGTCCTGGACGCCGGTCAGGATCCGGCCTTCGGGGCCCGGGTCGTCGCCGTCGGAACCGACCGTCCGGGCACCGGGGCCGAGCGCCGGGCCCGCGCGGCCGGCATCGAGGTGTTCACGGTCCGGCTGGAGGACTTCCCCGACCGGGACGCCTTCAACGCGGCGACCGCGGCGGCGGTGGCTGCCCACCGGCCCGATCTGCTGGTGCTGGCCGGCTACCTGAAGGTGCTGGGGACGGCCGTGATCGGCCGGTTCCGCACGCTCAACACCCACCCGTCGCTGCTGCCGTCGTTCCCGGGCGCCCACGCGATCCGGGAGGCCCTCGCCCACGGGGTCCGGATCAGCGGGGTCACCGTCCACTGGGTGGACGAGGGGGTGGACACCGGCCCGATCCTGGCCCAGGCGGCCGTGCCGGTGGTCGCCGGCGACACCGAGGACACGCTGCGGGACCGCATCCAGGCGGTCGAACGGGTGTTGTTCGTCGAAACGATCGGCACGATCGTCAGGTCCGTCGAAAACACTCCAGGAGGCATCGTGACATCCGCGGCCGCGCCTGATCATGCCGGCGCCCCCCCGCCCGCGCCCGCCGGAACGGCGCCGGTCGACCGCTCGACGGAACCGGTCGTCGCGGGTCGGCGACCTGTCCGGCGGGCCCTGGTCAGCGTCTACGACAAGACCGGGCTCGACGTCCTGGCCAAGGCGTTCGCGGAAGCCGGCGTCGAGGTCGTCTCGACCGGCTCCACCGCCGACGTGCTGGCCGGCCACGGACTGCCGGTCACGCCGGTCAGCACCCTGACCGGTTTCCCGGAGGTGCTCGACGGGCGGGTCAAGACCCTGCACCCGCGGGTCCACGCCGGCCTGCTGGCCGACCTGCGCCGTCCCGAGCACGCCGCCACCCTCGCTGAGCTCGACATCGCGCCCTTCGACCTCGTGGTGGCCAACCTGTACCCGTTCCGCGAGACCGTCGCCTCGGGCGCCGCCGAGGACGACGTCGTCGAGCAGATCGACATCGGTGGCCCGGCCATGATCCGGGCCGCGGCCAAGAATCACGCCAGCGTCGCGGTGGTCGTCTCACCGGACTCCTACGCGTCGGTGATCGACGCGGTGCGGGCCGGCGGATTCGACCTGCCGGAACGTCGGGAGCTCGCCGCGCGGGCCTTCGCCCACACCGCGTCCTACGACGCGGCCGTGGCGTCCTGGTTCGCCAGTGTGGTGGGGCCGGATGAGGTGGCCCGCGAAACCGGCTGGCCGCACACGGTCGCGGCCGTGTGGGAGCGCTCCGAGGTACTGCGCTACGGCGAGAACCCCCATCAGCGGGCGGCACTGTACGTCGGGCCGGACGCGGCGCCCGGCCTGGCCCAGGCCGTCCAGCTGCACGGCAAGCAGATGTCCTACAACAACTACACCGACACCGACGCCGCCCGGCGGGCCGCGTACGACTTCGACGCCCCGTGCGTCGCGATCGTCAAGCACGCCAACCCGTGCGGGATCGCGCTGGGCGTCGACGTGGCCGAGGCGCACCGCAAGGCGCACGCCTGCGACCCGACGTCGGCCTTCGGGGGCGTCATCGCCGTCAACCGCCCGGTGACGGTCGAGCTGGCCGGTCAGATCGCCGAAATCTTCACCGAGGTCCTGGTCGCGCCGGCGTTCGAGCCCGGCGCGGTCGAGATCCTGGCCCGCAAGCCCTCCATCCGGCTCCTCGAGTGCTCGACGCCGGTCCCGCGCCAGGGCGTCGAGACCCGGGCCGTGAGCGGGGGCCTGCTGCTCCAGTCCCGCGACGCGGTGGACGCGGCCGGGGACGAGCCGTCGGGCTGGACGCTGGAGGCGGGGGCGCCGGCCGACGACGCCACGCTGGCCGACCTCGCGTTCGCCTGGCGGGCGGTCCGGGCCGTGAAGTCGAACGCCATCCTGCTGGCCACTGGCACCGCGACCGTCGGGGTCGGGATGGGCCAGGTCAACCGGGTCGACGCGGCCCGGCTGGCGGTTGAGCGGGCCGGCGACCGGGCCAAGGGCGCGGTCGCCGCGAGCGACGCCTTCTTCCCGTTCCCGGACGGCTTCGAGGTCCTGGCCGGGGCCGGGGTCCGCGCCGTGGTGGAACCGGGCGGATCGGTCCGCGACGAACTGGTGATCGCGGCGGCCCGGGAGGCGGGCATCGGCCTGTACTTCACCGGCGTCCGCCACTTCGCCCACTGACCGTCCGGCCCCCGGTACGAAATCGGCGGGCGGCCCGGACGGTGAACCAGAGTGGGTTCACCGTCCGGGCCGCCCGCCGATTGCCGTCGGGCCTCGGGCCTCAGCCGCCGGGGCGGCCGGTGTGCGTCGCGGGCTACGTGCGGAAGCGGCGGGTCGTGGATCGCCACGGTGACGTCGCCGTGGGGTGATCAGGCCTCGGTGGCTCGGCGCCCGGGGGGACGATGGCCACCGGATGGCGCGACCGGTCTAGGAGATCGTCGACGACTCCGCCGCGGCCGTCGCTCCCCGCCGTCCGGTCGTCGTAGGGGTCGTGGTGGAGATCCCGTTCGACGAGGCGGTGGAACTCGGCGAGCCGGTCGGGGCGCCGCCGTCCCCGGGGGCGTCCCCGTCGGCGATGTAACGCAACGCCACCCAGTCCAACGCGTCCCGCCAGGCCGACCCGTACAGAATCGAAATGCGGTCAGCGGTCTGGCGCGCGATGTGCTGAACGAAGATCCGGTCGTCACTGTCGAGGTGGCGCGCGTCCCCGAACGTCTCCCAGGCCCGGAACATCAGTTCCTGCAGCTTCTTGCTGTGCGGCGAATCGTCTGCCACGACCGCTCCCCTCCTGTCGGCTTTATCCCGGGGGAGTTTCCCGCATTCCGTAACGACGGTCTCACTCGGGGGGGTGTGTACCGTTGTGGGACAGATGTCCGGCCGGCGATCGCGTAGCGTTCCGTGATGACACCGGCGGGTCCGGGAAGTCCGCCGCGGACCACCACCCGGGCGGCCGGGCGTGGCCGCGGAGCGCACCGGGACCACATCCGGGTTGCGCGCCTAGACTGCCCGGCGTGAGGGCTGCGGAGCGGGCGCCCGACGACGGCTACGGGCGGAACCAGGCGATCCCACGCGACGACGACGCCGACAGCGGTTGGTCGACGGCCCGGACGGACCCCCTGCGCCCGGGTCCCGGGCCGGGCCCGGCCGGCGGGTACCGACCCGGCGCGCCCCCGTCCGGACCGACCGCCGCGCGACCTCCCACGGACCACCCAACCCCTCACCCACCGTCACCAACTGCGTCCACACCGGCCGCTCCGGTTCCGGCCGCTCCGGAGATCGGGCCCCGCGCCGCGCCCCGTCCCACCGTTCCCGGACCGCCGGGCCGACCCCCCGTCGAGCCGGGCCCGGTCGGCTCCGGCGGTCGACGGCGGGGGGGCCGTCGGCGGGCGGTGCGCCGCCCGGGCGCACTGCGCCGGGAGCCGGTCCTGAGCGGGATGTTGATCGGCGTGGGGCTCGGCCTGGTCTGGGTGTACCTCGACCACTGGCGGCAGGGACTGATCGCCATCGCGCTCGTGCTGGCCGCCGGGGCGGTTCTCCGGTTGCTCCTGCCGAACCGGGCGGTCGGCGTGCTCGCCGTGCGCAGCCGGCTGTTCGACTTCGCGATGCTCGCCGGCCTCAGCGCCGGCATCCTGAGCCTGACCCTCGCCGTGCCACTGCCCCACTCCTGACCGGGGCCCACTCCTGACCGGGCCCGGCCCGCCGCGGCCCGCGACCCCGGATTCCCGGGCCGGCCCGTCGTTCCCGGCGGCGGGTCATCCGGCGGCCGATGGCCTAGCCTTGACCCATGCCCCCATGTAGTAGGTCGGCGCGCGTCCCCCAACGGCTCGGTCGCGCGCCGGAAGCGTCATGAACATTCTGATCAGCATCGGCGTCGTGGTTGGCCTGATCCTCGCCGAAGGGCTGTTTGTCGGGGCCGAGATCGCCCTGGTGTCACTGCGTGAGGGTCAGGTGCGGGCGTTGGCCGGCGGCGGCGGGGCGGGCGCCCGGGCCGCCGCGCTCGTCCGGGACCCGAACCGTTTCCTGGCCGCCACCCAGATCGGCGTGACCCTGACCGCCCTGCTGTCGTCGGCGTACGGCGCGGTGACGCTGTCCGAGCGGGCCGCCGGCGGGATCGAAACGCTGGGGCCGTCCGTCGGCCTGTCCAAGGTGCTCGGCTTTCTGGGGGTCACGCTCGTCATCTCGTTCGTCACGCTGGTGGTCGGCGAGCTGGTCCCCAAACGCCTGGCGCTCCAGCAGGCCGAGCGGACCGCGGTGCTGGTCGCGCCGGCCCTCGACCGGGTCGCGAAGCTCTCCCGGCCGGTCATCTGGTTGCTGTCGGCGTGCACGAACGGCCTGGTCCGGCTGCTCGGCGGCGACCCGTCGGCCCGCGGCGAATCGATCACCGACGAAGAGCTGCGCGGCCTGGTCGCGACGCACACGTCGCTGGGCGCCGAGGAGCGCCGGCTGATCGACGACGTGTTCGCCTCGAGGGAGCGCCCGCTGCGGGAGGTGCTCACCCCCCGCACCGAGGTGACGTTCCTCGACGCGACGACGCCGGTCGCCCGGGCCGTCGAGGAGACCGGCGACCTGCCGCACTCCCGCTACCCGGTGGTCGGCGACTCGGCCGATGATGTCCTGGGCTTCGTCCATATCCGGGACCTGGCCGTGCCGGGCCGCAGCCGGCAGTCCGTCGGTCGGCTGGTCCGGCCCGTGAAGCGACTGCCGGACAGCCTGCCGGTGCTGGCCGCGCTCTCGGAGATGCGTCGCGAACGCCACCACCTGGCGATCGTCGTGGACGAGTACGGCGGCACGGCCGGCATCGTCACCCTCGAGGACCTGCTCGAGGAGGTCGTGGGCGACATCCGCGACGAGTACGACGACGAGGAGGCCACCGCCCGGTCGGTCGGCGGCGGCGACCTGGAGGTCGCGGCGCTGCTCAACCTGGACGACTTCGCCGAGGCGACCGGCGTCCGGTTGCCGGCCGGCCCGTACGAAACGGCGGGCGGGTACGTGATGCGGGTGCTCGGGCACCTGCCCCGGGTCGGCGAGAGCGCCGGCGCCGGCGATGCGGTGCTGACCGTGGCGTCACTGGACGGTCGCCGGATCGATCAGCTGCGGGTTTCGCGACCCCGTGCCGGCCAGCCGGCCGCGGTGGTGACCGAACTTGCCGAACCGGCCGCGGCGGCGGTCGCCGGGTCGGCCGTGGCCGGTTCGGCGGCGGCCGGTTCGGCCGGGTCGGCGGTTGCGGCACCGGCCCAGTCGACCAGCCAGACCGCTCCGGCCGCCGCCCATTGACCGGGCCGCACTGACCGGGCCGCACTGACCGGGGACGCCCGCCTGCTTCCCGGCTGGTCTCGACCGGGGGTTGTCAGCGTCGGTGGGGATTGAAAGCGCGGGGACGATGACGGGTGGGTGCCGGTTGGCGGTCGGCCCCGTCAGCGGGGGCCGTGGCGTCCGCAGGCTGTGACGCTCCGGTGGGGTCCGGGTCGGGATTGGCCGTTGGCTGTGTCAGCCGGTGTCCAGACCTGCGCTCACGATGTCACTGGCGGGGGTGGTCGGCGCGACCGCTCCGGCCCGGCCCGGTTCCGCCGGCCCGGGTTAGGCGGCGCCAGACCAGCCGGGCCAGCGCGCCGGCCGGAATGGTGCCCCGGCCGAGGCCGATCTCCACGAGCTGGTCGTACAGCTCGGTGCGCTGCGCGGCGGCCTGGATGGCCGCGTCCATCAGCGGTCGGTGCCGCCCGGCCAGCCCGGCCAGCAGGCTGGTGTGGCGCAGGTGCCGGCCGAGTTCGCCATGCAGCGCGGCCCGGTAGGCGGCGCCCGGGTCGGCCGGGGCGGTGACCGCCGCGTGGCCGGCCAACGACCCGGACAGCAGGGCGTAGTAGATGCCCTCCCCGGTCAACGGGTTGATCAGCGACGCGGCGTCGCCGACCAGCAGCACGGGGCCGTCCGGCTGGCGGGGTCGCCACGTCGACAGTGGCAGGTGATGGGCCCGCAGCGTGCCCGGATGGGCCGGCTGATCGGGAAGGAGCTCGGCGAGCGTCCCGTACAGGGCGGCCTTACCGCTCGCCGGGCCGGCCGGGTCGGCCGGTTCCCCGCCGCCGCCTACGCCCCCCAGCTGGGACCGCAACGTGCCGTAGCCGATGTTGGCCCGCCCGTCCCCGATCGGGAACGACCAGGCGTAGGCCGGCCAGCCCCGGTCGACCATGTGGATGAACTGCTCCGGGGGCCGGTCGGCGCGCGGCGCGTCGGCGTACCCGCGCACGGCGATGGCCATCGCCGTCGGCGGGTTGGGGGGGATCCCGAGCGCCCGGCGGACCATGGAGTTCGCGCCGTCCGCGCCGACCAGCACCCGGGCCCGCAGCTCGCCGTCCACGATGACCGGGTCGCCCGGCCCGGACGGCATCGCGATCGAGCGGACCCGGCGCCGCAGCAGCCGCGCCCCGCGGGCCAGCGCGGCCGTCATCAGGCGGTCGTCGAACACCTGGCGGGGCACGACGTAGTTCGCCCGGGCGGCCGGGGTGGCCACCTCCGCGCCGCCCGGGGTGCGCAGGCGCATCCGGTCGACCGGCGCGTATCCGGCGGCGGCGTCCGGGATCCCCAGCTCCCGCAGCACGTCCAGGCCGTGCGGGGCGATGCCGTCGCCGCACGCCTTGTCGCGCGGGAACGGCTGGGCGTCGACGATCGCGACCGACGCACCGGGGCGCTCGGCCAGCACCCGCAGCGCCGTGGCGGTGCCCGCCGGACCGCCTCCCACGATGAGCACGTCGAACATCTCGGTCGTCACCGGTCCAGTCTCTCAGCGCCCGCCGGGGCCACCGGGGAGCACCGCCCGGCGGCCGTGGTGGGGGTGGGCTGGCGCCGTAGTGTGACCCGGCGTGGACGCCCTCACACGGATCGACAGCTGGCCGGTCGGGACGGCCGCGGCCGCGGTGCTGCGCCGGGCCGGTGACCCGGGCGGCCAGGGGTCCGTCCGGGTCACCACGGTCGGCTCCCGCGGCCCCGACCACCACGTCTTCCGGCTCGCCTCGGTGACCAAGCCGCTGGTTGCCTACGCCGTGCTGCTGGCGGTCGAGGAGGGGGCCTTCGAGCTCGACGATCCGGCCGGCCCGGACGGATCGACCATCCGCCATCTGCTGGCCCACACCTCCGGCCTGGCGTTCTCCGGGTCACGGACGCTGGCCCGGCCCGGCACCCGCCGGATCTACTCGAACACCGGGTTCGACGTCCTGGGCGCGGCCCTGGCCACCGCGACCGGGATGGCGGTGGCCGACTACCTGGCCGAGGCGGTGACCACGCCGCTGGGCATGGCCGGTACCCGGCTGCTGGACTCGCCGGCCTCGGGCGCGGTCTCGACGATCGCCGACCTGCGCTTGTTCGCGGCGGAGCTGCTGGTGCCGAGCCTGCTCGACCCGTCCACGGCGGCGGTCGCGACCCAGGTCGCGTTTCCCGGGCTGTCCGGTGTCCTGCCCGGCTACGGCCTGGCCGACCCGAACGACTGGGGCCTGGGGTTCGAGATCCGCGGCCACAAGGATCCGCACTGGACCGGCGCCACCAGCGATCCGGCGACCTTTGGGCACTTCGGGCGCAGCGGCACGTTCCTGTGGGTCGACCCGGTTCTGGGGGCGGCCTGCGTCGCTCTGGCCGACCGCGATTTCGGTGACTGGTCGATCACCGCCTGGCCACCGTTCACCGACGCGGTCCTGGCCGACCTGCGGCGCCCGCCGCCGGCCTGAGGGTTGTCCCACCACCGAGCCCCCGGGCTCACCGGGGCCCACCGGCGGCGGTCCGGAGTGCGGACGGGTTGTCCGGACCGGCCCTTTCCGGGCCCGGCCGTGGTCCATCATGGGGGACGTGATCTGGTCCGGCAGGTCGGATTCGGCGTGACGTCCCGCGAGATCGGCGTGGCCATCGGGCTGCCCGAACCCCTCGGCGCGCACCTGCGTGGTTGGCGGGCCCGGTTCGGTGATCCCGCCGCCCGGCTGATCGTCCCGCACGTCACCCTGCTGGGGCCGACGATCGTCGACGAGAGCGATGTGGAGACCGTCGTGCGGCACCTGGCCCGGGCGGCCGCGGCGGTGCCGCCGTTCACGCTCCGGCTGGCCGGCACCGAGACGTTCCTGCCGGTCAGCCCGGTCGTCTACCTCGCGGTGGTGGCCGGCGCGACGCGGTGCGGGGCGCTGGCCGCCGCGGTCCGCACCGGGCCCCTGGACGTTCCGGTCCGGTTCCCGTACCACCCGCACGTGACGTTGGCCCAGAACGTGCCCCGGGGCGCGCTCGAAGTGGCCCGGGAGCGGTTCGCGGAGTTCGACGCGGCTCTCGACATCGTGTCGTTCGGGCTCTTCCGCCGCGACGCCCGCGGGTGGGCGATGTCGCACGAGTTCGCGCTCGGCCGGTGTCCCGACCCGGTGGGGCCCGCGACCGGTCACCCGGGCGTCCCGACCGCTGCCCCGGCGTGACGGGTCCCGGCGCCCGGGGCCCCGGCGTGACGGGTCCCAGTGTCCGGGGTCCCGGTCGCGGCCCGTGGCCAGGTCCGCGACCTGCGGATCGGCCGCGCCGGGGGCGTGCCAAACGGTCCGCGTCGGGTACACCGCGATCGTGACGAACATCAAGGCCGCGGCCGCCGCGGGTGTGAAAATCGGGAAGGACGGCGCGGCCCGGGCGCGGAGCCGGTGGCCCCCGCTCGATCACGCGGTCCGGGCGTACGGCCGGTACCAGGACGACGGCGGTGACCGGCTGGCGTCGGGCGTCACCTACTTCGGCTTCCTGTCGTTCTTCCCGCTGGTCGCGTTGGCGTTCTCGATCTGCGGCTTCGTCGTCGACGCCTACCCGCAGGCCCGCACCAAGCTGACCGAGCAGATCAACAACTACCTGCCCGGGTTGGCCGACAAGCTCAACGTCACGACCATCGGCGACGCCAAGGTCGGGGTCGGGCTGCTCGGCATCGTCGGCCTGCTGCTGTCCGGACTGGGCTGGATCGACGCGTTGCGCGACGCCCTACGGATCCTGTGGCACCACAGCCTGGAGACCGGCAACATCGTCATGCACAAGCTGCGGGACATCGGCGTGCTGGTCGGGCTGGGGCTCCTCCTGCTCACGTCGACCGCGGTGACGTCGCTGTCGACGTCGGCGGCTTCGACGTTCCTCGGCTGGTTGAACCTCGACGGCAGCATCGCCGCCCGGGTCGTCACCGCCGTCCTGGCCATCGTCGCGGCCCTGGCCATCGACGTGGCCGTGTTCATGTACCTGTTCGTCTGGCTGCCGCGTGTCTCGCCGCGGCGCCGGGTGCTGCACGGAGCCCTGCTGGGGGCGGTCGGCCTCGAGGTCCTCAAGCTGATCGGCACCTGGCTGATCGGGCGGACCACGAACAACCCGATCTACGGGGTGTTCGCCGTCATGGTCGGACTGCTGATCTGGATCAACGTGGTGACCCGCTGGACCTTGTTCGTAGCCGCCTGGACGGTGACCGATTCCTACGCCGGAGATGTCCCGCCGTCGGGGACCGCGCCGGCGCCGCCGGCCGAGGTGTCGGCGGTCCGGGCCGGAACCGCGCCGTCGGGCTGACCGGGAACCACCGGCCCCGGGTCGGGCCGGGTGGGTGTGGCCCGGGCCGCCGCGCCCCGTGCCGGTGCGCGGCGGGCCGACCGGCCCCGCGGGGAGGCACCCCGCCTCGGTGCGCGGCGGGCCGACCGGCCCCGCGGGCCGCCCGCCCGTGGGGTCCGGCGGGCCGGTCGGCGGGCCACGCGGGCCCGGGCCCGCAGGCCGGTGAGGGTGATGGCGCCGACCGTGACCGCTACCGCGACCCAGGTCAGCAACCCGGTGTGATCGCCCGAGCCCCTTCCCGGGGTGGTCGCGGAGCGGTCCTGGGCGTGGTCCCGGGCCGCCGCGGCGCCGGCCGGTGCCGGTCGGCTGGTGGCCGACGTCGGCAACCAGCCGACCGGGCGGGCCGTCGCCCGGTTCGCGAATCCCCAGTCCAGCAGGGCCCGCGCGGCCGGCGCGTAGTCCGGCCGGCTGCTCAGCAACGTGACGACCAGGGTGTGGCCGGCCCGGCGGGCCGCGCCGATGTAGGTCGCGTCGGCGGCCACCGTGTAGCCGTTCTTGACGCCGATCAGCCCGGCGTAGTTACCGAGCAGCAGGTTGTGGTTCTGGATCGCGAACGTGGCCCCGCCCCGCCCGCGCACCTTCGCGCTCGGGATGGTCAGGTACGGCCGGATCGCGGGCGTGGCCAGCGCCGCCCGCGCGAAGACGGCCAGGTCGTAGGCGGAGGTCAGCTGGCCGGGGGCGTCCAGGCCGGTCGGGTCGACGGCCCGGGTGTCGACGGCCCCCAGCGTGTGGGCCAGCTTGTTCATGGTCGCGACGGTGGCGGCCTGGCCGCCGGCCGCTTCGGCCAGGGCGGTCGCCGCGTCGTTGCCGCTGGCGATCAGCATGGCGGTGGCCAGCTCCCGCACGCTGTACCGCAGCCCGGGGACCAGGCCGACCCGGCTGCCGTCCACGGTGGCGTCGTGGTTGCTGATCGTGACCGCCCGGGACGGGGGCAGGGTGGGCAGGGTCGCCAGGGCGGTGAGAATCTTGATGGTGCTGGCCGGCCGGAACCTGCCGCGGGCGTCGCGGGCGGCCCGGACAGCGCCGGTGTCGAGATCGGCGACCAGCCAGCCCTGGGCGTCGACGCCGGCCGGCAGGGCCGGTTCCCGGGGGCCGACCCGGACGCCCGGGCCCGTCAACGGAGCCGGCACGGCGGCCGAAATGGGGCGCGGCGGGCCGGTCGTGGCCCGGGCGGCGGCCGGGACCGTCACGGCCAGCACCACCATCCCCGCGATGATCGACGTTCGTACCGATCGCTGTCGCCCAGCCACGGTGCGCGACGCTACCCGGCCCGGCTCCGGGTTGCCGCCAGGTCGGCGGAAACACTCGCGCGCGTGTACGCCACGATCGCCCGGCTCTGCGCCGAAAGTCTCCCGTCGCCGGGCCGAAGGCGGTGCGATCATGGTTTTCTTCGCGCCGCCGAAGGCCCTGCTTCCCGGTCGCTACGGGACAACCTCGACGCTGACGAGACCGACCGCCTCCGCTCGAGGCCGATCCGGGGCGGTGACCGCGGTGAGTTGCGATCCGGAGGCGCGGCTGCGCCGGCGGACCGGCCGCCCCCGGCCGGACCGGTGACCAGCTCCCGGTTCCGGGCGCCGGCCCGACGGCGCCCACCGGATTCTGAGCGGCTTCACCACCAACCAACACGCAGGGTGACCGTTCCCTCGGTGATTACATAAAGTCACGGCCCGACCCCGCTAGGGCTTTTCCGTTGTCCGTCGCGCGACCCCCTCGCCAGGGGCGCCCGAGGTGGCGCGTAGCCTTGCCGGCAGCAGCGAATCGTTCAGGTTAGCTGCGTCACGTCTGTTGCAGCGCGGTTAGGCCAGGGAACTGTCGGGTTGAGATCGTCTCGGGGGGGACGGGAATGTGGGGAGGGTGGGAAACAAGCTCTTAACGTCTTCGGCTAGACAACCCCACATCCCGCACATAGTGTCCGACATCGAACAGTGCACGGACAATGCCACTTACGAGCCACGTGGGCGGTCGGGATTTCTTTCCTTACCGGCCTGACGATGCTGGTGGCAGGTGGGCTCAGGTGCTCAACGCCAGGTTTACGAACCCGGAGTTGCGCCGGTCGGTCGACGCGTTATCAGCACGAGCCTTATCAGCACGAGCGTTATCAGCACGAGAGGTGCGATTCATAAGCTACCCGGTCGCGTGCGCGTTGGCAATCATCTGATTACTCAGCGCACCGATCGGCGAACTGGTCAACCGGTCCGGACGGTGGTGCGACGCACCGCGGCGGAGGCCGGACCGAGACCCGCGAAGACGGAAGCGGCGCGGTCGCCCGCGTGACGACCTGAGCCGGCATGGGGGACGGGTGCAGTACGACTACCACGCATTCTCGCAGCTAGCGGGACCGCTCCAGAAGCCCTTCCTGGGCCTGGGCGGCTCGTACGAGATGCAGTACCGCCGGACGATGACCCATCGTGACCGGGTGCGGATCTTCCCGTTCCTGATCTTCACGCTCGTGCTGTCGTCGCTCTTCTTCATCTGGCTGATCCAGCCGTCGCATTACCCGAACATCCCGCCGTACGTCGACACCACCGTGCGGGTCGGGAACATTCTCATGTTCGCCGCGATCGTCGGTACCGAACTCCTGCGGCTGGTGAACTCCACGATTCTGTGCGGCTCGGCCTGGTTCATGCGCGACCCGGTTCCGGTCGTTCCCGAAGTGGGCCGCCGGGTTGCTTTCGCAACCACGTTTGTGCCCTCCAAGGAACCGCTGGAAGTCGTGCGGCGTACATTGATCGCCGCCCGGCGGATCCGGCATGACGGGGTGCTCGACGTCTGGCTGCTCGACGAGGGCAACGACCCCGACGCGCGCCGGATGTGCCGGGAGATCGGCGTCACCCACTTCACCCGCAAGGGCGTGCCGGAGTGGAACCAGCGCAAGGGCGCGTTCAAGGCGCGTTCGAAGCACGGCAACTACAACTCGTGGTTGGCCGCCCACGGAGCTGCCTACGACTTCGTGCTGTCGGTCGACCCCGACCATGTGCCGCACCGTAACTTCGCGGACCGGATGCTGGGCTACTTCCGGGACGCCGACGTGGCGTTCGTGGTCGGGCCACAGGTCTACGGCAACTACAACAACTTCCTCACCAAGTCCGCCGAGTCGATGAACTACATGTTCCACTCGGTCATCCAGCGGGCGGCGAACCGCTGGGAATGTGGCATGTTCGTCGGCACCAACCACGCGTTCCGGGTCGCGGCCTGGACGCAGGTCGGTGGGTTCCAGGACTCGATCACCGAGGACCTGGCCACCTCGATGGCGGTCCACGCGGCCCGCAACGTGTCCACCGGACGGGCCTGGAAGTCGGTCTATACGCCCGACGTGCTGGCCGTCGGCGAAGGGCCGGCCAGCTGGACCGACTTCTTCAGTCAGCAACTGCGCTGGGCCCGGGGCGCCAACGAGGTCCTGCTGACCTCCGCCTTCCCGACCATGCGGCGGCTGCCCTGGACCCGGAAACTGTTCTACCTGTCGCTGATGCTGCACTACCCGACGGTCGCGCTCACCTGGCTGCTGGGAATGCTGCTCACCTTCCTCTACATGGTGCTGGGGACAACCGGCATCGAGGTGCACGTCAGTTCGTGGCTCGCGCTCTACATGGACGTGTTCCTGGCCCGGCTGGTCCTGTACTTCTGGTTCCGGAAGTACAACGTCAGCCCGCACGAGGAACCCGGCACCGGCGGCGTCGGTGGCATCCTGGTCGGCATCCTGGCGACCCCGTTCTACTCGTCGGCGTTCGTCGGCGCGGTATTCCGGCGGCCGCTCAACTTCGTGGTGACCCCCAAGGGCGAACACGCGAGCCCGGACCGGTTGACTACGTTCCGCAAACATCTGTTCTGGGCCGTGTTCAGCACCGCTCTACTGGTGACGGCGTTCCTGCTGCACCACATTTATCCGGCCAACCTGATCTGGTCGTCCTCGTCGCTGTTGATCTGCCTGCTGCCGCTGTTCCTGTGGCGTTCGGCCCGGTCGCCCTCGCCCCCCGGCCCCACTTTCGAGGAAGACCCGACGCAGGAGATCACGCGCGTGCTTGACCACGACGTGACCCAGCGACTGAGCCGGTTGCCTGGCACCGGACGGCCGGCGCCGGCGTCCTTCACCCTCGCCAAGGACAAGCTCTGATGGCCAAGGACAAACTGTGATGGCGAAGAACAAGCGGCGGCGGCGGAAAACGCTGCGCATCTCGGCGCTGCTCGGCGCGATCGTGCTCGGCAACGGTCCGATCATCGCGTCCTACGCGACCAGCAAGTACTCGTCGTGGCGAGAACACCAGATCACCTACGAGCGGCAGTACGGCCGGTGGGACATCGTGGCCGACAGCCACACCCGGTCGGTCCACGCCGCGATGCTCGACACCGGCCAGGTTCTGCTGATGGCCGGCTCCGGTAACGACCAGCTCTCGTTCGACTCCAAAACGTTCCGCACGACGTTGTGGGACCCGGTGAAGAACACCTTCACCAAGGTCACCACGCCGTGGGACGTTTTCTGCGCCGGCCACACGTTCCTGTCGACGGGGCAGCTGCTGATCGCCGGCGGGACCAGCAAGTACGAGGTGCTGGCCCAGAACTCGCCGGACGGCAAGAAGCACGAATACGAAGGCGTCCGCGACTCGTTCCTGTTCGACCCGACGACCAGTCGGTTCGTGCGGACCGGCTACCTGAACCATGCGCGCTGGTATCCGACGCTGACCAAGGCGAGCGACGGGACGGTCATCGCCGTGTCCGGGCTCGACCAGAACGGCAACATCGACAACGGCAACACCGAGTCGTACGACGCGGCCAAGGGCGTCTGGATCGACCACCCCAGCCTGCACCACGTCTTCCCGACCTACCCGGCGTTGATGTTGTCGGCCGGCGGGCAGATGTTCTTCTCCGGCGCCGACGCGGGGTACGGGCCGGCCGCGACCAACCAGCGGCAGCCGGGCCTGTGGAATCTGCAGACCAACAAGTTCACCCCGGTCACCGGGCTCACCCAGCCCGAACTCAACGAGACGGCCGGCACCATCCTGCTGCCCCCGGCCCAGGCCCAGCGGTTCATGTTCATCGGGGGCGGTGGCGTGGGGGACAGCCAGGTCACCACCGGTCGCACCGCGATCGTCGACCTGAACGCCAAGAACCCGACCTACGTCCCGGGCCCGACCCTGGCGGTCGCCCGGCGCTACCCGGGGGCGGTGATCCTGCCGGACGACACCGTGCTGATCTCCGGCGGCTCGAAGGGGTACCGGACCCGGGACACGAAGACCGCGGTGATCTACAACGTCGCGACCAACAGCTTCAGCGACGCGGCCGATCCCCACGTCGGGCGGGACTACCACTCCGAGTACATCCTGCTGCCCGACGCGCGGGTCGCGGTGTTCGGGTCGAACCCGCTGACCGACAACAACACGTTCGAGACGCGGGTCGAGGTCTACTCGCCGAGCTACCTGTTCAAGGGGCCCCGGCCGAAGATCGCGGCCGCCCCCACGACGACGGCCCGCGGCCAGACCATGACCATCACGGTGACGAACGGTGATGTGGCGAAGGTCCGGTTGATCGCCCCCGGCTCGTACACCCACGTGACCGACACCGACCAGAAGTCGGTGGAGCTGCCGATCGTCGGGCACAGCGGGAACCAGGTCACGGTGAGTGTGCCGACCAACGCCAATGTGACGCCGTCCGGCCAGTACATGCTGTTCGTCGACAACTCGGCGGGCATTCCTTCCGTAGCCTCCTGGGTGCACGTCCGGTAGCTCGGGAGGGTCGTGCACGGTCAGGGGAAGCAACCGCGAGGACGACAGGGGCCGACGCGATGCGCACCGCGATGGACCGGCCGGCGCGCCGCGCCCGGCGCGGGTTCGCGGGCTGGGCGGTGGTGACCGCGCTCAGCGCCGCGCTGGTGGCCTGCGGGTCGGGCGGCGGCGCGGGGTCCGGCTCCGGCTCGGCGGCGGGCTCCGGGTCAGGGTCCAGCTCGACGTCGGCGCCGACGGCGGGCGCGTCCGGCGGCTCGGTGACGGTGCCGGCGGCGGTCGGGAAGGCCTGCCCGGCGGGCGACGCCGGCCGCCTGGCCGGCACCCGGGTCGCGACGGTGGCCGGTTCCCCGGCCGGACCCGCGCCCGCGGCGCCGTTCTACATCAACACCCAGTCGTCGGCGGCCGCGGCCGTCCGTTCGGACCCGAAGAACGCCCCGCTCTACCGGCAGATCTCCAGCCAGCCGGTCGCCTACGCGATCGGTGACTGGCTGGGCGATCCGCGGTCCGCCGTCGGGGCCTACCTCGACCGCGCGGCGGCCGCGCACGCCACCGGCATCCTGATGGTGTACGCGATCCCGCACCGGGACGCGGGGGCTGGTTACTCGGCCGGCGGGGAGCCGACGGCCGCCGCGTACCGACAGTTCACCCAGCGGGTGGCCGCGGCCATCGGCAATCGCCGGGTGGTGATCATCCTCGAGCCCGATTCGCTGGCCCAGCTGGACAGCATCAACCCGGCCCAACAGGCCGAGCGCTACGCGCTGCTGCGCAACGCGGTCGCGGTCTACGGCAAGCGGCCGGGCACCAGCGTGTACCTGGACGGCGCGAACTGTGGCTGGACGCCGGCCCCGGTCATCGCCGACCGGCTGAAGAAGGCCGGGGTGGCGGGGGCACGCGGCTTCGCCGTGAACGTGGCCAACTACTACTGGCGTCCGGACGAGGTGGCCCGCGGTCGGGTGATCTCGGCCCTGACTGGTGGGTCGCATTTCGTCGTCGACACATCCCGCGACGGCCAGGGGCCGTCCAAGATTGCCAATCCGTGGTGCAACCCGCCCGGGCGGGGCCTGGGTCGCGCCCCGACGACGGCGACCGGCGAACCGCTGGCCGATGCCTACCTGTGGATCAAGGCCCCGGGTGAGAGCGACGGCGAGTGTGGTCGGGGGGAGCCCGCCGCGGGTCAGTTCTGGCCCGCCCAGGCGATGACCCTGGCCCGCAACGGCACGTCCTGAACGAAAGGCCGGTCATGACCAGCAGCCCGACCAGCCCACCAGCGGTGGACGACGAGGAACCGGACGAGCCGACCTGGCTCGAGCGCCGGTACGCCCGCGACGGCATCCCTGACGACGTGGCCTTATGGGCGCCGCGGGTGATGGGCGCGGCGGTCGTCGGCAGCGTCGCCGCGCTGGTGTCGGCCTTCCTGCCGTGGGCGCACGCCCGGCTGACCGACCGGGGCGAGGACCTGCTGGTCGTGACGGCGAAGGGTACCGACTACCACTTCACCGGCCGGTGGGTCGTCGGGCTCGCGATCCTCGGTGCCGCCCTCGCGGCGTACGTCGTGCTCCGGCCGATGTCCCGGATGTTCGCGGCCGGGGTGGCGGTACTCGGGATCGGCATCGTCGCCGCCGCGATGATCGGGGAGGGTAACAACACCCCGACCGTCCACAAGCTGCGCAATCTGCGGATCGGCACGGTCGAGGTGGACAACCCGGTCGCCCACACCACGATCGGGTACGGCCTGTGGATCGCCATGGTCGCCGGGCTGGTCGTGACGGGCGCCGCGCTGGTCTGGGTGGCCTTCCTGAGCAGTAGCAAACACCGGCGGTAACGTCCGCCCATGGGGGTCGCGCGCGCCGTCGGGCTGTTCCTCCTGGCCGGCGTGGCCGAGATCGGCGGCGGCTACCTGGTGTGGCGCTGGCTACGGGAAGGCGCGCCGCTGTGGTCGGGGCTGCTCGGCGCGCTGGTGCTGGTCGCCTACGGGGTGATCCCGACCCTCCAGTCCGACGCCGGGGGCGCCGGCTTCGGCCGGGTCTACGCCGCGTACGGGGGCGTGTTCGTCGTGATGAGCCTCGGTTGGGGTTGGCTCTTCGACGGTGCCCGGCCCGACCGGTGGGACTGGATCGGCGCCGCCATCGTCTCGGCCGGCGTCTCGGTCATCTTCTTCGCTCCCCGGACGTAGTGGGTCCCCGGACGTGGACCGACCGCCCGGATCGGCGGCGCGCTACTCCTCCGGAGGGGCGGCGGTGAGGTCGACCGTCTGCAGGTGGGCGCGCAGCCCGTCGCGGTCGAGGATGACGAGGAGCTCGACCGGTCCGTCGTCGGCGGCGATGGCGTGGGGGGTCATGGTGGAGAACTGGGCTGCCTGACCAGCGGCGACCAGGATGATGCGCTCACCGAGGTACAGCCGGGCCGTGCCGGACAGCACCGTGAACCAGTCCCGGCCCGGGTGCACGCCGAGTTCGCCCGCCGGTCGGCGGGCGGTGATGCGCATCTTGGCGACGGTCATGCCCTGCGGGCCGTAGTCCCCGGACAGCAACCAGGTGGTCATCCCGTGCGTCCGGTCGCGCCGGGGCCGGATGACCACGTCGTCGTGGTCGACGGACTCGACGAGCTGATCGAGGGTCGAGCCCAGGGCGCGGGCAATCGGGACGAGCTGGTCGAGCGAGATCCGTCGATGCCCGGTCTCGATCCGGCTCAACGTCGAGGTACTCATGTGGCAGCGGGCGGCCAGCCCGTCCTGCGACCAGCCCCGCGCCAGCCGCAGCCCCCGGATGCGGGCCCGGATCACCGCGTCGAGGTCCGGTTCTTGCGTCATTGGCAAGACGGTATGCGTAGCCCGCATGGACGTCTAGCGTGCCGGTCATGCCCGACCATCGCGGACCGACCCACGCCCACCCCGCTACCGCCGTCCCCGCCGTCCCCGCCGGGCATGGCGCCCTCGTTGATCACGAGCCGGACGAGACCGCCTTCGCGGAGCTGTTGGACCTGGACGGGGAGGTGCTGCGCCCGTTCTGGACGGACGTCCTGACGCGGGTTCACGATGCCGCCCCGGCTGCCGGACGGGTCGTCGACCTGGGGGCCGGCTCGGGAGTCGGGACCATTGCCCTGGCGCAACTGTTCACCGATGCCGAGATCATCGCGGTGGATGCCGCCGAGGAGATGCTGAGGCGGATTCGCGCCAGGGCGGTCCGCCTGGGCCTGGATCAGCGGGTCCGCACGATCGTCGCCGATCTGGACCGGCCCTGGCCGATCGGCGACCCGGTCGACGTCACCTGGGCGTCGCTGTCGCTGCACCACCTGGCCGATCCCGACCGGGTGCTGGGCGACGTGTTCGCCGCCACCCGCCCGGGTGGCCTGGTGGCGGTCATCGAGATGAACGAACCCCTGCGCGTCCTCCCGCACGACGTCGGGTTCGGTCGCCCCGGCCTGGAGGAGCGCTGCCTGGTGGCTATGGGCGCGGAACACGCCCGGGCGCTCCCGGAACTCGGGTCGGACTGGGGACCGCGGCTGGAAGCGGCCGGTTTCACGCTGATCAGCGATCAGACGATCACCATCGACGAGCCGCGGCCCGCCACGCCGGGTACGGCCCGGTACGCCCAACTCTGGCTCGAGCGCCTGCGATCACATCTCGCGAGTCAGTTGACGAGCGAGGACCTGGACACCCTGGCCGTCCTGATCGACGGCGACGGACCCGGCTCGGTGCGGCACCGGGACGATCTCCAGATCCGCGGCTCCCGAACCCTCGCGCTGGCCCGCCGGGCCTGAGCCGATCGTCAGGTGATCAGGAACCTCGAGATCGAGGGTTCCGTCGCCTCGCGATCCCGGCCAGAGGGAGTCGCTCCTTGCTAGTCCCGCTCAACCCTGCGTAGTCCTCGCCCGGGCGTCCATGACTCGACGACGAGCCTCGTCGCCTCGGCGTTGAGCCCGGTGATGACCACTTCGGTGATGTCGGCGACGAACATCTCTCCGTCCGGCTGCTGCTCCGGTTCGTCCGTGGCCACCGGGCTGGTCGGGACGGCGCGCCCGGCGATCTTCGCCTCGCCCGGCCACTCGCTCTCCTTGCCCTGCTCGGCGTGGAAGGTCGGGCCGTGCAGGGCGAAACGGGGATTCCGCTGGAGGTCGGCCCCCTTGCGTGCGCCGGTCATCGAACCGAAGCGGAGATCGCCGTCCGCGAACTCGCACTCGATGCCGGAGATCCGTGGCGAGCCGTCCGCGCGCAGCGTCGCGATCGTCTTGTGGCGACCGGCGTCGAACAGTCGCCGCACCCGGTCGGCGAACTCTGGTTCGGCCTGCTCGATAGCTTTCCACGCTGACACAAAGGGCACGGTACTCCCAACCGGCATGGGGATCGGCGGGGTCGGCGGCGACCCAATCCGCGGCGATCCCCGTCTCACTTGGCGCGGCTGGTCGGCCGGGCCGTCGGGCGGCGAGCTCCTCGTCCGAATCCCACGCATCGCGGTTCAGGTCATCGACGGACGCGATGGGCTCCGCACCCAGCGCTCGCGCCTGCTCGTCGACGGACTGGCGAAGCGTCAAGGGGGCAACGTCCGAACCGCTCAGAGCGGGGTCTGCCGCAGCAGGGGGTGAGATCGCTGGCGGCCCGGCGCTTCCGCGAGTGTCGATCTCCCCTCCGGTGTCCGCGAACAATGATCAGCCCCACAGAGTGCCGACGGGCGCGGCGACGATCCGGTCGTCAACGGGGAAGATCCGGGGACCGGTGTGGAACACAACCCCGGCCACGAACCGATCCTCAAGCTGATCTCTCAGCCAGCGCAGATGTCGGCTGGCGTCGCGGCCAGGAGCCGCGTCCGCTTTGACCTCGAACGCGACGACCCGATCGGCCGCAAGCTCGGCCAACAGATCAACTTCCTGGCGTCCGCTCTCTTGCCGTAGGTGGTAAAGCCGGGGGCGGGTGGAGCTGACGGGCAATTCGGCCCGGATCTGAGCGGCGACGAAGGTATCGAGGATGCGTCCGAGCAGGTCGCCGTCACGAAGTACAGCAACGATGTAACGGCCCGGCCGGGGATCGACGTCCACCGCTCGTTTCACGGCGCCGAGGACCGACGGAACTGCCTGCCATTCGTCCAGAAGAACAGGCTCGGGCAGCCCACGCAGCGCGGCGTCGGGATCGGCGGCAAAGGCCACGGCTTCGGCCGGTTGATCGAGCCGGACAACCGTCTTGGCCAGCCGAGCGGCGGAGGTGGTTGCTGAACGTACGTTGGTGCCGTTGCGTGGTACCCGTGGGGTGGCAGGGTGGACGGTGTGAAGTTGTCGAAGCGGGTGTCGTGGTTCCTGATCGCGTTCGGCGTCTGGTCCTGGATCATCTGGCCGACCTTCCTCAAGAACATCTGGCAGGACCAACGCTCCTGGCACGACGGGCCGACCGGCTTCTTCCTGGTCCACGCGGTTCTGACCGCCGTCTCCCTGGTGCTGGGCACCGTGATCGGGGTGCTGGGTTGGCGGGGTTGGCAGGCGGCGCGGCGGGAATCCACCGAGCCGAACACCCGGGACGGTGCCGACCTGGTCGAGACGGCTCGCTGACCCTCGCGTCGGCCCCGCCGGGTCGGAACGGCGCCGCGGAACACTGATGTGCGGCGCAACCACTGTTCCGCGGTGTGAGGCTTGGGGTGCGCCCGCCGGGTAGCGGGCACCGGGCAGGATGGGGGTCATGGGAGACGCGATCATCACCAATGACGACGTCGCGGCGGTCATCGGCCGGTACGCCCGGGACCATCCGGGTGAGGCACCCGACCTTGCGTCCGTGCTGACGGCCGCGAAGGGGCCTGACCCGCTGACCGCCCGTTCGACGGTGCCGGCCCACGTGACCTGCGCCGCGGTCGCGATTGCGCCGGACGGGCGGATGCTTCAGGTGCTGCACCGGACGTCCGGCCGGTGGCTCCCCCCCGGTGGCCATGTGGAGCCCACCGATCGGGTCCTGGCGGACGCCGCGCTCCGCGAGATGGCGGAGGAGACCGGCGCCGACCCCGGGTCGGCCACGCTGCTCGCCGCCGAACCGATCGACATCGACGCGCATGACGTCCCGGCCCGACCGGAAAAACGAGAGTCAGCTCACATTCACGTCGACCTTCGTTTTCTGTTCAGCCTTCCGGATCAGAGTCTGACCGCCGAGCTGGCTGAGGTTCGCGCCGTACGGTGGCTTCCCGTGGACGCCCTGGAAGGTCGGCTGGGCACGAAGGTGTTGGCGCTACGCTCGGTCTTTACCTCCGATTAACATTAGCCCGGGTTCCGGGAATCGCGGCTCAAACTCCACCGGTGACCCACGCAACTTCACGATATTTTTTCTGATACCGCCGACCGGGAAACAAGTAGCTTCGTTTATTGTCTGGAGTCACGGCGCCGCGGCTTTATCGATCATGGGAAGCAGCTGATGGTCAGGGTTCACGAGGACGAGCGGTGTGCCGCCTCGGTGGTCAGGGGTGGCCGCGGATATGTGTCGCAACGGTGCCGGCAGCGGGCCGTCGTCGGCGACCCGGACCGGCTCTGCCAGATCCACCGGGTCGAGCAGGACGGGTACGGCCATCCCAACGTCGAGCCCGAGGCCGAGCAGACCTGGGCGGCCGAGCGTGATCTGGAAACGCGACTGACCGTCGTGGCCGCCCACTTGCGCGAGTTCTTCGGCCTGCACACCGCGCTCGACTACGACCGGGCGAACCCCCGGGTCCGTCCCACCGGCCGCCTGGTCGTCGACGTCGACGACCTGCTGCGGATCCTCGACGCGGAGGACCTCATGCCGCGCCGCTCCTACTGACGTCGCCCCGAGTGAGTGGGTTGAAGCCGGTCAGAACGGATCGGAACCGGTCAGAACCGGCGGAAGATCAGCGCCCGCTTGACCTCTTGAATCGCCTTTGTCACTTCGATGCCCCGCGGGCACGCATCGGTGCAGTTGAACGTCGTGCGGCACCGCCACACGCCTTCCTTCTCGTTGAGAATCTCCAGTCGCTCCTCGGCCCCGCTGTCGCGGCTGTCGAAGATGAACCGGTGCGCGTTCACGATCGCGGCCGGCCCGAAGTATTCACCGTCGTTCCAGAACACCGGGCACGACGTCGTGCAGGCGGCGCACAGAATGCACTTCGTGGTGTCGTCGAACCGTTCCCGATCGGCGGCTGACTGCAGCCGCTCGCGGGTCGGCTCGTGGTCGTCGGTCATCAGGTACGGCTTGACGGCCTTGACGGCGTCGAAGAACGGGTCCATGTCGACGATCAGATCTTTTTCGACCGGCAGACCCTTGATCGGCTCAATGGAGATTTCGGGGCCCAGATCCCGCACGAGAACCTTGCACGACAGCTTGTTCGCGCCGTTGATGCGCATGGCGTCCGAGCCGCACACCCCGTGGGCGCAGGACCGGCGGAAGGCGAGGGAACCGTCAATGTTCCATTTGACGTAGTGCAGGGCGTCGAGCAGTCGGTCGCTGGCCTCGTACGGAACCTCGTAACGTTCCCAGTGCGGTTCGCTGTCGCGTTCCGGGTCGTACCGGCGAATCTTGAGCGTCGTGACGGCCTGGTCGGAGACAGCAGCGGTGTCCATCAGTATTTCCGCTCCATCGGCTGGTAGCGGGTGGTGACAACCGGCTTGTACTCCAGGGTGATCTCGGCGTCCGGGGAAGCCGCGATCGCCGGGCCCGAGCGGTAGGCCATGGTGTGCCGCATGAAGTTGACGTCGTCGCGGTTGGGATAGTCCTCGCGGGAGTGACCGCCCCGCGACTCGTTGCGGGCCAGGGCCGAGACGACGAGCACCTCCGCCAGGTCCAGCAGGAACCCGAGTTCGACGGCCTCCAGCAGCTCGGTGTTGTAGCGCCGGCCGCGGTCGGAGACCCCGACGTCCTGGTAGCGGGCCTTGAGCCCGACCAGGTCCGTCGCCGCCTGCTTCAACGTCGTTTCGGTCCGGAACACCGACGCGTTCACATCCATCGTTTCCTGCATCTCGCGCCGGATGGCGGCCGCGTTCTCGCTGCCGCTGCCGTCGCGCAGCCGGCCCAGCAGCTCCTCGACCGCTGCCGTCGGCGCATCGGGCAGGTCGACCCAGGTCGTCTTCGCGCTCGAGTAGGTGGAGGCGGCGATGCCGGCCCGCCGGCCGAACACGTTGATGTCGAGCAGCGAGTTCGTGCCCAGCCGGTTCGCCCCGTGCACCGAGACGCAGGCCACCTCGCCCGCCGCGTACAGCCCGGGCACGACGTCGGTGTTGTTGCGCAGCACCTCGGCGTTCACGTTGGTCGGAATCCCGCCCATGGCGTAGTGGGCGGTCGGCTGGATCGGGATCGGGTCGGTGTACGGCTCGATCCCGAGGTAGGTGCGGGCGAACTCGGTGATGTCCGGCAGCTTGGCGTCCAGCTGCTCGGGGGGCAGGTGGGTCAGGTCGAGATAGACGTGGTCGCCGTCCGGCCCGCAGCCCCGGCCCTGCCGGATCTCGGTGTAGATCGCCCGGGCCACCAGGTCGCGGGGCGCGAGGTCCTTGATGGTCGGCGCGTAACGCTCCATGAAGCGCTCGCCGTCCTTGTTTCGCAGGATGCCGCCTTCACCCCGGGCCCCTTCGGTGAGCAGGATGCCCATCTTCCAGATGCCGGTCGGGTGGAACTGGAAGAACTCCATGTCCTCCAGGGGCAGCCCGCGCCGCAGGACGATGCCCAGGCCGTCGCCGGTCAGGGTGTGGGCGTTCGAGGTGACCTTGAAAACCTTGCCGAAGCCGCCGCTCGCGAAGACCACCGACTTGGCCTGGAAGACGTGGATCTCGCCGGTGGCCAGCTCGTAGGCCACCACGCCGGCGGTCGCGCCTTCGTGCAGCAGCAGGTCCAGTACGTAGAACTCGTTGTAGAACTCGATCCCGTGCTTGACGCACTGCTGGAACAGGGTTTGCAGGATCATGTGGCCGGTGCGGTCGGCGGCGTAGCAGGACCGGCGGACCGGCGCCTTGCCGTGGTCACGGGTGTGGCCGCCGAAGCGGCGCTGGTCGATCCGGCCCTCGGGGGTCCGGTTGAACGGCAGCCCCATCTTCTCCAGGTCGAGGACCGCGTCGACGGCCTCCCTGCACATGACCTCGGCCGCGTCCTGGTCGACCAGGTAGTCGCCACCCTTGATGGTGTCGAAGGTGTGCCACTCCCAGTTGTCCTCCTCGACGTTCGCGAGCGCGGCGCACATGCCGCCCTGGGCGGCCCCGGTGTGGGAACGCGTCGGGTAGAGCTTGGTCAGCACCGCCGTGCGGGAGCGCCGACCGGCTTCGAGCGCGGCCCGCATCCCACCCCCGCCGGCGCCGACGATCACGGTGTCATACCGGTGAACCTGCATGGGACTCATCCCGAAATGTTCGGATCGAAGGTGAAGATCACCAGGGTGCCCAGCGTGACGACCAGGAACGCCGACGTGTAGAGCATCATCTTGAGCCAGAACCGGCTCTGCGGTCGCTCGGCGTAGTCGTTGATGACGGTCCGTAGACCGTTGGTTCCGTGCAGCTCGGCCAGCAGCAGCATCGTGAGGTCCCACAGCCGCCAGAACGGCGAGGCGTACCGGCCGGCCACGAAGCCCCAGTTGATGCGCTGCACGCCGCCGTCGAGCACGTTCATGATGAACAGGTGGCCGAAGACCAGCACGATGAGCGCCAGGCCGCTGACCCGCATGAACACCCAGGCGTAGAGCTCGAAGTTGGACCGGGCGCGGGCCCGTCCGGGACGGGGGGCCCGGCTGCGCGGCGCCTCGATGACCGGCCGTCCGGCGCCGTCGACGGTGGCCGTCATCAGGTGCTCCCGAAGATGGTCCGCACGGTGTGCTCCAGGGAGAAGTACGCGTCGGGCACGACCAGGATCACGAACAGCGCGAGCTCGACGTAGAGCATCTGCTTCTGGTAGCGCGGGCCCTTCTCCCAGAAGTCGATCAGCATGATCCGGATCCCATTGAGCGCGTGGTAGACGACCGCCGCGACCAGCCCGACTTCCATCACGTTCACGATCGGGTTCTTGTAGGTCCCGATCACCTTGTCGTACGACGTCGGCGAGACCCGGATCAGCGCGGTGTCCAGGACGTGCGCGAACAGGAAGAAGAAGACGAGCACGCCGGTGATCCGGTGGGCCACCCACGACCACATACCCTCGCGGCCGCGGTACAGGGTGCCCGCTGGTGCCTTCGGCACTGATCAGTCCTCCGGATCGGCCCCGCCCGGGGCCAGCACAACGGTGGCGTACGGGTTGCCAGCCGCGCGTCATCGTCGATCGGAACAGGTCGGCAGCATTGCCTAACGAGCACCGATGCTAGTGGTGGGGGGTGTGTCCAGCAGCGCGGCGGGGGTCCGCCAGCGGTGAGCCTCGCCACTTCCCTGTGGCCCGCAACACTCCGACCTGCTCAGCCCGCCGTACCGCCGTTCCCGGCGCCGCCACCCCCGCCGGGCGGCGCCGGGGCGGCGGGAGGCGTGGTGGTCGGCGTGATGATGGGAGGCGTGGTGGTCGGCGTGACGCTGGGAGGCGTGCTCGAGGGCGTCGGGGCGTTGCTCGGCGTTTTGCTTGGGAACGGCGTCTCGTGGGGGCCGTTGCCGCCTGTGTTCCTGGGCGTGGGCGACGCCGGTAGGTCGGTCGGCTTGGTCGTCGGACCGGCCGCCGCACTCTGGCTGGGGTAGGTGGTGACGTACTGGCCGCCCGGATTCGTCGCGATGTTCGGGCCCGCCGTCGGGCTGTCGGTGAGCTGCGAGGCCGACGGCGGGTCGGTCTTGGTCGTGAGGCCGGTTCCGGACGCCGGGTCGTTGCTGCCGGTCAGGATGCCGGACACCGCCACCGCCGTGGCGATGACCACGGCCGCCGCCACGCCGGCGAGCAGCAGGCCGCGCCG